>NZ_JABMCN010000055.1:25640-27442 GCF_013179515.1 Pseudomonas sp. CM27
ATCTGCAAATCACGGTGCAGACCATCCACCAGATCGATCAACAGGCGTTGCTCCTGCAACTGCCGCTCGCTGACCGTACGCCGCAGGGTGATGCCGGCGAGGCGGTCGTGAACGGTCAGTTGGCGATTACCGCTGGCATCGGCGAGGCCGAGGTGGGTCTGATAGGGGGTCAGTGCGTCGTTGAGCAGTCTGCAGATTCTTTCCATCCGTATCACTCGCTGCGTGGTGGGATATAAAGCAACTGACCAGCAAGCGCAGCGGAAAGTTCGCCACGCTGTGGCGGGTTCACTGAGCATGCGGGGCGGACATGACAGTTTGAATACGCCGCCCCTGGCCCAGTTGCAGAGCACTCAGCGCCTGTTGCAAGCGGGGCATCGACAACGGCCAGGGCAGCTCGGCCAGCACCCATAGACCGCGTTTTCTGGCCTCATCGGCGAGGTTGCGCTGCCTGGGGGTCGGCTGGCCGACAAATAGCAGAGCGCGGGGCTGTTGCTGCCGGGCGAGCAAGGCAAGGCCGGAGCGGGTTGGCATGGCATGGTCGATGACCAGCAGATCAGGGCGGCGTGCCGCATCAAGGCAGGCGTCGGTGCCCTCGCTCAGGCGCACATTGAAGATGCCCTGGGCATTGAGGGCCTGATGCAGGAGGATCTGGTGGGATGGGCGAGCCTGGTGGATCACCACGTAGGGCTGGTGCATGAGCCGCTCCTGGTGTGAGGACCGACTACGGTAGGCGTTGCGCTACGCGCACCTGAATAGGACGTTTCTGAGGGAATTGAAGGAAAAGACTGATAGTTCCGGGACTGCTACGCAGCCCCGGAAACCAACCCGCTTACAGTGGCTTGCCGCGGTTGCCATGCTGGCTGACAAAGCCCTGCACAGCCTTCAGGTCATTGGCCAGCACAGTGCAACGTTCCTCACGGCTGAACAGGTCGCTGAGGTGCGCCGGCAGCTCCAGCGCCCTACCTACACCGGCCTTCTCCACCGCTTCAGGGAACTTGACCGGGTGCGCAGTGCCCAGCACCACCATCGGCGTGTCCAGGCTGCGGCGGCATTCGCGGGCGGCCTTGACGCCGATCGCGGTGTGCGGGTCGAGTACTTCACCGGTGGCAGCGAACACTTCGGCGATGGTCTCGCAGGTCTGCTCGTCGCTGACGGCCAGGGAGTCGAACAGCTTGCGGGCTTCGGTCCAGCGATCTTGCTCGACGCTGAAGCCACCGCCTTGCTTGAAGTTGGCCATCAGCTCGGCGATAGCCGCACCATTGCGACCGTGCATGTCGAACAGCAGGCGCTCGAAGTTGGACGAGACCATGATGTCCATCGACGGCGACAGGGTGGCGTGCAGGGTTTCCTTCACGTACTGGTTGCCGCTCATGAAGCGGTGCAGGATGTCGTTGCGGTTGGTGGCGACCACCAGCTGGCTGACCGGCAGGCCCATGTTGCGGGCCAGGTAACCGGCGAAGATGTCGCCGAAGTTGCCGGTGGGTACCGAGAACGCCACCGAGCGCGCGGGGCCGCCCAGCTGCAGGGCCGCGTGGAAGTAGTAGACGATCTGGGCCATGATCCGCGCCCAGTTGATCGAGTTCACGGCCACCAGGCGGGTGCCTTTGAGGAACGACTGGTCAGCGAAGCTGGCCTTGACCATTTCCTGGCAGTCATCGAAGTTGCCTTCGATGGCGATGTTGTGAATGTTGTCGCCGAACAGCGTGGTCATCTGCCGACGCTGCACTTCCGACACGCGCTGGTGCGGGTGCAGGATGAAGATGTCGACGTTGTCGCAACGGCGGCAACCTTCGATGGCGGCC
>NZ_JABMCN010000056.1:0-6528 GCF_013179515.1 Pseudomonas sp. CM27
CTGCAGGGCGCCCGCGAACGTGGCTATGCCTGGGTCGAACAGACCTCGGCCATCGGCACCTCGGCCTTGGCCGCCGTGGTACGCCGCCCGCAAAGTGACGAGGTCATCGGCGTGCTGAGCATCGCCGGGCCCAGTGCGCGCCTGGCGCCAGGCCGCCTGGCAGAGCTGGCGCCGCTGTTGCTGGCAGCCGCGCAAGAGCTTTCGGCGGCCAGCCTGGCCAGTGAGCTGTTTGCCTGATAACGCATTTCCGGTCGATTACCGCACAGTCTGCTCTACGGCTTCTTCTGAAAAGCTGAACTTGGTTCTAAATTGTCATATGTGAATTGTGGAACAGCGTTTCATAAATTTCTCGACAACAAAGACAAGAGGACAGGCTGTTGAACGCACCCCTTCGTATTGCCTTGATCGGCGCCGGCATCATGGGCCGCCAGCATTACCGGCACTTGCTCAATGTGCCGCAGGCCCAGCTCTGTGCGGTGGCCGATCCGGGCCCGCAGGCCGAGGCCTTCGCCGCCGAATGCGGCGTGCCCTGTTTTGCCGACCACCGCCAGATGCTGGAGCGCGTGCGCCCCGAGGCGGTGATCGTCGCCAACCCGAACAACCTGCATGTCGCCACCGCGCTGGATTGCGTCGAAGCCGGCGTACCGGTGCTGGTGGAAAAGCCTGTGGGTGTGCATCTGGATGAAGTCCGAGCCTTGGTAGAGGCGTCGCGTCGCCGGGCTGTGCCGGTGCTGGTGGGCCACCACCGCCGCCATAACCCGCTGATCGCCAAGGCGCACCAGGTGATCACCGACGGCAAACTGGGCCGGCTGATCAACGTCACCGCGCTGTGGCAGCTGCAAAAACCCGACAGCTACTTTGAAACCCCTTGGCGCCGCGAACCGGGGGCGGGTTTTTTGCTGACCAACCTGATCCATGACCTCGACCTGCTGCGCCACCTGTGCGGCGAGGTGGTACAGGTGCAGGCGTTCACCCGCAACGATGTACGCGGTTTTGCCAATGAAGACAGCGCCGCCGTGCTGCTGCAGTTTGCCAATGGTGCGTTGGGCAGCCTGACCGGCTCCGACGCGGTGGCCGCGCCCTGGAGTTGGGAGCTGGATTCGGGGGAGAGCCCGATATACCCACGCCAGGACGGCCAACCTTGCTACCTGCTGGCCGGCACCGAGGGTTCTCTGAGCATTCCCCAGCTCAAGCGCTGGCACTACGCCGAAGCCGGCGCGGGTTGGCACACGCCGTTGTTGCAAAGTGAGGAGCGCGTCCCTGCGGGCGAAGCCTTGACCTTGCAGTTGCAACACTTCGTGCGCGTGGCCCGTGGTGAACAGGCACCGCTGATCGATGCCGCCGATGGCGGCCGCACGCTGGCGCTGATCGAAGCAATTCGCCAGGCCGCGCAAAGCGGTCGGGCCTGCGCGCCTGAACACATTGCCTGACCCGACCTCCCTGTTTTCTGGTGACGATAAATGACTGATCGAATTTTCTCCCTGGCCGCCTTGACGGTGCTTGAGCTTTCCCCGCCTGACATGATCGAGGCGGCGGCCCGCGCCGGTTACAGCCATGTCGGCCTACGCCTGGTGCCGGCCACCGAACAGGAGCAGCACTTCCCGCTGGTCGCCGATGCCGACCTGCGCCGGCAGACCCAGGCGCGCCTGCGCGACACCGGCATCAAGGTGCTCGACCTGGAGATCCTGCGCCTGAAGCCGGAAACCTGTGTAGCCGATTTCGAGCCGATCCTGGCGGTGGGTGCCGAGCTGGGTGGCAGCGAATTGCTGGTGGCGGGCAACGACCCGGACGAAGCACGTTTGACTGAACGCTTTGCCGTGTTGTGCGACCTGGCGGCGGGTTACGGTATTCATCCGCACCTGGAGTTCATGCCCTGGACCGACGTGCCTGACTTGCGCCAGGCCATGCGGGTAGTGACCAACGCCGACCGAGCCAATGGCTGCGTGCTGGTGGATGCCTTCCACGTCAACCGTTCTCGCTCGTCGCTGGACGACCTGCTGCAGCTGGCGCCGCAGCGCATGCGCTATGCCCAGCTGTGCGACGTCGCCGGTCCGGTACCGGCCGACATGGACGAGATCCTGCGCCAGGCCCGCAACGAGCGGCGCTTCCCGGGCGAGGGCGATGCCGACCTGGTCGGCTTGCTCCGGGCATTGCCGGCCAGCGTGCCGCTGAGCCTGGAAATCCCTACGCGGCAGTTGCTGGAGCAGGGTATCAGCGGTGAGCAGCGTGCGCGCATGGCGCTGGAGAAGGCCATGGCGGTGTTGGCCTTGGTCTGAAAAGGTTGGGGGATGCGTGGGTCCTGGGGGCGCTACGACTTTGACAAATTGCATCGGGGCTGACAGGCACTGCACCGCTTGCGGCAAGCACCTGTCCGCCCCGAAGCGCTCCCTGCAGGATCCCCGGCGAAGAGGCCAGGCGACAAAGATGCGGGCGCTCTCAATTACCAGGCCATCGCCCGGTCCCACCCCTTCCAGAACAACCACCGCCGCACCTCGCCATGCGCCCCGGTGCCGATCTGCCAAGCCGGCCGCCCGCTGTCCAGCGCAATTACCGAAACAATCCCCGCATGGCTCGCCGCCACCAGCGTACGCCCGTCGGCGCTGACATCCATCGCACTGATGGTCGAACCCAGGTAATGCTGCCAATGCTCATTGCCATCTTCGCCAAATGCCCGCAGGTAGCCATAGGCATCGCCGACGATATACTCGCCGTCGCGCGCGACCCCGGCGTACACCCGTGCACCTTCCTGGATCAACGGGGTACGTGGGTCCTGGCTGTAGTAGTCGGTATCCAGCCCCGGCAGATCGGCCACTCTCACCGCCAGCGTGGCGCCACTGTAGAAGTGGCAGGCATTGAGGATGACCTGGTCGCCCGCACGGTTGAACAGCGCAAAGTGCGGGTACTCGCTGCAAGGGCCGATTGCGGCCAGTGGTTCGAGCCGGTCATTGAACACCAGGTGCCGGCTGCCTTGCTCACCGGTCACGATCAGCCGGCCATCCACCGAGATTGCCGCATGCTCCATGCTCAGCCCCAGGCTGATGTCTTCCGGTTCGGTGCCTTCGGCCAGTTCATCGAGTACCCGCGCCTGGTGTGGCAGCAGGCGGGTCGCACCCTGGCCGGCCAGCACGAAGATACCCTCGGCACTCACCAGCAGCACCCGCTGGCCATCGGGGAAGGGGATCAGCGCTGTTGGCGTGGGGGGCAAATCGAACGGCTCGAACGGGTAACCGGGCGGCAAGCCCTCCAGCCCCGTGGGCCAGGCCAGGCGCTGGACCTGCGGACCGCCCCAGCCATCGGTCACACGCACGCCCTCGGCATTGGCCAAAGCGAAATAGCGCCGAGCGGGGCAACGGCCGAAGTGGTCTGTGCCGATCACCGGGGTCACCCCGTGCTGGTCGATTCGCACCACCTGGCCTTTCTCATGCGGCATGCCGATGCGGGCCAGCAGGCTGCCGTCCTCCAGCAGCAGGACGTTGCCGATGCCTTGGCCGTGTTCATCGAGCAACGGCACCAGGGGGTGGTGCGCAGGGGGCCAGGCCTGGCGGAAGGCCTGGCGCTGTTGCGCGTCGACGCCAGGGCGGTTGGCTGCCTGCAGGGCCGCCTGCCAGGCATCCAGCAGGTGCCCGGTGGCCGGCGGCTGCGGCGCCTCGAGGTTGTCCCAGCCTTGCGCGCGGCCCTGCGCGACGTAGTCGTTGACGGCCTGGGCATAGGCGATGACCGCCTGCTGCCACTGCTGCTGGGGGTGCTGCTTGTCCATGAGTGGATCGGGCTCCTTGTTGCAAACGCGTTTCACACAAAGCGCTCATGGTACTCCTTCTGCCTGCCTTGCGGTTGTGAGGCCCCGGCTTGACGCGTACCATGCCGGCCATTCCTATCCATAACAAAGCGTACGTCGTCACCCCTGCAAGCGGGTGGTCGGCGTGCGACCTGTCGCCTTGTGCGGAGAAGCGGTTTCCACCATGAACGGACCCATACCCACCCACCTGCCGCCGACGGCGGGCAGCGGCAGCTGGCTGAGCGTGATCGCGCTGGCCTTGGCTGCCTTCATCTTCAACACCACCGAATTCGTCCCGGTGGCGTTGCTCAGCGACATCGGCCGTAGCTTCGACATGAGCACCGCCCAGGTGGGCCTGATGCTGACCATCTACGCCTGGGTGGTGGCGCTGGCCTCGCTGCCGATGATGCTGCTGACCCGCAATATCGAACGGCGCCGCCTGCTGCTTTTCGTGTTCCTGGTATTCATTGTCAGCCACCTGCTGTCGTGGCTATCGCAAAGCTTTGCCATGCTGCTGGTCAGCCGTATCGGCATTGCCCTGGCGCACGCGGTGTTCTGGGCCATCACCGCCTCGCTGGCGGTGCGTGTGGCGCCACCGGGCCAGCAGGCCAAGGCGTTGGGCCTGCTGGCCACCGGCACCACACTGGCCATGGTTCTGGGCATTCCGCTGGGCCGTGTGGTGGGCGAGGCCCTGGGCTGGCGCATCACCTTCCTGAGCATTGCCGGGGTGGCGCTGGTCACCATGCTGTGCCTGATGAAATCGCTGCCGCTGTTGCCCAGCCAGAATTCGGGCTCGCTGCGCAGCCTGCCGATCCTGTTCAAGCGCCCGGCGCTGGTCATTACCTATGTGCTGGTAACCCTGGTGATCACCGCGCAGTTCACCGCCTACAGCTATATCGAGCCGTTCGCCCTGCACGTGGCGCAGATCAGTGGCGAGCGCACCACGTTGTTGCTGCTGCTGTTTGGCGGTGCCGGGGTGTTCGGATCGGTGCTGTTCAGCCGCTACAGCGACCGCTTCCCCCAGGGTTTCCTGGTCGGCTCGATCGGCGTGCTCGCCGCGTGCCTGCTGTTGCTGTGGCCAATGTCGGGCAACTTCTACCTGTTCGCTGCGCTGAGCATGTTCTGGGGTGTGGCGATCCTGAGCTTCAGCCTGGCGTTGCAGGCCAAGACCCTGAAGCTGGCGTCCGACGCCACAGACGTGGCCATGGCGCTGTTCTCGGGCATCTACAACATCGGCATCGGCGGTGGAGCGTTGTTGGGCAGTATCGTCAGCAGCCAGACGGGCGTGGCGCAAATCGGCCTGGTGGGGGGAAGCGTGGCGGTGGTCGGGTTGCTGCTGGCCGTTGCCAGCATCCGCCGGTTTCGGGAGGCGGTAAGCAGCTGAACACCCCCCTCGCCAATCGATAGCCCTCAGCCCCTGTCAGCGCGGCTTGCGCAGCGCCGCATGCTGGGGGTTGAAGGTAACTACCGCCAGCAAGCTGAACAACACGGTCAACCCCAGGCACACCACCAGCGCCAGCAGGTTCAGCCGCTGATACAGGGCAAAACGCACCAGCTCCACGGCATGGGTAAAGGGGTTGAGCGCACACAGCCAGTACAGCCACTGGCTGGCCTCGCGCATTTTCCACAACGGGTACAACGCCGAAGACAGGAAAAACAGCGGGAAGATCACGAAATTCATCACCCCGGCAAAGTTCTCCAACTGGCGGATCGCGTTCGACAGCAACAACCCCAGGGCGCTGAGCATCAGGGCCACCAGCAACAACGCCGGCAGCGCCAGCAGCAACCCGCCAGCCGGTGGCTGCACGCCGTACAACCAGGCGATGGCGAGAAAGGCATACACCTGCAGCAGCGAAATCAGCGAGGTTGCCAGCAGCTTGCTGGCCAGCAGGAACGGTCGTGGCAGCGGACTGGTCAGCAGCACCCGCATGCTGCCCATTTCCCGGTCATATACCATCGACAACGAGCCCTGCATGCCGTTGAACAGCAGGATCATGCAGGCCAGCCCGGGGATGATGTACACCTCGTAGGGGATGTAGCTGTCATAGGGCTCGATGATCGCTATGCCCAGCGCCGCGCGAAAGCCGGCGGCGAACACCAGCAGCCACAGCAGCGGGCGCACCAGGGCGCTGAGCAAGCGCGTGCGCTGTAGCACGAACCGCAGGCATTCGCGTTGCAGGATGCCATTGAAACATTGCCAGTAAGCGTTCATCGGGCATGGGCTCCTGAGGGCGTGCTGGTCAAGCAAGCAAAGGCGTCATCGAGGTCGCCACCGTGCGCCAGGCTCAGGCTATCGGCCGTGCCGCTGGCCACCAGGCGCCCCTGATGCAGGATCAGCAAGTCATCGTGCGGTTGTACTTCGTCCAGCAAGTGGGTGGTCCACAACACGCTGAGGTCGTGTTCCCGGCACAGCTGCCGCAGGTGCTGGTTGAGCGCCAGCCGGCTGGCCGGGTCAAGGCCGACGCTGGCTTCGTCCAGCAACAGCAGGCGCGGTTCATGCAGCAGCGCACGGGCGATTTCCACCCGGCGCCGATGGCCGATGTTCAGCTCGCGAACGCGGTCCCGGCGGCGTTCACCCAGGCCCTGGCGGGCCAGTTCGGCGTCCACCCGCAGGCTGCTCTGACGCCGCGACAGGCCGTGCAGCGCCGCGTGGTAGCGCAGGTTCTGCTCGACGCTGAGGTCCAGGTCCAGGGTGCTTTGCTGAAACACCACCCCCAGCTGGCGCAAGGCCGCGCGTGGCTGGTCGCGCAGCG
>NZ_JABMCN010000056.1:6626-12796 GCF_013179515.1 Pseudomonas sp. CM27
GCCGCGTGGTAGCGCAGGTTCTGCTCGACGCTGAGGTCCAGGTCCAGGGTGCTTTGCTGAAACACCACCCCCAGCTGGCGCAAGGCCGCGCGTGGCTGGTCGCGCAGCGAGCAGCCACCCACGCGGATGTCGCCTTGTTGCAGGTCGTAGAGGCGTGTCAGCAGGGCGATCAAAGTCGACTTGCCCGCGCCGTTCGGGCCCAGCAACGCGGCAAATCGCCCGGGCGCCAGGCTGAACCCGACCTGTTTGAGCGCCTCGCGCGGGCCGTAGGCGAAGCTCACGTCACTGACCTCAAGGGCGTTCATGGCGTGACCACCACGCCCCAGGGGTAGCGCCCGACCTTCACCGACTTGAGCACCTTGAGGCTTTTGGTATCGATTACCGAAACATCGCCGCTGACCCCGTTGGTGGCCAGCAACTGACTTTGGTCGGGGGTAAACGCCAGCTGCCAGACCCGTCGGCCGACCAGCAGGTAGTCCATTACCTCGTAGGTGCTGGCATCGATCACCGCCACATGGTTGGCCGGGCCCAGGGCAACGAAGGCGTACTTGCCATCGCCACTGAGCTTGATGCCCACCGGCTGCACTTTGTCCGGGTGCACACCCTTGATCTGGAAGTTCAGGGTTTTCAGCACCTGGCGCGTGGCCACGTCGAGGATGGTCACCGTGCCGCCGATTTCCGCCGAAGCCCACAGCCGCGACCCGTCCTGGTTGAACTCGACAAAACGTGGCCGCTGATCGACCAGGGTGCTCTCGGCCAGGGCCTGGGTGCTGGTGTCGATCCAGTGCAGCATGTTGGTGGTTTCGCTGGTGTTGACCGCCCACTTGCCATCCGGGCTCACCGCCATGCCTTCGGGTTCGATGCCGACGTCGATCTGCCCCAGCACCTTGTCGGTCACGGTGTCGATCACCGTTACCAGTGCGTCGTCCTCGTTGGACACGTACAGCCACCGGTCGTTGGGGTGCAGGGCGAATTGCTCGGGGTCCTTGCCGGAGGGCAGTTCCTTGATGATCTTGCGGGTGGCCACGTCCATCACCTGCACCCGGTCCGAGTCGCTGGCGCAGATGTACAGCAGCTTGTTGTCGTGGGATAGCAGCAGGCCGCGCGGGCGCTGGCCGACCGGCAGGGTCTCGGTGACCTCCATGGTTTGCAGATCAATCAGGCTGAGGCTGTTGTCCTTCTCGTTGGAGACCCAGGCGGTTGCAGCCATGGCATGTCCGCTGGCCAGTACCAGGGCGCCCGACAGCAGGCAGGGGTACAGCAGGGCCCGGTGGAAGAGGGAGCGGCGCATGGCGAATTCCTTGTTGTTGTGGTTATCGGGTCAGGGGTAGCTGCAGGTCACTTCGGGTTTGTCGTAGCCCAGGCTGTCCATCTCGTTGAACGGGTGCAGGAAGCCCTCCTGCGGCGAGGTACTGACCAGGGCGCGCGGCTGCACCAGCGGGATCGGTTGGCGCAGCTCGCCGTTCCACGGCCGGTAGCTGAGCTTGCGGCCCTTGAATCCGTCCAGCGGCAACTGTTCGCTGAGCAGCAGTTGCTGCAGTGCGCGTGGCTCGGCCTGGCGCAGTTTGCTGACAGCGCTGGCGATGCTGCGCACGGCCATCCAGGCGGCGAAATCGCGGTCGTTCATCCAGCGCCCGGCCTGGGCTTCGAAACGTTTTTGCAGCTGCGCCGCGCCAAAGGTTTCCACGGTCTTGTGCCAGCCGGTAGGTGTCAGGCCCTGGGTGCCGGCCACGGGGCGTGGGTACCAGGTCTGGTAGGGCAGGTACTCGCCGAAGTCGCCGCGCTCGTCGGCCACCAGCACCACGTCGTATTCGGCGGTCTGGGTGAACAGCGGCATGTCGGCCTGGGCGCTGCGGCGCTGGTCGTTGTCGAAGGTCCAGGTTTTTTCCGCCACCAGCTGCACGCCAAAGCGTTTTGCCGCGCGGCGCAGGGCGGCGGCGTAGGCCTGGTCGTCCTCGGTCTGCCCGACCACCAGCAGCGCCCGCTGCCATTTGCGCACTACCAGCAACTGCACCAGCGCATCAGCCAGCATGGCCCGGCCCGGCAAGCTGTGCAGTACATTGCCCAGGCACTGGTTGCTGCGCAGGCTGTCGTCGGGGCTGCCGGCGTTGAACAGCAGGCTGTCGGGCAGGGCCGCAGACAGCGCGCGCAGGCTGGCGGCAGGGGCGTTCACCACGAACAATCGCAGGCCCTGGTCATGCTGGGCCTTGGCGGCCTGCAGCAGCGCGGCGGGGGTGTCGACATTGGCGCGGGTCAGGTGGAACGCTTGCTGCAGAAAGCGCCCGGTGCTGTTGCTGTCGACGATCGCCAGCTCGGCACCCTGCAGCCCGGCATCGGCGGGCTCGGGGATGATATTGGACAGCAACGGGCCTGGGTCGGGGCGGTAGCCAAGGTAGCCGATGCCAACTTGCAACGCGGCTGCAGCCTGGCCCGCAACCGCGGGCGCCAGGTCGACAGACAGTGTCGCGACCAAGGTCAGCAGGCAGGTCAGGGCAAGGCGGGCAGGCTGGTGCATGACACACTCCACGGCAGATGGCGCCAGCATAGGAAGCCCGCCGGGAGCGGGAAATATGCAGAAAGTACCGCTCGGCCGGTACCAAGGTAGTAATTCGCCACGCAGGCCCCGGTTTTACGATGGTCCCAGCGCCCCTGAGGAGACCCTGCCCATGCGCCTGATCAACCTGACGGCCCTGTGGCGGATCAACCTTTGTGTCACCCTGTGCTTCGCCCTGCTGACGCTGGCCTGTGCCGGGGTGCTGCTGCACCAGGCGGTGGCGGATGTCGAACGTGAGTTGCAGTCCGCCGAAGCCGTAGTGGCCTACCTGGGTGACACCGCCGAACGTGACCCGGCAAGCCTGCAGCCACGGTTGACCCAAAGCCTGCGCCATGTGCGGGTGCACTGGCTGGCGGCGAACCAAACGGCGCGGCTGCCGCAGGAGGCGGGGCTGGATGCCTGGCTGGGCCGCCAGCTGATTGGCGAGCGCCACCACAGCACTCGGCTGCTGAACCTGAAGGACGGGCGCCGGGTGTTGATTGCCGTCGACGCGCGGGATGAGATCGACGAGGTCTGGGAAGCCCTGTTGCAACTGCTGGGCCTGTGTGGCGTGGCTTTGTTGTTGAGCCTGGTGAGCATCCGCTGGGCGGTGCGGCGGGGCCTGGGGCTGCTGGATGAGCTGTTGCAGGCCTTGCGCCAGGTGTCGGGTGGGCAATTGACTGCGCGATTACGCGAGGCGGGCCTGCCCGAGGCTCGGCAACTGGCTGAGCACTTCAACCACATGACGGCCTCATTGGCGCAGGCCCGGGCCGACAACACCCAATTGACCCAGGCGTTGCTGGCCGTGCAGGAGCAGGAACGCACCCAGCTGGCGCAGGCCCTGCACGATGACCTGGGGCAATACCTGGCGGGTATTCGCGCCCAGGGCTGCCTGCTGCGCCTGTCGGCCGAACAGCCCACGGTAGTGCAGCAGACCGCGCTGGCCCTGGAACTCAATTGCGAACGCCTGCAACAGGGCTTTCGCGCACTGGTGCACGACCTGTATCCGGTGGCCTTGCAACACCTGCCCCTGGCCGAAGCCTTCAGCTTGCTGGTGAACCGTTGGCGGGCCAGCCAGGGCATCGATTGCCGCTTGCGGATCGGCGAGCAACTACCGCTGCTGCCCGATTCGAGCAGGACGCATCTGTATCGGCTGCTGCAGGAGGCGTTGACCAACGTTGCCCGGCATGCGGGCGCCAGCCAGGTGCGGATACGCCTGCAACGCTGCGGCAATGGCTTGCGCCTGTTTGTTCGCGACAATGGCCGCGGTGCACGCCAGCCCCAGCGACCTGGGGTAGGCCTGCATTCGATGGCCGAGCGTGCCCGCAGCCTGGGCGGGGAGCTGCGAATCCTCAGCCGCCCCGGTAGCGGCTGGGCGCTGGCCCTGACTATTCCCGAGGAGGTTCGATGAATATTGTCCTGGTCGATGACCATGCCGTGGTTCGCCAGGGTTATGCCAGCCTGCTGCGCGCCGTGTTGCCAGCGATGCAGGTGCGTGAGGCTGCCAGTGGCGAGGAGGCGCTGGCGCGGGTACAGGAGCAGGTGCCCAACCTGGTGATCATGGACTTCGGCCTGCCGGGCATCAGCGGCCTGGAAACTACCCGCCGCCTGCGCCAGCGCCTGCCGCAGCTGCGCGTGCTGTTTTTCAGCATGCATGACGAATTGCCGTTGGTGCGCCAGGCGCTGGAGGCGGGGGCCTCGGGCTACCTGACCAAGAACTCGGCGCCCGAGGTGTTGATCGAGGCGGTGCAGCGGGTGCTGGCGGGGCATGCGTACATTGAGCAGCCGTTGGCTACGCAACTGGCCTGCGCTTCACAGCATGGGCAAAGCGACCCGCGGCTGCAGCGCATGACTCAGCGTGAGCTGGAGATTTTTGTGATGCTGGCCAAGGGGACACCGGTGCGGGTAATCGCCGAGCAGTTGTGTATCAGTGCCAAGACGGTGTCCAATCATCTGACTTTACTCAAAAGCAAGTTGCAGGTCGGGTCGCACGCCGAGCTGGTGCATTTGGGCATTGATCTGGGGGTGGTGAGGGTGGCGGGGTGAATGGAGCCCCGCGCGGCGCTCGATCGCACAGGCGCAGAAAATGCCAGGACGACCACCCGTTCAATCATCCCAACTGTCAGGACACCCCCTGCACCCCTCCATATTGGCCTCCTGAAAATTCCCATAATGCTGCCGCGCCCCACGCAAATCGGCATTCCCCAGGTTGCTCTGGCCAAACTTGGCCTCCTGCAGGTTGGCATCCCCAAGGTTGGCACCTTGCAGGTCAGCCTTGCTCAACCAGGCCATTTCCAGGTCCGCCGCCTGCAGGTTGACCTGCTGCATCTTTGCCCCTGACAGCCTGGCAAACTGCAGATAGGCAGCGCTGAGGTCGGCCTTGGCAAACTGTGCACCCTGGGCGAACAAGCCCCAGCCCTGAATGGCCACCAGCCTGCTATTGGTCAGGTCGGCCAGGCGCAGGTTGCTCTGCTGCAGGCTGGCACGGGTCAGGTTGGCGCCCTGCAAGCGGGCCTTTTCCAGATTGGCCAGGTCCAGCCTGGCGTGGCGCAGGTCGGCATCGCGCAGGTCGGCACCGGCCAGGTTCATCTTGCGCAGGTCCTGGTTGGCCAGGTTGGCGCCGCGCAGGTTGGCGCCCGGGCACTGGCTGGCTTCGGCGATGACGCAGCCATTGATGGTCAGTGGGGTGTCATCGCCGGCGTCGTCACTGGTGACGGCAACGGCAGGGGCGAGTACCAGCAGCAGGGCAAAGGGCAGGTAGTTCATGGCAGAAGGCTCTTGGCGAATGAAGGCAGGTGCGGGGAGCGGCCAGCCACTCCCCGCAGGCGGTCAACGTTGTGCGGTTTTGGTATCCCAGCTCGGGATCTTGAACACCCAGAACGAGCCACCCTGGGCCACCGGTTTGGTCAGTTCGGCCATGTCGCCGCCCCACAACGGCACCGCGCCGCCATAGCCTACGGTGACGCCGATGTACTGCTCGCCATCCTGCTCCCAGGTGATCGGCGGCGAGACGATGCCGCTGCCGGTCTGGAACTTCCACAGCTCCTTGCCCGTCTTGGCATCGAAGGCCTTGAAGAAGCCGTCGCCGGTGCCGGTGAACACCAGGTTGCCCTTGGTCGCCAGCACGCCGGCCCACAGCGGCAGGTGCTCCTTGTGCTCCCATACCAGCTTGCCGGTGCTCGGGTCCATGGCGCGCAGGGTGCCGACGTGGTCGTCGTACATGCGCTTGATGCGAAAGCCCATGCCCAGGTAGGCCGAGCCTTTCTTGTAGTTCACTTCCTCAGTCCAGTATTCCTCTTTCCACTGGTTGCCGGGGATGTAGAACAGGCCGGTGTCCTGGCTGTAGGCCATGGGGTTCCAGTTCTTGCCACCCAGGAACGGTGGCGACACTTCCACCGGCTTGCCCTTGGTTTCACCCGGTAGCGGTTTGGCCGGGCGCTGGCCGGGGTTTTCCACCGGGCGCCCGGTCTTCAGGTCGATATGGCTGGCCCAGGTGATGTTGTCGACGAAGGGGAAGGCGTTCTGCAGTTTGCCGTTGTTGCGGTCCACCACGTAGAAGAACCCGTTACGGTCGGCGTGGCCGGTGGCCTTGACTACCTTGCCGTCCTTGTCCTTGTAGTCGAACAGCACCAGTTCG
>NZ_JABMCN010000056.1:12894-27352 GCF_013179515.1 Pseudomonas sp. CM27
CGGCGTGGCCGGTGGCCTTGACTACCTTGCCGTCCTTGTCCTTGTAGTCGAACAGCACCAGTTCGTTGTTGCCGGAGAAGTCCCAGGCATCGTTGGGCGTGTGCTGGTAGAACCACTTCACTTCACCGGTGCTGGGGTCCACCCCGACCTGGCCGGAGGTGTACAGGCTGTCGAAGTCGTGCGGGTTGCCGTCCTTGGCGGTGCGCGCCCAGGTGTTCCAGGGGCCGGGGTTGCCGGCGCCGACGATGATGGTGTTGCTCTCGGGGTCGAAACTGGCGCTCTGCCAAGGGGCACCGCCGCCGTGGCTCCAGGCTTCGACCTTGCCGGTTTCGGTGGTGGGGTCGTCCGGCCAGGAGGGCGCCTTGATGTCGCCGGTGGGGGTGCTGTCCTTGCCGTTCAAGCGGCCCATGTGGCCCTCGACGAAGGGCCGCATCCACACCTCGTCACCGGTGTCCGGGTCGCGGGCGAACAGCTGGCCGACCACGCCGAATTCATCGCCGGAACTGCCATGAATCAGCAGCACTTTGCCGCTGGTCTTGTCCTTGATCAGCACCGGGGCGCCGGTCATGGTGTAGCCGGCGCTGTGGTCGCCGAACTTCTTGTTCCACACCACCTTGCCGGTACGTTTGTCGAGGGCGATGAGCCGCGCGTCGAGGGTGCCGAAGTAGATCTTGTCGCCGTAGATGGCGGCCCCACGGTTGACCACGTCGCAGCACGGGCGAATGTTGTCGGGCAGGCGGTGATTGTAGGTCCAAAGGCGTTTACCGGTTTTGGCATCGAGGGCGAACACCCGCGAGTACGAGCCGGTGACGTAGACCACGCCGTCGCTGACAATGGCCTGCGATTCCTGGCCGCGCTGCTTTTCGTCGCCGAAGGAATAGGACCAGGCCGGGGTCAGCTTGAATACGTTCCGGTCGTTGACCTGGGCCAGCGGGCTCCAGCGTTGGGCGTTGGTGCCCATGCCGTACTGCAGCACGTCCTGGGTGGTCAGGTGATCATTGGCGATGTCTTCCCAGGTCACGTTCTTGCTGGCAGGTGCGGCAGGTGCAGTGGCGGCCACGGCGAGGTTGCCCAGGGCCAGGCTACCGGCCAGCAGCAGGGCCCGCACGCTCAGGGCCAGAGGGGAAAGGGCGGGTAGCGTTGTTATTGTCATGGTTGCAGTTCCCTGTGGAGTTTTGGCCTGCACAGGGTGCGGCGGGGCGGCCGTGGCCGGATACGGAAAATTTCCCGCGCTTGTCGGGAAGAGTTCCCGAACGCCACCTCAATTGGCCCTTCGCCGCAAGCCCTACTACCAAGGGAGGAAGGCCCGGCCACCAAAGCAGCATTCGGCTGCCTGCGGGCTGTTTCTAAGATGGCGGCACAGCCTCTGTGGTTGAGGCTTTGCGTGCAATGGTGAGGGCATAACAATGACAACAGAACGCAATGTCTTGCTGGCTGCCGGGCTGCTGCTTGGCGCCGTGCTGAGCGGTACCGCGTGGGCCCATGGCAACGTGGTGCCGCAGGCAGTGGAGACCAACGGCCTGACCCCGATCAAGGACGCCGGGGTGAGCCTGGACGGCGACGGCTGGGCGGCGGTCAACCCGTACCGTGCCTCGCCCGAGCACGACAAGGCCGTGGAAATCGGCGCCTCGGCCTACAACCAGAACTGCGCGGCCTGCCATGGCCTGGAAGCCAAGTCTGGCGGCATTGCCCCGGATTTGCGCCTGCTCGATGTGGGCGACGCCGGCGATGAGTGGTTCGTCGAGCGGGTACGCCATGGCGCGGTGCGTGACGGCCGGGTGTACATGCCGAAGATGGCTGACTACCTGAGCCAGGAGGCCCTGTGGGCGGTGCGCACCTACCTGGACAGCGTGCACGTCGAGGAGTGACGGCCATGCGTCTGCTGGCAGTGCTGTTGGGTGGCCTGCTGCTGTGTTGCGCGGCGGCCCAGGCGCAGGTGCGCAACTACGACGCGATCATCGCCGCCGGCGAGCTGAAAGTGGCGGTGTACAAGGATTTCGCCCCCTACAGTTTCGACGACCACGGCCAGCCGCGCGGCGTCGATGTAGAGCTGGCACAGGCCCTGGCCACGGCCCTGGGCGTGCGCCTGCAGTTGATCTGGGCACCGCCCGGAGAAAAGCTCGACGACGATTTGCGCGACTATATCTGGCGCGGCAGCCCGCTGCGCCAGCAGCAGTTGGCCGACCTGATGATGCGGGTGCCCTACGACCAGGCCTATGCGCAGAAGCGTAACGAACTGGGCGAACTGGAAAACGCCCAGGTGGTGATGTTCGGCCCCTATCAGGAAGAACGCTGGCAGGTCGCCTACGACCGCCGTCGGCTGGCCTCGGTGGCCAGCGTCGCGGTATTCCAGCAGCACCCCATCGGGGTGGAAGTGGACAGCGTGCCATCGTTTTACCTGACCTCGGTGTTCGACGGCATGCTCAGCGCCAGGACGCATCATTACCCCACTGTGCAGCAGGCGTTTGCCGCGATGCAGGCCGGCCAGGTAGACGCGGTGATGGCGATGCGCGGGGAGGTGGACTGGCAGTTGCACCAGGCGGCCGACCCCCAACTGGTTCTGGCGGAAAACGCCTACCCGAAGCTTGGCAAGCAGGCCTGGGAAATTGGCATGGCGGTGCATGAAAGCAACCGGCAGCTGGCGTATGCCGTGGAGGAGGCGCTAGAGGCGCTGATCCGGGATGGGCGGATGAAAGCCATCTATGCCAACTACGGCCTGCGCTACCAGACTCCGGAAATGTATCAATAGTGCTTGCAGCACCTTTGTGGGAGTGGGCGCGCCCGCGAACACGGGCGCAGCCCGTGCCATCCACCGCGCTGCCTGATTCGCGGGCATGCCCGCTCCCACATTAACCATGCCGGCTCAATGGATAACGGTTTCATCAAGGAGTGGCCGATGAACTGGCGAGTAACGTTACTGCTGGCCTGCTGGATGCCTTGGGCAGTCGTGGCCGGCGAACCGAGTGCCAAGCCGGACCCGGTACCCTCGGTCATGTGGGACTTCTACCACAAGCAGCTGCTCGGCCAGGCGGCATTCGTCTTCGATGACCGGGTCAAGCTGCTGGCGCCGCCCTTTGCCGAGGACGCGCGCCAGGTACCGCTGGAAATCGACGCCCGGGCGTTTACCGGCGAGGTGGTGCGCATCCTCGCCTGGGCCGAGCTCAACCCGCTACCGCGGATTGTCGATTTCCAGCCCGGCGGGCGCGTGCTGCCGTGGTTGTCGATCCGCATCCGCATCGAACAGGCCACGCCGCTGCGCGCTGCGGTGCTGACACGTGACGGCTTGTGGCATGTCGGCTCGACCTTGATCGATGCCGCCGGCGGTGGCTGTACCGCACCCAGCGTGGTCCGCACCCAGCCCGGCTGGGAGGAGCACCTCGGCGAGGTACTGGGCGGGCGCTACCCGCGTGGCGACAGCAGCCGCCTGCGCCTGCAGGTGGCCCACCCGATGGACAACGGCCTGGTCAGCGGTATTCCCGAATTCTTTCTCAACCATGCCGAGTTGCAAAACGCGGACGGCCAACGCATGGCCAGCTTGGAACTGTACCCGGCAGTCAGCGAAAACCCCAACCTGGGTTTCGATATCCAGGGCACTGGGCCGACCCGCCTGTTATTGCAAGACAACAGCGGCAACCAGTTCGAAGCGGCGGTGCCCTGAGCGCGTTGCCTGAGTTAACCCCCTGCCCGGAGGCGCCGTCATGCGTTGGATCCTGCTGTTGCTGTTGTGCCTGGGGCTGCCGGCCCATGCGGACCTGGATTACCGCCTCACACCCCGGCAGATCGCCCAGGGCACCTGGCTGCTGGAAGGCAGCACCGACAACTTTGCCAAGGCCAATGGCGGCAATATCGTCAACACCGCGTTCATCGTCACCGACAGCGGTGTGGTGGTGATCGACAGCGGGCCGTCGAAGCGCTATGGCGAAGCCTTGCGCCAGGCTATCGCTGCCACCACCGACAAGCCGGTGCTGGAAGTGTTGCTGACCCATCATCACCCCGACCATGTGCTGGGCAACCAGGCCTTCGCCGATGTACCCATTGGCGCCCTGGCCGGCACTGGCGACCTGTTGCGCCAGCAGGGCGAGGTCATGGCCGAAAACATGTACCGCCTGGTGGGCGACTGGATGCGGGGCACCGAGGTGATGCTGCCGACCCGGGTGCTGGAACCTGGCGTCCATGAAGTGGGCGGGCATCGGCTGCGGTTGCTGGCGCTGGGTGGGCATACCGGTGCCGACCTGGCAATTCTCGATGAGAAGACTGGCGTGCTGTTCGCCGGTGACCTGGTGTTCTATGAACGGGCGCTGACCACCCCTAACAGCCCGGGGCTGGATGTGTGGCTGAAGGACCTGGACACCTTGCAAGCCCTGCCCTGGAAGCAGCTTGTGCCCGGGCACGGTCCGGTGGCCAGCGATGCGCGGCCGTTTGTGCAGATGCGTGATTACCTGGGCTGGCTGGATGGGCTGATGCGCGACGGCGCGGCGCGTGGCGATGACATGGCCGAGGTGATCCGCAGCCCCATCCCCGAGCGCTTTGCCGGCATCAGCCTTACGCGTTATGAGCTGATTCGCAGTGTCAGCCACCTTTATCCCCGCTACGAGCGCCAACAACTCCAGCGCGTCGATACCAAACCCTGACGCGGTCCCCTGTAGGAGCGGCCTTGCGTCGCGATGGGCTGCGCAGCAGCCCCAAAATTTGCGCATCATGCAAGATTGCCGGGGCCGCTGCGCGCCGCATCGCGACGCAAGGCCGCTCCTACAGAGGACCGCGCAGGGTAGCTGCTACCAACGAACTAGAAAACTCCGCACTGCGGGCAATTGTCGGTGAGCAGGTCGCAACCAAGAATTCTCGGCACACCGGGAAATTTTCCCGGACACAACAAAAAACCAAAGGTAGCCGTCATGACCCGATCCCCACGCCGTCCTGTGTTCGCCGTGAGCCTGGTGCTCAGCGCCATGCTGCTTGCCGGCGCGGCCCACGCCGCTGTCAGCAACGAAGAGATCCTCCAGGACCCTGAGAACCCGCAGCAGATCGTGACCAACGGCCTGGGCGTGCAGGGCCAGCGCTACAGCCCGCTGGACCTGCTCAACGCCAACAACGTCAAGGAGCTGCGGCCGGTCTGGGCGTTTTCCTTCGGCGGCGAGAAGCAGCGCGGCCAGCAGGCGCAGCCGCTGATCAAGGACGGGGTGATGTACCTGACCGGCTCCTATTCGCGGGTGTTTGCCGTGGACGCCCGTACCGGCAAAAAGCTGTGGCAGTACGATGCGCGCCTGCCCGATGACATCCGCCCGTGCTGCGACGTGATCAACCGCGGCGTGGCACTGTACGGCGACCTGGTGTTCTTCGGCACCCTGGACGCCAAGCTGGTAGCGCTGAACAAGGACACCGGCAAGGTGGTATGGAGCAAGAAAGTCGCCGACCACAAGGAAGGCTATTCCATCAGCGCCGCGCCAATGATCGTCAACGGCAAGCTGATCACCGGCGTCGCTGGCGGCGAGTTTGGCGTGGTGGGCAAGATCCAGGCCTACAACCCGGAAAACGGCGAGCTGCTGTGGATGCGCCCTACGGTCGAAGGGCACATGGGCTACGTGTACAAGGACGGCAAGGCGATCGAGAACGGTATCTCCGGGGGCGAGGCCGGCAAGACCTGGCCCGGCGACCTGTGGAAGACCGGTGGCGCCGCGCCATGGCTGGGCGGCTACTACGACCCGGAAACCAACCTGATCCTGTTCGGCACCGGCAACCCGGCGCCGTGGAATTCGCACCTGCGCCCTGGCGACAACCTGTATTCCTCGTCGCGCCTGGCGCTGAACCCGGACGATGGCACCATCAAGTGGCACTTCCAGAGCACGCCGCATGACGGCTGGGACTTCGATGGCGTCAACGAGCTGATCTCGTTCAATTACAAGGACGCCGGCAAAGAGGTCAAGGCCGCCGCCACGGCCGACCGCAACGGCTTCTTCTACGTGCTGGACCGCACCAACGGCAAATTCATCCGCGGCTTCCCCTTTGTCGACAAGATCACCTGGGCCACCGGCCTGGACAAGGACGGCCGGCCGATCTACAACGACGCCAGCCGCCCTGGCGCCCCCGGCAGCGAGGCCAAGGGCAGCTCGGTGTTCGTCGCCCCGGCGTTCCTCGGCGCCAAGAACTGGATGCCGATGGCCTACAACAAGGACACCGGGCTGTTCTACGTGCCGTCCAACGAGTGGGGCATGGACATCTGGAACGAGGGCATCGCCTACAAGAAGGGTGCGGCGTTCCTCGGCGCCGGCTTCACCATCAAGCCGCTCAACGAAGACTATATCGGCGTGCTGCGCGCCATCGACCCGATCAGCGGCAAGGAAGTGTGGCGCCACAAGAACTACGCGCCGCTGTGGGGCGGGGTGCTGACCACCAAGGGCAACCTGGTGTTCACCGGCACGCCGGAAGGCTTCCTGCAGGCGTTCAACGCCAAAACCGGCGACAAGGTCTGGGAGTTCCAGACCGGCTCCGGCGTGCTCGGCTCGCCGGTGACCTGGGAAATGGACGGCGAGCAGTATGTCTCGGTGGTGTCCGGCTGGGGCGGCGCGGTGCCGCTGTGGGGGGGTGAAGTGGCCAAACGGGTCAAGGACTTCAACCAGGGCGGCATGCTCTGGACCTTCAAGCTGCCCAAGCAACTGCAGCAAACGGCAAGCACCACGCCGTAAAGCCTGAACCCTACTACCAAATGACGAGAGCCCCGCTGCCAACGATGCATTCGTCTGGCAGGCGGGGCTTTCTACTATCGCTGCATCGCCTGTCGCCGGACAGGCATCGACCCGCAGAGGCTCAGCATGATCTACGCACAACCCGGAACCCCAGGCGCCGTCGTGTCCTTCAAGCCACGCTATGGCAATTTCATCAATGGCGAGTTCGTCGCGCCGGTGGCTGGCCAGTACTTCACCAACAGCTCGCCGGTCAATGGCCAGCCGATTGCCGAGTTCCCGCGCTCCACCGCCCAGGACATCGACCGGGCGCTGGACGCCGCGCACGCTGCCGCCGCTGCCTGGGGCAAGACCTCGGTGCAGGACCGTGCCCTGATGCTGCTGAAAATTGCCGACCGGATCGAGCAGAACCTGGAAGTGCTGGCGGTCAGCGAAACCTGGGACAACGGCAAGGCGGTGCGCGAAACCCTGAATGCCGACGTGCCGCTGGCGGCGGACCACTTCCGTTATTTTGCCGGTTGCATTCGTGCCCAGGAGGGCGGCGCCGCCGAGATCAACGAAGGCACCGTGGCCTATCACATCCACGAACCACTGGGCGTGGTCGGGCAGATCATCCCGTGGAACTTCCCGCTGCTGATGGCCGCCTGGAAACTCGCGCCGGCGCTGGCCGCCGGCAACTGCGTGGTGCTCAAGCCGGCGGAACAGACGCCATTGTCGATCACGATCTTTGCCGAACTGATCGCCGACCTGCTGCCGGCGGGCGTATTGAATATTGTCCAGGGCTTTGGCCGTGAAGCCGGCGAGGCCCTGGCCACCAGCAAGCGCATCGCCAAGATCGCCTTCACCGGTTCCACCCCGGTGGGCTCGCACATCATGAAATGCGCGGCGCAAAACATCATCCCGTCTACCGTGGAGCTGGGCGGCAAGTCGCCGAACATCTTTTTCGAAGACATCATGCAGGCCGAACCCGCGTTCATCGAGAAGGCCGCCGAAGGGCTGGTGCTGGCGTTCTTCAACCAGGGCGAGGTATGCACCTGCCCGTCGCGGGCGCTGATCCAGGAGTCGATCTACGAGCCGTTCATGGCCGAGGTGATGAAGAAGATTACCAGGATCACCCGCGGCAACCCGCTGGACACCGAGACCATGGTCGGGGCACAGGCGTCGGAGCAGCAATACGACAAGATTCTTTCGTACCTGGAGATTGCCCGGGAGGAGGGCGCGCAGCTGCTCACCGGTGGCGCCGCCGAACGCCTGCAAGGCGACCTGGCCAGCGGTTACTACATCCAGCCGACCCTGCTCAAGGGCCACAACAAGATGCGGGTGTTCCAGGAAGAGATCTTCGGCCCGGTGGTGGGCGTGACCACTTTCAAGGACGAAGCCGAAGCACTGGCCATCGCCAACGACAGCGAATTCGGCCTGGGCGCCGGCCTGTGGACCCGCGACATCAACCGCGCCTACCGTATGGGCCGGGCGATCCAGGCAGGGCGGGTGTGGACCAACTGTTATCACCTGTACCCGGCACATGCCGCGTTTGGTGGCTACAAGAAGTCCGGCGTGGGGCGTGAGACGCACAAGATGATGCTCGATCACTACCAGCAGACCAAGAACCTGCTGGTGAGCTACGACATCAATCCGTTGGGCTTCTTCTAAACCGCGTCGCCTTCTTCGCGGGTAAGCCCGCTCTTACAGGGAACGGGTATCCCTTGGAGGAGCGGGTTTACCCGCGAAGAGGCCGGTCATGTTGATACCAACGCCCCCCGCAAACTCGTTCCAAAGTAGCATTCGCCCCCGCCGCCCTCCATGCATTAATGCCAGTACCGGAATCGCCCGGCACAAGAAGAGGACTGCCCCATGTGGACTAAACCCGCCTTTACCGACCTGCGCATTGGCTTCGAAGTTACGATGTATTTCGCCAATCGTTGATGGTCTGTCCGGCCATCACTGCGGTGGCCGGATCTTCAGCGGTCTGGTTGCTTTCGCGGCGGGATGCTTTACGCTGGCGGTTACCTTCCAGAACAATAAAAACAGGCTTTCCGATGAGCCAGAGCTTCAGCCCGCTTCGCAAGTTCGTTTCGCCTGAAATCATCTTTGGTGCCGGCTGCCGGCACAACGTCGCCAATTACGCCAAGACCTTCGGCGCGCGCAAGGTACTGGTGGTCACCGACCCCGGAGTGATCGCCGCCGGCTGGGTAGCCGACGTGGAAGCCAGCCTGCAGGCCCAGGGCATCGACTACTGCCTGTACAGCGCCGTATCGCCCAACCCACGGGTCGAAGAAGTCATGCTCGGCGCCGAAATCTATCGGCAGAACCACTGCGATGTGATCGTTGCCGTGGGCGGCGGCAGCCCGATGGACTGCGGCAAAGCCATTGGAATCGTGGTCGCCCACGGGCGCAGCATCCTCGAATTCGAAGGCGTCGACATGATCCGCGTGCCCAGCCCGCCGCTGATCCTGATCCCGACCACTGCAGGCACCTCGGCGGACGTGTCGCAATTCGTGATCATCTCCAACCAGCAGGAACGCATGAAGTTCTCCATCGTCAGCAAGGCGGTGGTGCCGGATGTGTCGCTGATCGACCCGCAAACCACCCTCAGCATGGACCCGTTCCTGTCGGCCTGCACCGGCATCGATGCGCTGGTGCATGCCATCGAGGCCTTCGTTTCCACCGGCCATGGCCCGCTGACCGACCCCCATGCGCTGGAAGCCATGCGGCTTATCAACGGCAATCTGGTGGAGATGATCGCCAACCCGACTGATATCGGCCTGCGCGAGAAAATCATGCTGGGCAGCATGCAGGCAGGGCTTGCGTTCTCCAACGCGATTCTGGGCGCGGTGCACGCGATGTCGCACAGCCTGGGCGGTTTTCTCGACTTGCCCCATGGCCTGTGCAACGCGGTACTGGTGGAGCACGTGGTGGCGTTCAACTACAGCTCGGCGCCGGAGCGTTTCAAGGTGATTGCCGAAGTGTTCGGCATCGACTGCCGCGGTCTCAACCACCGGCAGATCTGCGGGCGCCTGGTGGAGCACCTGATCGCACTGAAGCACGCCATCGGCTTCCAGGAAACCCTGGGCCTGCACGGGGTACGCACCTGCGATATCCCGTTCCTGTCGCAGCATGCGATGGATGACCCGTGCATTCTCACCAACCCCCGCACGTCGAGCCAGCGAGATGTCGAGGTGGTCTATGGCGAGGCCCTCTGACGACCAGCAACGGGCGCTGGCCGGGCTGCTGGGGCTGGGCGACCACTCGGCGCGCAAAAGCCATTACCCGGAGCTGGCCGCGCGCCTCGACGAGCTGGAGGCCGAGCGCAACCGCTATAAATGGCTGTTCGAAAACGCCGTGCACGGGATTTTCCAGGCCAGCCTGCAAGACGGCATGCGTGCCGCCAACCCCGCGCTGGCGCGCATGCTGGGCTACGACGACCCGCAAGCCGTGCTGTTTTCACTCACGGACCTGGCCAGCAACCTGTTTGACGGCGGTGCCGAAGAGCTGCAGGCGATCACTGCCATCCTTGCCCGCGACCGCAGCCTGCACGGTTACGAAACCCGCTTGCGGCGCAAGGATGGCAGCCATCTCGATGTGCTGATGAACCTGCTGCTGAAACCTGGCCAGGAAGGGTTGGTGGAGGGGTTTGTCGCCGACATCACCGAGCGCAAGCTGGCCCAGCAGCACCTGCAGCAGCTCAACGACCAACTGGAGCAGCGGGTTGCGGCACGCACCGACGAGCTGCTGGAGGCCAACCGCAACCTGCAGCAGCAGATCGCCGAGCGCAAACAGATCGCCCGCGCCTTGCGCGACGCCCGCGATGCCGCTGAAACCGCCAACCGCAGCAAGGACAAGTACCTGGCCGCTGCCAGCCACGACCTGCTGCAGCCGCTCAATGCCGCCCGCCTGCTTATCTCGACCCTGCGTGAACGGCCATTGCCTGAGGCGGAGCACGTCCTTGTCGAGCGTACCCATCAGGCCCTGGAGGGCGCCGAAGACTTGCTGACCGACTTGCTGGATATCTCCCGGCTGGACCAGGCAGCGGTGAAGCCTGACGTGGCGTTGTACCGCCTCGACGAATTGTTTGCGCCGCTGGTTTCGGAGTTCCGTTCGGTGGCCGATGCTGCAGGGTTGAAACTGCGCGCGCGGGTGGGTGGCTATGCGATCAGCACCGACCTGCGGTTGCTGACCCGTATCCTGCGCAACTTCCTCAGCAACGCCTGCCGTTACACCGACGAGGGCCGTATCCTGCTGGGTGCCCGGCGCCGTGGCGAGCATTTGCGGCTGGAGGTGTGGGACAGCGGCCGGGGCATTGCGCAGGACCGGCTGCAGGCCATTTTCCTCGAGTTCAACCAGCTGGACGTTGGTCGCGCCGCCGATCGCAAAGGTGTCGGCCTTGGGCTGGCCATCGTTGAGCGCATCGCCAGGATTCTCGGCTATCGCATCGAGGTACGCTCGTGGCCGGGGCGGGGTTCGGTGTTCAGCATCGAAGTGCCGATTGGCGCACAGATGCCGCAGGCCGTTCAGCAGGCTGTCCCGCAGCCAAGCGCTGGCGACCCGCTACCGGGCCGCCGCCTGCTGGTACTGGATAATGAAGTGAGCATCCTTGAAAGCATGGGCGCGCTGCTGGAGCAGTGGGGCTGCGAGGTGGTCACCGCGACGGACCAGGCAGGCGCGCTGCAGGCCTTGCAGGGGAGGGCACCGGAACTGATCCTGGCGGATTTTCACCTCGATCACGGGGTGGTCGGATGCGCGGTGGTCAGGCATTTACGGCAGCATTTTGCCGCTGCCATTCCTGCCGTGATCATCACTGCCGACCGCAGCGACCAGTGTCGGCGGGCCCTGCAGAAGCTCGGCGCGCCATTGCTGAACAAGCCGGTGAAACCGGGGAAATTGCGTGCGGTGCTGAGCCAGTTGCTAGGCTAAAGCAATTTTTTAAATCCAATATATTGTGGCTTACGTTCGTTTTTACGATTTAAGCCACAATAAGTGAGAATTACATAGTTGGCGGGCTACACGCTGCCATTGCAAGGGCAGCGTTACGCCGAATGCCAGTCAGTTAGGAAATTAGGTCCGCTTTGCGGCCCATCGCCGGCAAGCCAGGCTCCCACAAGTACGGCGCATGGCTTGAATTCGATGCGGCTGGGGTGGGAGCTGGCTTGTCGTGGCGACGAACCGCGGCGATGGGCTGCGTTGCAGCCCCATTAGCCTTCATCCGCCGCGCGCGAGAAACTCAGGTGCCGCGCAGCCACCAGAAAAACATGCAGGCTGCCCAGGTGCGAACCATTGAGGTTCATCGCGCCGTTTTTGTACATCGACCCATCCTTGTTCACAGTCCACCGATGGCAGTTATACGTTTGCCAGCAGGCTGCGCCCTTTCGCCAGGTAGGCGTCGAACTCATCCTGCGGGACCATGCTGCCACCCGTGCCCCAGACCAGGTGGGTGGCATGCTGCAGCTGAGCAGGGCTAAAGCCCTGGCGCGCCAGGTACGCTTGAGCTTGCAGCACCCGCGCCATACCGGGTACGCCGGCTAACGCGGAGGGTTCCAGCTTGACCTTGTCATGCTCGAAGGCAACCACCATCAGGCTGTACAGTGCCTCGTCGGTGACGGTGTAGTAACCATCGATCAGCCGCTGCATGGCTTTGCCGACGGACCCGGACGGGCGCCCGACAGCCAGGCCGTCGGCAGCGGTGATGTTGTCGATGCCGAAGTCCTGCACGCTGGTTTGGTCGTGCAGGCCGGTGTACACACCCAACAGCATGCAAGGGGAGTGCGTGGGCTCGGCAAAGATGCAGTGCACCGCATCACCGAATACCAGCTTCAGGCCGAACGCGACGCCGCCAGGGCCGCCGCCGACACCGCAGGGCAGATAAACGAAAAGGGGATGGTCTGCGTCCACCTTGATGCCAGCTTGCTCGAGCTGGTTGGCCAGCCGTTCAGCCGCAACGGCGTAGCCCAGAAACAGTTGTGGGGAATTTTCGTCGTCAACGAAATAGCAGCTGGGGTCGGCTGCCGCCTGTTCGCGACCCTGCTCGACCGCAACGCTGTAGTCGGAGGCGTGTTCCACCACCGTCACGCCGTTGGCGCGCAGTTTGTCCTTTTTCCATTGCCGGGCGTCGGACGACATGTGCACGCTTACCTGGAAACCCAGTTTCGCGCTCATGATCCCTATCGGCAAGCCCAGGTTGCCGGTCGAACCCACGGCAATCTTGTGCTGGCCGAAGAACGCGCGGGCCTGGTCACTGGCCAGTTTGGCGTAGTTGTCCGCCGCTGTGATCAGGCCGGCCGCCAGGGCCAGGTCCTCGGCATGCTTGAGCACCTCATGGATACCGCCCCGGGCCTTGATCGAGCCGGAGACCGGCAAGTCGCTGTCTGCCTTGAGCCATAGGCTGCCAACGTTTTGCAGTGAATGTTGGTCGATGAGCCGTTGACGCAGTTGCGGCAGAGGGGTGATGTGCGACTCGATGATCCCACCGGCAGCCGCAGTTTCGGGGAAAACCGTGGCGAGGTAGGGTGCAAACCGCTGCAACCGCTTGCTGGCCGTTTGCACGTCTGTAGCTGTCAGGCCTACATCGCCCAAGGCTGCTGACGCGCTGGCGATGGCGGGGTTGAACCAGCTGGTCTCTTTCAGGGCGACCAGGTCGGTGATGATCGGGTGGCTGTGTTGCCAGTTTTCGAGGGTTTTACCGTGAATCATGATTTCACCTGTCGCGCGGTAGTTGCAGAGTAGAACAGACAATCTTCGACAGGAGGAGGGCAGGATTCAAACGATCGGTCCTCAACCCACAGGTGAACCGAGATCATGCATGGTGCCAGCACGAGCGGCTGTATCGGGCGGTGCTGTCGGTGTAGGAACAACTGTCATGCGCAAAATTCAGAAAGCCTGCAGGGCTCAGCGCGAGCTCAAGAGCTCTTTGCGGACAATTTCTGCGCCTGCACTCAACGCGTGGAGTTTGCCGCGGGCTACCTGGCGAGGTAACGGCGCCATGCCGCAGTTGGTGCAAGGGAAGAGCTTGTCGGCGTCCACGAACTGAAGCGCCTTGCGCAGGGTGTTGGCGACTTCCTCTGGTGTTTCAATGGTATGGGTAGCTACATCGATGGCCCCGACCATGACTTTCTTGCCGCGGATCAGCTCAAGCAGGTCCATTGGGACATGCGAGTTGTGGCACTCCAGGGAAATGATATCGATGCTGGACTGTTGCAGTTTGGGGAAGGCTTCTTCGTATTGTCGCCATTCCGACCCCAGGGTCTTTTTCCAGTCTGTATTGGCTTTGATGCCATAGCCATAGCAGATGTGCACCGCCGTTTCGCATTTCAGGCCTTCAATGGCGCGCTCCAGAGTAGCGACGCCCCAGTCATTCACCTCGTCGAAGAACACATTGAATGCGGGTTCATCGAACTGGATGATATCAACGCCGGCGGCTTCGAGTTCCCTGGCTTCTTGGTTGAGGATCCTGGCAAATTCCCAAGCCAGTTTTTCTCGGCTTTTATAGTGGGCGTCATACAGCGTATCGATCATGGTCATGGGACCTGGCAGCGCCCATTTTATGGGTTGCGAGGTTTGCTGGCGCAGGAACTTGGCATCCTCGACAAACACCGGCTTTTGCCGGGCGACAGCGCCCACGACCGTCGGTACGCTGGCATCATAGCGATCACGAATTCTAACGGTTTCACGTTGCTCGAAATCGACACCGCTGAGATGCTCGATAAACGTGGTTACAAAATGCTGGCGGGTTTGCTCACCGTCACTGACGATATCGATGCCAGCGTGCTGCTGTTCGTGCAATGCCA
>NZ_JABMCN010000057.1 GCF_013179515.1 Pseudomonas sp. CM27
GGAAAAGTGCGATGAATCAATTTGCGATTCTGTACGGAGATCGGTTCATCAGGCCAACCTGGTGAAATCAAGGCCTGCCGGGCGGCAGGCCATTACCGGCCCGCACACAAAAAACCTGACACTCCCGCGCAAAGCGGCCCCACGGCTCACTCCTCAAACCGTATCGGACACAGCGCCACCCCTTCCAGCTTCTGCAACTCCTCGATCACCTGCGGCCTGGCCCGATGCAAGGTCAGGCTTCCGCCAGAGCGCATCAACCGCCGCGCCTCGCGATGCAACATATCCACACCCGAGTAGTCGATAAAATTCACCTGCCGCGCATCGATCACCACATGCGGCCCCTGGCAGCGCTGCAAGCGCACCTGCAGGTAATGCGCCGCGCCAAAGAAGATCGACCCGCCCACCCGCAGCACGTCCGCTTCCCCTTCACGGCTCTGCTGCACCCGTGGCCGTGAGGTTCGCTTGAGGTAGAAGAACAGCGAAGCCAGCACCCCGGCATAAATTGCTGTCTGCAACTCCAGCAGCAGGGTCGCCGCCGCTGTCAGCAGCATGACCAGAAACTCCGAGCGGCTGACGCGGAACAATGCCCGAATCCCCCGATGGTCAACCAGCCCCCAGCAGATCAGCAGGATACTCCCGGCCATGGCCGGGATCGGCAGGTGCGCGATCAGCCCTGCCCCGGTAACCGCGAACAAGGCCACCCACAGTGCCGAAAACACCCCGGCCATGGGCGAGCGGGCGCCTGCCTCATAACTCAGGCCCGAGCGGGTGAAGGACCCGGCAGACAAATAACCCGAGAAAAAAGCCCCGGCGATGTTCGACAGGCCCTGTGCACGTATTTCCTGATCAGGGTCGATCAGCTGTTCAGAGCGTGCCGACAGCGAGCGGGCAATCGACAGGCTGGTCACCAGCCCCAGCATGCCCACCGCCACGGCGCTGGGCAGCAGGCGCAGCATGAGTTCCAGGTCCAGCAACGGCAGCGGGCTGAAGGGCGGAAGCTGCCCGGTGAAGGCTGCCACCCGCGGCACATGGCCAAACCAGCCTGGCAGCAGCCAGGCCACCACGCTGACCAGAATCAGACTTATCAACAGGCTGGGCCATCGTGGGCGCCAAAGCTTGCACGCTATGCCGATCGCTACAGTAGCCAGGCCCAGGGCCAGCGCTGGCCAGTCGACCTCACCGGCATGGCTGGCCAGGTCCTGCACGGTTTTCAGCGCCGTGGCCTGGCTTGGCAGGTTCATGCCCAGCAGGTTGGGCAGCTGGCCCAGGGCGATGACGATGGCCGCGCCGAGCGTGAACCCCAGCACGACGGAGTGGGAAACAAAATTGACCAGTGCGCCGAAGCGCAACAGCCCCAGCAGTAACTGGAAGATGCCGCCGAGGAACGTCAGCAGCAGCACCAGGGTGACGTAATCGCTGCTGCCGGCCACGGCCAGCGGGCTGATGCTGGCGTAGAGGACGATGGAAATGGCGGCAGTCGGGCCGCAGATCAGGTGCCAGGACGAGCCCCATAGGCAAGCGATCAGCACTGGCACGATGGCGGCGTAGAGGCCGTATTCGGCGGGCAGGCCGGCGATCAGGGCATAGGCGATGGACTGCGGCAGGGCGAGGATGGCACCGCTCAGGCCTACCAGCAGGTCCTGGCGCAGGCTGCGGCCCGATTGGCGGGGGAGCCAGGAGAGGAAGGGCAGCAGGTGAGTGAGGCGATGCATGGGTTATCCACATTCCTTAAGTTGCACTGTCCCTCTGTGGGAGCGGGTTCACCCGCGAATGCGTCGGTAGCCTCACTGCCGCATTCGCGGGTGAACCCGCTCCCACAGGATTGGTTTACAGCTTGGTTTTTACTGCTTCGTTAGCATCCCCGCCACTTTTGGTAGTCACCCCAGCCAGCCATCCTTCCAGCAATTCAGGGTGCGCCTTTACCCAGGCCCTGGCCGCGTCATCGAAACTTATCTTCTGGTCCACAACCTCGGCCATGATGGTGTTTTCCATGTCCAGGGTGAACTTCAGGTTACCCAGCAGCTTTGCCGCGTTCGGGCAGGCTTGTGGATATCCTTTGCGCGTCAGGGTGAAAACCTCGCCCTTGCTGCCGAACCATTTTTCGCCGCCAGTCAGGTAATGCATCTTCAGCTTCACGTTCATCGGGTGCGGTGTCCAGCCGAGGAAGGTAATGAACTGCTGCTTCTTGGCCGCACGGTCTACCTGGGTGAGCATCGCCTGTTCGCTGGATTCCACCAGCTTCCATTGGCCGAGATTGAATTCATTGTTGTCGATGATCTGCTTCAGCGAGAGGTTGGCGGGCGCGCCAGAACCGATCCCGTACAGTTTCTTGTCGAACTGATCGGCATGTTTCTGCAAGTCGGCGAAGTCCTTCACCCCCGCGTTCCACACATAGTCGGGCACCGCCAGGGTGAACTCGGTGCCTTCCAGGTTGCGCGACAGCTGCTGCACGTCGCCATTGGCAATGAATTTGTCATGGAACCCCTGGTGCGCCGGCATCCAGTTGCCGAGAAAGGCATCGATCCGGCCATCCTTGAGTCCGCCGTAGATGATCGGCACGGCCAGGCTGTCGATTTTTACCTGGTAGCCCAGGCTTTCCAGCAACAGGCGGGCTATGGCATTGGTCGTGGCGATGTCGCTCCAGCCGGGGTCGGCCATTTTCACGGTGCTGCATTGCGCGTCGCTGTCGGCGGCATTGGCCGTAACGGCGGCCAGGCTAAGGGCCAGGGCTAACACGGTGGCGGGGAACTTGTGCATGGCGGCCTCTCTTCTCAATCCATGGGTGCGGGCTGTGGATAACGTGCCTTGCGCTCGAGGTCATCGAGATCGATATGGTTGCGCATGTACTGTTGGCTGGCGTCCACCAGCGGTTGGTGGTCCCAGCTTTTCAGCTTGCCGATGGCCAATGCCTCGGCCACCAGGCGGCGTCGGCGCTGGCTGGCGAGAACCTGCTGGCGCAGACTGGGGATATCCCAACGCTGCCTGGCTTCATCGGCAAATGCCTGCAGCAGCGCTTGGTGGTCCGGGCTGCCGGTGAGGTTCTCCCGCTCGTTCGGGTCGCGGCGCAGGTCATAGAGTAGCCATGGGTCGTCTTCGCTGTACACGAACTTGTACGGCCCGCGGCGGATCATCATCAGCGGGCCGACAGTGCCTTCTGCCATGTACTCGCCGATCACTTCGTCGTGGCCGCCCTGCCCTTGCAGGTGGCCGAGCAGCGAGCGACCGTCCAGGTGCAGGTGGTTATCCACAGCCCCGCCGGCCAGTTCGACCAGGGTTGGCAGCAGGTCGCAGGTCGAGACCGAGGCGCCGATCCGGGCGGGGGCAAAGCGTTTCGGCGCGTGGATCAGCAGCGGTACCCGTGCCGACATCTCGAACCAGTGCATCTTGTACCAGAGGCCGCGCTCGCCAAGCATGTCGCCATGGTCACCGGAGAACACGATCAGCGTGTCGTCGGCCAGGTTGCATTCTTCCAGGGTCTGCAGCAACTGGCCGATGTTGTCGTCGATGTAGCTGCAGGCGCCGAAGTAGGCCCGGCGGGCGTCGCGAATCTTGTCCACAGGCAGCGGCTTGTTCCACAGGTCGAAGACCTTGAGCAGCCGCTGCGAGTGCGGGTCGAGTTGTTGCTGACTGAACTCGGCGCTTGGCATGGGGATATCCACACCTTCGTATCGGTCCCAGTAGCGTTTGGGGATGGTGTAGGGGTCGTGCGGGTGAGTCATGGATACCGTCAGGCAGAACGGCCGGCCATCATTTTCACGCACATGGTCGTACAGGTACTGACGGGCCTTGAACACCACTTCCTCGTCGAAATCCAGCTGGTTGGTGCGCACGCACGGGCCGGCCTGCAGCACCGAGGCCATGTTGTGGTACCAGCTTGGGCGCACGTCGGGTTCATCCCAGTTCACCGCCCAGCCATAGTCGGCCGGATAGATATCGCTGGTCAGGCGCTCCTCGTAGCCGTGCAGCTGGTCGGGCCCGCAGAAGTGCATCTTGCCCGACAGTGCCGTGCGGTAGCCCATGCGCCGCAGGTAATGGGCATAGGTGGGTACGTCGGCCGGGAAATCGGCGGCGTTGTCGTAGGCACCGATACGGCTGGGCAACTGGCCGCTGACCAGGGTGAAGCGCGATGGCGCGCACAGCGGGCTGTTGCAGTAGGCCGAATCGAACACCACGGCATGCTCGGCCAGGCGGCTGAGGTGCGGCATCTGGATTGGCGAAGGGGCGTAGATCGGCAGCAAGGGTGCGGCCATCTGGTCGGCCATGATGAACAGGATATTCGGGCGCGTCATGCTGGCTTCCATCGTTGAGGATTATGCGAATCGCTTGCCTACCAAGATGCGACTGTGGATAACATGGGTAAAGCCCATGGCGGGCAATGACTGGGATTAGCCACACTTATGTTTGATCAGCTTGCGCAGGTGTCGCTGGATACCCTGCGGGTGTTCGAGGCCGCAGCGCGCCTGCGCGGCTTCACCGCAGCGGCCTTGGAGCTGGGCACCACACAGCCGGCGGTGAGCCAGCAGGTAAAGCGTCTGGAGGCGCAACTGGGTACGCGCCTGTTCGACCGAATTTATCGGGGCATCGAGCTGACCGAGGCCGGCCAGGTCCTGTTCGAACAGGTGCATCAGGGCCTGCAGGCCATGGACGACGGCATCGCCCTGGCCAGCGGGCGCGGCCAGCGCGAGGTGCTGCAGGTGGCCACTGACTTTGCCTTTGCCGCGTTCTGGCTGATGCCACGGCTGCAACGTTTTCACCAGGCTTATCCACAGGTGGATGTGAGCCTGGTCACCGGCGAGCGCAGCCAGGGCATGCTGCGCCCGGACATCGATGTGGCAGTGCTGTTTGGCGACGGGCGCTTTCACCAGGGCGAAAGCCGATGGCTATTCGATGAAGAAGTGTTCCCGGTTTGCAGCCCCCGGCTGATTCATGGCAAACCCTTGTCGGCCGTGGCTTTGCAACGTTTGCCATTACTGCATCTGAAGGGCGAGCTGGCCAGCCGCTGGTTCGATTGGGCTGGCGTGTTTCGCGGGTTTGGCGTAGCCAGCCCGCCGCCGGCGGGGCAACTGCGATTTGATAACTACACCTTGCTGATCCAGGCGGCGATTGCGGGCCAGGGGGTGGCGATTGGCTGGGGGCACCTGGTGGATGGGCTAGTCGAGCAAGGGCTGCTGTGTCGGCCGCTGGAGGGCAGTTTGCGCTCGGCCCGGGGGTATTATGTGGTGCTGCCACCGCGCAAGCGGCGTAGTGCGTTGATCGACCGGTTTGTGGGGTGGCTGGAGCATGAGCGCAGCCTTTGAGATGCCGGGGCCGCTTTGCGGCCCCGGCAATCCAGACTACCAAGTTAAGCTGTTCGCCCACCTTTTCAACACCATCGCCCCCAAGCAGGCGGTGATGGTTCGACCGCAATCAGGAGTTACCGTGCAGAGGATCAAGGGTTACCACGCCCACGTTTACTACGACGCATCGACCATGGAGCAGGCCCGGGAACTGTGCGAGGAGGCGGCGCGGCTGTTTCCGGTGACCATGGGGCGCATGCACCAGAAACCGGTAGGGCCACACCCGGACTGGAGCTGTCAGCTGGCGTTCGGGCCAGAGGTGGTTGGGGTGGTGTTGCCTTGGCTGGCGCTGTACCGGAAGGGGTTGGTGGTGTTCATGCACCCGGAAACCGGGGATGAACTGGCGGACCACCGGGATCATGCGATCTGGATGGGGGCTGTGCGGCCTTTGGATCTGTCGATCTTCGGGGGCTAGGGTTGTGTAGCCTGTACTGGCCTCTTCGCGGGGGCGCCCGCTCCCACAAGGACGGCGCAGCCCATTAGAGCGGCGCGGTCCCTGTGGGAGCGGGCATGCCCGCGAAGCAGGCGGCGCGGATCAGCGCCGGGCGCCGCGCACCCCTTCAGCCAGTGCCGAGCACAGGCTCAATACCTCGTTCACCGCCTGATCGGCAGTCTTGGCCTGGGCAATCTTGTCGACCAGCGCCGACCCCACCACCACGCCATCTGCCAGGCGGGCAATATTCGCCGCCTGCTCTGGCGTGCGAATGCCGAAACCGACGCTGATCGGCAAATCGGTATGCCGGCGCAGGCGGGCAATGGCCTCGGTGACGTGCTCGGTGGTTGCCGAGCCGGCCCCGGTCACACCGGCCACCGACACGTAGTAGACAAACCCGGAGCTGCGCTCCAGCACGCGCGGCAGGCGCGCATCGTCGGTGGTCGGGGTGGTCAGGCGGATGAAGTCGATGCCGGCAGCCTGCGCCGGGGTGGCCAGTTCGGCGTCATGCTCTGGCGGCAGGTCGACGATGATCAGGCCATCGACACCTGCTTGCTTGGCATCCTCCACGAACTTGTCCACGCCAAAGCGGTGGATCGGGTTGTAGTAGCCCATCAGCACGATCGGCGTGGTCTGGTTATCTACCCGGAATTCGCGAACCATCTGCAGGGTCTTGGCCAGGGTCTGGCCGGCTTCCAGGGCGCGTAGGGTTGCCAGCTGGATGGCCACGCCGTCGGCCATCGGGTCGGTGAACGGCATGCCCAGCTCGATCACGTCGGCGCCAGCGGCTGGCAGGCCCTTGAGGATCTGCAGCGAGGCGTCGTAGCCCGGGTCGCCTGCGGTGACGAAGGTGACCAGTGCCGAGCGGCCTTCGGCCTTCAACTCGGCGAAGCGTTGTTCAAGACGGCTCATGCCTGTTTCTCCTGGGCGGCCATGTGGCTCATGACGGTTTGCATGTCTTTGTCGCCGCGGCCCGACAGGCACACGACCATCAGGTGATCCTTGGGCAGCTTCGGTGCGCGCTTGATGGCTTCGGCCAGGGCGTGCGAGCTTTCCAGGGCCGGGATGATGCCTTCCAGGCGGCAGCAGGCGTGGAAGGCGTCCAGGGCTTCGTCGTCGGTAATGCTGACGTACTCCACGCGCTTCACTTCGTGCAGGTAGGCGTGCTCCGGGCCGATGCCCGGGTAGTCCAGGCCGGCGGAAATCGAGTGGGCATCGGTGATCTGGCCGTCTTCGTCCTGCAGCAGGTAGGTGCGGTTGCCGTGCAGCACGCCTGGCACGCCGCCGTTCAGGCTGGCTGCGTGCTTGTCGGTGTGCACGCCGTGGCCACCGGCTTCTACGCCGATGATTTCTACGCTCGGCTCTTCGAGGAACTCGTGGAACAGGCCCATGGCGTTGGAGCCGCCGCCGACGCAGGCAACCAGGCTGTCTGGCAGGCGACCTTCCTTCTCGTGCAGCTGGGCGCGGGTTTCCTTGCCGATGATCGACTGGAAGTCACGCACCATGGCCGGGTACGGGTGTGGGCCGGCTACGGTGCCGATCAGGTAGAAGGTGTCTTCGACGTTGGTGACCCAGTCGCGCAGGGCCTCGTTCATGGCGTCCTTCAGGGTGCCGGTGCCGGCGGTGACCGGAACGATCTCGGCGCCCAGCAGCTTCATGCGGAACACGTTGGCCTGCTGGCGCTCGATGTCGGTGGCGCCCATGTAGATCACGCAAGGCAGGCCGAAGCGCGCGGCCACGGTGGCAGTGGCCACGCCGTGCATGCCGGCGCCGGTCTCGGCGATCAGGCGTTTCTTGCCCATGCGCTTGGCCAGCAGCACCTGGCCGATGCAGTTGTTCACCTTGTGCGCGCCGGTGTGGTTGAGCTCTTCACGCTTGAAGAAAATCTTGGCGCCGCCACAGTGCTCGGTCAGGCGCTCGGCGAAGTACAGCGGGTTGGGGCGGCCGATGTAGTCGCGCTGGAAGTACGCCAGCTCTTCGAGGAACTTGGGGTCTGCCTTGGCCGCTTCGTATTCGCGGGCCAGGTCCAGCACCAGTGGCATCAAGGTTTCGGCCACGTAGCGGCCGCCGAACGAGCCGAACAGGCCGTTGGCGTCGGGGCCGGGGCGGTATTGGGACTGGGTCATGGGTCGCTCCAGGGCGTAATGAATGAGTGATGGGCTTTACTGTAAACAGGGCAAGGCCGGCTGAAAACCGATAAGATTGCGAACACTTGTCAGAAAAACTCACAGGTATCATGGCCCACGACCTCCCTCCCCTGAATGCCCTGCGAGCCTTCGAGGCGACCGCCAGGCTAAACAGCGTCAGCCAGGCAGCCGAAGCGCTGCATGTCACTCATGGTGCAGTCAGCCGGCAGATCAAAGTGCTGGAAGAGCACCTGAGCGTTGCGCTGTTCGTGAAGGATGGGCGCGGCATCAAACTCACAGATGCCGGTGTGCGCCTGCGTGACGCCAGTGGCGAAGCCTTCGACCGCCTGCGCAGCGTGTGTGCCGAACTGAGCCGTGATGTCAGCCAGGCCCCGTTCGTGCTGGGCTGCTCGGGTAGCCTGCTGGCGCGCTGGTTCATCCCGCGACTTGGGCGGCTACAGGCGGACTTGCCCGAATTGCGCCTGCACTTGTCGGCGGGTGAAGGCGACCTCGACCCGCGGCGACCGGGGCTTGATGCGCTTCTTGTGTATGCCGAGCCGCCGTGGCCGGCGGACATGCAGGTGCATGTACTGGCAGAGGAGCGTATCGGGCCGGTGCTCAGCCCGCGTTATGCCGGCTTCGAGCGTTTGCAGGATGCACCCCCCAAGGCCTTGCTGGGTGAGGCCTTGCTGCACACTACCTCGCGCCCGCAGGCCTGGCCGACCTGGGCGCTGGAACAGGGGTTGGAACCGGCGGCCATGCAATACGGGCAAGCCTTCGAGCACCTGTATTACCTGCTGGAAGCTGCCGTGGCCGGACTAGGTGTGGCGATTGCGCCGCAACCGCTGGTCGCCGATGACCTGCGTGCGGGCCGCTTGAGTGCACCGTGGGGCTTTTCACCGACGCCGGCGGCGCTGGCTCTGTGGGTGCCCAGGCGCGCCGCAGATGGGCGCGCCGAGCAGTTGGCCCAGTGGTTGCGTGCCGAGCTGGCACGCCAAGGCGCTTAGTTGCGTTTGGTCAGCAGGTAAGCCGCCAGCAGGCCCAAGGCGCCGATGGCAACGCCGGCGGTGGTGTACGGGTGTTCCTGAGCGTAATCACGGGTGGCGATGCCGGTTTGGCGGGTGCGTTGCTTCACTTCCTCGTAGGCGTCGCTCAGCAGGCTGCGCGAATGACGAAGGGCGCTCTCGGCGTTGCTGCGGATTGCCTTCACCGACTTCTGGGATTCTTCCGATGCATCGTGCTTGAGGTTCTCCAAGCTTTTCAGAAGGCTCTCGATCTCTGCTTCCATGCTTTCCAGGGACGTTTTACGCAGCGAGTTGCGGTGCATGTTGACTCTCCTTTGCAGTATGGGCTGTAAGGGTTGCGACCTGCCAACTGCGGGAAAGTGCGATCGAACTTTAGCGCTTGCTGACGGCTCGCAGGTAAACCAGGCCTGCGCTGCTAGGCTCAATCTCACTGTCATCCAAGGAGAGCACTCATGACCGATCATCACACCTACAAGAAGATCGAACTGGTAGGGTCCTCGCCCACCAGTATCGAAGATGCGATCAACAACGCCCTGGCCGAAGCCGGCAAGAGCATCAAGCATCTGGAGTGGTTCGAAGTGATCGATACCCGTGGCCACATCCGCGACAACAAGGCGGCGCACTTCCAGGTCACGCTGAAGGTCGGCTTCCGTATTGCCAACAGCTGAAACACCAGCGGGCTGGATGATTCCGGCGTGATGCGGTATTACGAAGAGGGCGCCTTGGCTGGCGCCCTTTCTGATTTCATCTGCACAAGGAAAGCGAATGATGAACAAACTGATTCTGGCGCTCGGCCTGATGACCCTGGCCGGCGGTGCGCTGGCAGCAGGCAAGCCGTGTGAAGAGCTGAAGGCGGAAATTGCGGCCAAGCTGGATGCCAAAGGGGTCAAAGGCTACAAGCTTGAGATCGTCAACAAAGGCGACCCCGCGGGCAAGGTGATCGGTAGCTGCGAGGCAGGGACCAAGGAGATTGTGTACCGCCGCGGCTGATGTGCTGGCTTCTTCGCGGGCAAGCCCGCGAAGACGGTCACGCGGTCTTGAGGGCCTGCGCCAACAGTTCATAGGACCGGATGCGGTCCGCATGCTCATACAGGTCACAAGTGAAGATCAGCTCATCCGCGCCGGTCTGCTCCAGCAGCACTTCCACCTTGGCTCGCACCTTCTGCGGGCTGCCGATCATCGCCAGGCCCAGGAAACTGCTCACTGCATCGCGCTCATGGGGCAGCCACAAGCCATCCATGGTTTCTACCGGCGGCTTCTGCATCAGGCTCTGGCCGCGAATAAGCGCAAGGATTCGCTGGTACACGGAGGTGGCCAGGTACTCGGCCTTCTCATCCGTTTCCGCCACCACCATGGGAATGCCCAGCATCACATACGGCTTGTCCAGCGTGGTGGAGGGCTTGAAGTGGTTGCGGTATACCCGGATGGCCTCGTGCATGTAGCGCGGCGCAAAATGTGAAGCAAAGGCGTAGGGCATGCCGCGCATGCCGGCCAACTGCGCGCTGAACAGGCTGGAGCCGAGCAACCACATCGGTACGTCGGTGTCGTGGCCCGGTACCGCGATCACTTTCTGATCATCGGTGCGCGGGCCCAGGTAGCGCGACAATTCCTCGACATCGTCGGGAAAATCGTCGGCACTGCCCGAGCGTTCGCGGCGCAGGGCATGAGCGGTCATCTGGTCGGAGCCCGGCGCGCGGCCCAGGCCCAGGTCGATACGGCCAGGGTACAGGCTGGCCAGCGTGCCGAACTGCTCGGCGATTACCAGCGGCGCATGGTTGGGCAACATCACCCCACCAGAACCCACACGAATGCTCGAGGTGCCACCGGCCAGGTAGCCAATCAGCACAGAGGTGGCCGAACTGGCGATGCCGTCCATGTTGTGGTGCTCGGCCACCCAGAAGCGGTTGTAGCCAAAGCGCTCGACGTGTTGTGCCAGGTCTAGCGAGTTGCGCAGTGACTGCGCCGGGCCGGCGTCGGCACGCACCGGTACCAGGTCGAGGGTGGAAATCTTCAGGTCACGCAGCTGCGTCATGGAGCCTCCGCAAAGGTGGTTGGCCAACGGCCTTTTGAACTCTGTATGGGCATATTCGGCAGATTCAATGTTTGCCGTGCGATTGGTCTGAACTTGCCGTAGGCGGCTGGCCTCTGAACTCATACGCATGTAAACCACGACCAGGAGGCATCATGAAAAAGACAGCATCGGCGATCTGGCAAGGTGGCCTGAAGGATGGCAAAGGCCTGCTTTCCACGGAAAGCGGCGCGCTCAAGCAGAACCCGTATGGCTTCAACACCCGTTTCGAAGGTTCGCCCGGCACCAACCCGGAAGAACTGATCGGCGCGGCGCATGCCGGCTGTTTCTCGATGGCGCTGTCGATGATGCTCGGCGAAGCGGGGCTGACCGCAGAGCGGATCGATACCGCTGCCGAGGTGACGCTCGACAAGCTGGCAGATGGCTTTGCCATTACCGCCGTGCATCTGGTGCTCAGGGCCAAGGTGCCTGGGGCAAGTGAGGCGCAGTTCCTGGAAATCGCCAACAAGGCCAAGGAAGGTTGCCCGGTGTCCAAGGTATTGAACGCCAAAATCAGCCTGGATGCCGCCCTGGTGGGCTGAAGCGGTGCAACAGGGGCAGTTTGCGGTAGTCTAAACAGCGTCGGCAGCACGCTGCCCTTTGAGGAGCCGTTCCATGATCCGCGTAGCAATCGCTGTATTGGCTTCCCTGGTTGCCACCTCTGCGCTGGCGGCGGTCAAGCCGTGCGAAGAGCTCAAAGCCGAGATCGAGGCAAAGATCCAGGCGCAGGGGGTTGCCTCTTATACCTTGGAAATCGTGCCGAACAGTGAGGTCAAGGACCAGAACATGGTGGTCGGGACTTGCGATGGCGGCACCAAGAAGATCATTTATCAGAAGAATGATCGCTAGGTTCGCAATCCTGGGGATGCAATGCAGCCCCAGGATTCACGGAATGCAGAACACTTCGCTCGGCTCGTTCACCACCACCGTGCGGCTTGCGTCGTACAGCAGCACTTGCGGCTGCATGACTGGCGCCCGCGCTTCCAGGCGATAGCGCTCTCCAGCCTTGAAGTCGTCAAAACGCACGGTCAGGTAGCACGTACGGTCCCTGGGCTCGGACATGATCCCGCCCGAGTAGATTTCATAATCGAAACGCACCACCAGTTCGTGCTTGCCCGGCGTCACCTGAAAGTAGCGGCCGTCCTCCAGGCGCTTGCCGTCCAGGCGGTCGGCCATGATCACCCTGCCCGGGGTCATGGTGTAAAGGTCGATCCACGCTTGCTTGGGGTCGACGGGCGGCAAGGGGCTGGCGCAGGCCCCCAGTGCACTGAGGGCGATCAGCATCATGGGCTGGCGCATGGCAAAACTCCCACTTGCGATTTACACCCTACAAGCATAGCGCCGTTTGCGTGGCTCAGGTGCGCTGGCAGCCCGCCGGCAGGCCTTGGCCAAGCAGTCTTTGCTGGTGGTCATAGAGTTTGATCCAGGGCCGGAAGCCAATGCTGCCAGCATGCAGCTGATAACGCTGCCCGGCGCTGAAGTCCTTGAAGGTCAGCTTGACCTGGCAATCGCGCCACAGCGGCTCGTCGACCGGGCCGATATTGCTGGGGGTGACCGGGAACTGGTAACGCACGGTCAATTCATGGCTACCAGGTTGTACCTCGAAGTAGCGGCTGTCAGCCCAGTCGCGTTCGTCGACCTGCACGGCGTCCAGCGAGCTGTTTTCGTAGGGTGTAAGGTCGATCCAGGCCTGATTCGGGTCTGCGTCTGGCAGGGTCGAACAGGCGGAAATCAGCAGCAGTGAACCGGCGACCAGCAATGCACGCATGGCGAAACTCCCCCTTGGCGAGATAGTCTTGGAGCGAATCGACCTTGAGCGAGTCAGACAGTCCCGGATGCTTCGACTTTTTCTTGTGCAGCGCTCAGGCCATCGGGCACTCGACCGCGTTTTCACCCGATTGGTTCCGCTGCTGGCGACGCTTCTGCTGAACGGTTGCAGCGGTGCTGCCTACTATGGGCAGTTGGCCGAGGGCCAGTGGCAGCTGCTGCGGGCGCGGCAACTCGTGGAGCAGGTAGTGGCCGACCCGACCACGCCGGCGAAATTGCGTGCGCATCTGCAGCATGCCGAGCAGGCACGGGTTTTTGCCAGCCAGCATTTGAAACTGCCGGACAATCGCAGTTATCGGGTTTATGCCGACCTCGGCCGCCCGTATGTGGTGTGGAATGTCTTCGCCACGCCAGAGCTGTCGTTGCAGCCAGTCACGCACTGTTTTCCGATTGCAGGATGCGTGGCGTACCGCGGGTATTACCAGCAGGGTGCGGCACGTGGCGCGGCGGCGCTGATGCGCCAGAACGGCCTGGATGTGTATGTGGGTGGGGTTGAAGCGTATTCGACCCTGGGCTGGTTCGATGACCCGATACTGTCGTCGATGGTGGGCTGGGGGGACGAGCGGCTGGCCACGCTGATCTTCCATGAACTGGCCCACCAGCGTTTCTACGTGCAGGACGATACCGAGTTCAACGAGTCGTTTGCCTCCTTTGTCGAGCAGGAGGGAACCCGGCAATGGCGCTTGGCGCGTGGGCTGGCGCCGGTTGGCGGGGACCAGGGGCAGCAGCGTGACGAATTCATCCGCTTGGTATTGGCCAGCCGTGAACGGTTGCAGGCGATCTATGCCGGGCCGTTGGATGATGGGCACAAGCGCCTGGCCAAACGGGCGGAGTTCGAGCGGCTGAGGCGGGAATACCGGCAGGTTCGGGATGGTCAGTGGGGCGGGGACAAGCGCTATGACACCTGGATATATGGGCCGATGAACAATGCCAAGTTGTTGCCATTCGGGCTGTATGACCAGTGGGTGCCGGCGTTTGCGGCGGTGTTTCGCGAGGTTGATGGGGATTGGGGGCAGTTTTATCAGCGGGTTGAGCAACTGGGGAAATTGCCGATTGCAGAAAGGAAAGTGGCGTTGCAGCGGTTGATGGTAAGCCTTTGAGATTACGGGGCCGCTTTGCGGCCCATCGTCGGCAAGCCAACTCCCACAGGGACCGCACAGGATTTGCGATGGATGCAGTACCTGTGGGAGCTGGGCTTGCCGGCGATGGGCTGCAAAGCAGCCCCATGGCTATCAAGCCTTGACGAATGCCTGATGCATCTCGGCCAAGGTGGCAAAGTGGAATGCCGGCTCCTGCGCCACCAACTCCTCCTGGCTACCAAACCCGTACCCCACAGCCACTGCCTGCACGCCATTGCTGCGGGCGCCGATAAGGTCATGCTTGCGGTCGCCGATCATCAGCGTCTGCGCCGGGTCCAGACCTTCTTCAGCCAGCAGGTGGCGAATCAACTCGACTTTGTTGGTGCGCGTGCCGTCCAGCTCACTGCCGTAGATCACCTTGAAGTGATGGTCGAAGGCGAAGTGACGGGCGATTTCGCGGGCGAACTCCCACGGTTTGGAGGTGGCGATATACAGAGTGCGGCCTTGGCCGTTCAAAGCCTCGAGCAGCTCGGGCACGCCCTCGAACACCAGGTTTTCGTACAGGCCGGTGACCCGAAAGCGCTCCCGGTAGAAGTTCACCGCATCCCAGGCCTTGGCTTCGTCGAAGCTGTAGAACTGCATGAACGCCTGCAGCAGCGGTGGGCCGATGAAGTGTTCGAGGCGGGCCAGGTCCGGCTCGTCGATGCCCAGTTTGGCCAGCGCGTACTGGATCGAGCGAGTGATGCCCAGGCGCGGGTCGGTCAGGGTGCCGTCGAGGTCGAACAGGATGTTTTGCTGATGCATGTACGGGGTTCCACTTGAGTTCTCTGTGGCCAGCATTCGCGGGTAAACCCGCTCCCACTGGGCATCACAGGGGCTGAGGTATCCCTGTGGGAGCGGGTTTACCCGCGAATGCGGTCATTCAGGTTGATCGTAGCCTTCGGCCAGATGCTGGTCCTTGAGCTTCACATAGTTGCCGGCGCTGTAGGAAAAGAATGCGCGTTCATTGTCGTTCAGCAGCCGGGCCTGCTTCACCGGGCTGCCCATGTACAGGTAGCCACTGACCAGGCGCTTGCCCGGCGGCACCAGGCTGCCAGCGCCGATGATCACTTCGTCCTCGACAATGGCGCCGTCCATGACAGTGCTGCCCATGCCAACCAGGATGCGGTTGCCGAGGGTGCAGCCATGCAGCATGACTTTGTGGCCGATGGTTACTTCATCGCCGATGATGAGCGGGTAGCCGTCCGGGTTGAACGGGCCGGCGTGGGTAATGTGCAGCACGCTGCCGTCCTGCACGCTGGTACGGGCGCCGATGCGGATGCGGTGCATGTCGCCGCGGACCACGGTCAAGGGCCATACAGAGCTGTCTTCACCGATTTCCACGTCGCCCAGTACTACCGCCGAACGGTCGATGAAAGCCCGTGGTCCAACTTTCGGAGTGTGTTGCTGGAAGCTTCGGATGGCCATGATAGCGTCTCTCATCTGTGCCGATAGGCAGGCTGCCTGCTGCGGTCGGCGTCGATTGTAATTAAGATGGGGAAGTGTTTCTTCTGCCAAGGTATCCGAACCGTGAGTGCGAACAACCCGCTTCTGCAATCCTACGATCTGCCGCCCTTCTCGCAAATCCGTGCCGAACACGTGTTGCCGGCGATCGAAGCGATCCTGGCCGACAACCGTAAAGCCATTGCCGAGATCCTCGAAAACCAGGGCAAGAACCCCACCTGGGCCGGCCTGGTGCTGGCCATGGACGAACTCAATGACCGCCTGGGCGCTGCCTGGAGCCCGGTCAGCCACCTCAATGCGGTGTGCAACAGCGCCGAGCTGCGCGAGGCCTACGAGTCCTGCCTGCCAGCATTGAGCGCCTACTCTACCGAACTGGGCCAGAATCGTGCGCTGTTCGAAGCGTACCAGGCGCTGATCGCCAGCCCGGAAGCCGACGGTTTCGACGTGGCGCAAAAGACCATTCTCGAGCACGCCTTGCGTGACTTCCGCCTGTCGGGTATCGACCTGCCGGCGGACCAGCAGCAGCGTTATGCCGAGGTGCAGAGCAAGCTCAGCGAGCTGGGCAGCCGCTTCTCCAACCAGCTGCTGGATGCCACCCAGGCCTGGACCAAGCACGTTACCGACGAAGCCTCGCTGGCCGGCCTGACCGATTCGGCCAAGGCGCAGATGGCTGCCGCAGCCCAGGCCAAGGGCCTCGACGGCTGGTTGATCACCCTGGAATTCCCCAGCTACTACGCGGTGATGACCTACGCCAGTGACCGCGCCTTGCGCGAAGAGCTGTACGCCGCCTATTGCACCCGCGCTTCGGACCAGGGCCCGAATGCCGGCCAGTTCGACAACGGCCCGGTGATGGAGCAAATCCTCGACCTGCGCCAGGAGCTGGCACAGCTGCTGGGCTACAAGAACTACGCCGAGCTGAGCCTGGCCACCAAGATGGCCGAGTCCGGCGACCAGGTGCTTAGCTTCCTGCGTGACCTGGCCAAGCGTTCCAAGCCTTTTGCCGCCCAGGACCTGCAGCAGCTTCAGGCGTACGCCGCCGAGCAGGGTTGCCCTGAGCTGGCCAGCTGGGACGCCGGTTACTTCGGCGAGAAGCTGCGTGAACAGCGCTACAGCGTGTCGCAGGAAGCGTTGCGCGCCTACTTCCCGATCGACAAGGTGCTGGGCGGCCTGTTCAGCATCGTGCAACGCCTTTATGGCATCGAAATCGCGGAGCTCAAGGGCTTCGACACCTGGCACCCGGACGTGCGCCTGTTCGAGATCAAGGAAAACGGCCAGCACGTGGGCCGCTTCTTCTTCGACCTGTACGCCCGCGCCAACAAGCGTGGCGGCGCCTGGATGGACGGTGCCCGCGACCGTCGCCGTACCGCTGCCGGCGAGTTGCAGAGCCCGGTGGCCAACCTGGTGTGCAACTTCACCCCGGCCGCCCCAGGCAAGCCGGCGCTGCTGACCCACGATGAAGTCACCACCCTGTTCCACGAGTTCGGCCATGGTCTGCACCATATGCTGACCCGCATCGAACATGCCGGTGTATCCGGTATCAACGGCGTGGCCTGGGATGCGGTCGAGCTGCCAAGCCAGTTCATGGAAAACTGGTGCTGGGAGCCAGAAGGCCTGGCGTTGATCTCCGGCCATTTCGAAACCGCTGCCGCCCTGCCCCAGGACTTGCTGGACAAGATGCTGGCGGCGAAGAACTTCCAGTCCGGCATGATGATGGTGCGCCAGTTGGAGTTCTCGCTATTCGACTTCGAGCTGCACGCCAGCCACGGTGACGGCCGCAGCGTGCTGCAGGTGCTCGAAGGCGTGCGCGACGAGGTGTCGGTCATGCGCCCGCCTGCTTACAACCGCTTCCCCAACAGCTTCGCGCACATTTTTGCTGGTGGGTACGCAGCAGGCTACTACAGCTACAAGTGGGCCGAAGTGCTGTCGGCTGACGCCTTCTCGCGCTTCGAGGAAGAAGGCGTGCTGAATGCCGAGACTGGCCGTGCCTTCCGTGAAGCGATCCTGGCCCGCGGTGGCTCGCGCGAGCCAATGGAGCTGTTCGTCGACTTCCGTGGCCGTGAACCTTCCATCGATGCGTTGCTGCGTCACTGTGGCCTGAGCGAGGCTGCGGCAGCATGAGCGAGGTAGTTGTGAACAAGACCAAGAAGCGCTTTATCGCCGGGGCGGTATGCCCGGCGTGCAGCGAGCCGGACAAGCTGATGATGTGGAACGAGGACGGTGTCCCGCACCGTGAGTGCGTGGCCTGCGGCTTCACCGATACGCTTAACGAGCAGGGCCTTTCCGTGCCCAAGGAGCTGGGTACCCGGGTCAATCACCTGGCGCCGAAGGCGGCGCCGGCCAAGGTGCAGACTGTGCAGTTCTTTCCGAACCCGAAGTTGAAAAAACCGACCGAGTGACGGGTTTCAGGCCACCTGCAATGGGTGGTAGATGTTGCGCGCCGTGGTTGCGAAAGAAAGCCGGATATTCCTGGCCTTCTTTCGCAATCGTAAAGGCCGGCACCATGAACGTTCTGCTGAATTCCCAACAGCTGCTGAATTACGAGCAAACCACTCCCGAGCTCGCTCTGGCAGCAATCCAGGCCAGTGTTGCTCGCTACCAGCAAGGTATCGAGCGAGTCATAAAGCACCAGGCTGATCTCCCTACCTGGGACGACCTCGTGCTTGCCGTAGATGAACTTGATGCTGACTTGCAAGGTGCATTCTATGCCTTCCTGCCTATGGCCGACCGCGATCAGCAGTGGCAGGACGTGATGGGCCAGGCGTTTGGCGAAGTTGAAGCGTGTTTCACCGACAAGTTCAAGAACCTTGAGCTTTACACCCTGTACAAGCGTCTGACCGACAGCGCTATCGGTCAGAACCTGGATACTCAGAAGAAGGCTACCTTGACCCTGATTCTCAAGGAGTACCACCGCGGGGGCGTGCTGTTGAGCAGCGAAGTCAAGGTGCAAGTACAGGCGCTGGAGGCACAGCTTCAGGCGCTGATTGGCCAGTTTCAGTACAACTTCACTGATTCTGTATCGTCCCTGTCGGTACATGTCGAAGACAAGGGGCGGCTGACGGGTCTGCCCGACTACCTGGTCACCCAGTTGGAAGACAATGCCAAGGCGGCATCGCTCGCGGGCTGGTTGATCACCTGCGACCTCGCCAATTTTACTACTGTGTTGAAATACGCCGAGGACAGATCACTTCGTGAAGATATCTACCGCGCCTACCTGACCCGTGGCGCCAGTGACACTAAGACTGACAACGGTGCTGTCATTCAGAAAATCGCCGAAGCCCGCAGTGACAGGGCCCGATTGTTGGGCTTTGACAGCCACATGGCATTCAGCCTGGCCAGCAAAAGCATCGGCACTGTTGCTGATTTGCAGACGTTTCTTGGAGGGCTGGAGCAACGTATCAAGCCTGTTATCGAGGCTTCAAACAGCCGACTGCATAGCCTGGCTGCCGAGCAAGGCATTGATCAGATCATGCCGTGGGACGTGGAGTACCTGCATGAGGTTGGTCGCGGTGGCGAACGCGCGCTCACCGAAAGCCAGATGCAGGAATACTTCCCGCTCGAAACGGTGGTTGCTGCTCTGATTGATTTAGCCAGGCACTTGTTTGGTGTGCAGCTGAAAAAAATTGACGACCCCAAAGCCTGGCACCCAAGTGTGAGCGCCTTCGAGGTCATCCAGGACCATGCCTCCTTGGGCTACCTTTATCTCGATGCTCTCCTGCATGAATACAAGCAGCCAGACACTGTGCAAACCCTTGCCTACAGGCATAGACGTACAGATGCAGAGGGGCGGTACCATGGTGCAGTGGTGGCGATGATCAGCGATGTACGCATGGGTACCGACGGGGTTCCTCCGCTGCTTGATCACTTGGCGCTGAGAAAGCTGTTCCACGAGTTTGGCCATGCGTTGCATTCACTGCTGGTGCGCACGAGCAACCATGTCTTGTCCGATATTCGCCGGCTCGGCAACGATGGCGTTGAGGCAGCCGGCAAACTGTTCGAATGCTGGGTATGGGATGCCGACTACCTCGCCAGCATCTCCGCTCATCATCAATCTGGCCAGCGGCTGGAGGTGGCAGCCTTGCGCTCGCTTCTTGTGCAATTGCGGGCCGACCATAGTCGCGCCTGTGCCAGGACCTTGAGCCTGTCGCTTCTCGATTTCGACTTGCACCTGACACCTCGGGATGGCCGCAGCCTTGATGACCGAGTTCGGGATGCCAATAACCGCGCGGGGCGCTGGCCGCTGGCCGGGTTCGAAAAGCCGCTGCACGGCTTCGACTACCTTGTGGCGGGTTACGATGCCGGGTTCTACGCCTATCTCTGGGCCGATGCTCATGCCTGGGACCTGTTCACACGTTTTGAGTCAGCAGGGCTGCTTGACGCAGCAGCCGGAAGGTCGCTGCTTGAAACATTCTTCGAGCCCGCCGCCTCGCGACCATTCGCCCAGAGTCACGAAGCATTTCTCGGGCGGCCCTTGGACAATTCGCGGTTTTTGAAGCACAACGGGCTGCTTTGATGCCCGTCTGATGACCAGTGGTGCTGGAGAAAACGCTGCCATGTGATTACTGTATGTAAATACAGTATGAGGCTCAAGCCATGTTCACTCCAGCACCCCGGAAAGGTCGCGGCACTGCGCATAATCCGCATAACCGCTTTGCGTTGCACCATTCGACGGCTGAGGACGATGGTTGGTATCAGGAGGTGCCGGCGACCCAAGGGACCGAAGTGCGAATCGAGACTGCCAAGACAGTCATCAGCCGCAACACTTCTCCCGATTTGCCCTTCGATCGCTCCATTAATCCGTACCGGGGTTGCGAGCATGGCTGCATCTACTGCTACGCTCGTCCCTCGCATGCATACTGGGACCTTTCCCCGGGCCTGGATTTCGAGACCAAGCTGATCGCCAAGACCAACGCTGCCGAGGTGCTTGCCCAGCAATTGAGCAAGCCGGGCTACGTTTGCGCGCCGATCAATCTGGGCTCCAACACTGACCCGTACCAGCCCATCGAGCGTGAGCACTTGCTGACCCGGCGTCTGCTTGAAGTGCTGCTGCGTTTTCGCCACCCGGTCACCATCGTTACCAAAGGTTCGTTGGTGCTGCGCGACCTTGATCTGCTGGCCGAGATGGCACGGCAACGGTTGGCGAAGGTAATGATCAGCCTGACCACGCTGGACGATGACCTGAAGCGGGTGCTGGAGCCACGTGCGGCGTCACCCTCAGCACGGCTGCGGGCGATTCGGGTGTTGCGCGAGGCGGGTGTACCGGTTGGGGTGTTGTGCTCGCCCATGATTCCGATGATCAATGACAGTGAACTGGAGCGCTTGCTGGAGGCAGCCAGAGAGGCGGGTGCTCAGAGCGCGGCCTACATGATGTTGCGCCTGCCGCTGGAGGTGGCGCCGTTGTTCGAGCAGTGGTTGCAAGACCATTACCCGCAGCGGGCCGCGCATGTACTGAGCCTGATCCGCCAGAGCCGGGGCGGCGAACTGTATGACAGCCGGTTCGGCGCCCGCATGCGCGGTGAAGGCGTGTTTGCCGAGTTGCTGGCGCAGCGGTTTGCCAAGGCCATGAAACGCCTGGAGTTCGAGGGGCGGGAGGCGCAGGCGCTGGATTGCTCTGCGTTCTGTGTACCCGGTGGGCAGATGGCCCTGTTCTGATATTCGGATCCTGCCCAGGCCCTGCTCTTTGCTCACAACCCAACTAATAGCAGCCAATAACGACGCTAATACATATTGGCAGTTGATGTTTTTTTGCTATTATCCAGTTCCCGCCTATTTCATCTGGAACACCCGTTCTAGAGCCTGCGAATTAAGTTTCAGTTAAGTTTCCCCCGCTAGCGTAGGAAATCAGTCCACACCGACTGTGATCTATGGCCCGTGCGTGTCATCTAAATCCCTGCATAGCCAGAATCTTTCACCGGTAAAATGGATTTACCTACACACCGTCAAGAGGATGAATCATGCCCGTCAAGGACCCATCCAAGGCCGTACCGCAGGTCCCCGCGGAGAGCGCCGATGCCGCCCTGAAGCACATTGTCGATGGCTTTCTGCGCTTTCACCATGACGTCTTCCCCGAACAGCAACAGCTGTTCAAGAAGCTCGCCACTGCGCAAACACCACGCGCCATGTTCATCACCTGCGCCGACTCGCGCATCGTCCCCGAGCTGATCACCCAAAGCTCGCCAGGCGACCTGTTCGTGACCCGTAACGTGGGTAACGTGGTACCGCCTTACGGCCAGATGAACGGCGGCGTTTCCAGCGCCATCGAATACGCCGTGCTGGCACTGGGCGTGCACCACATCATCGTCTGCGGCCACTCCGACTGCGGCGCCATGCGTGCCGTGCTCAATCCGCAATCGCTGACCAAGATGCCGACCGTTTCTGCCTGGTTGCGCCACGCTGAAGTAGCTCGCACCGTTGTTGAAAACAACTGCTCTTGCGGCAGCGAACACGAAACCATGCAGGTGCTGACCAAGGAAAACGTCATCGCCCAGCTGCATCACCTGCGTACCCACCCTTCGGTGGCCTCGCGCCTGGCAGCCGGTGAGCTGTACATCCATGGCTGGGTGTACGACATCGAGACCAGCAAGATCGAAGCTTACGACGCCGCCAGCGACAGCTTCCTGCCCCTGGCTGCTGGCGAGCCGGTCCCCTGCGCTACTCCGAGAGGCCGCTACTAAGCGACCCGTCCACAACTAGAACCTTGATAGCCGGCCGCACCCTGCAGGGTGTGGCGCGGCCTTCGGCTGCCCTGAATTCCCTGACTGCCGTGCCGGCATTTTCGCTGGCGGGCTGCGCCTGCGCGCTTGTCAGGGGCCAACGTGCCCACGGCCAGAGGAACGGCCGTGCGACAAAAAAAGGAGATACACGGTGAACATTACACAGTTGAAAGCGGCCCTGCCGCGAGAGTTGCTGGCGTCGGTAGTGGTCTTTTTGGTGGCCCTGCCCTTGTGCATGGGTATCGCCATTGCCTCCGGCATGCCGCCGGCAAAAGGCTTGATTACCGGCATTATCGGCGGCGTTGTCGTAGGTTTCCTTGCAGGTTCGCCGCTTCAGGTCAGTGGTCCGGCTGCCGGCCTTGCGGTGTTGGTGTTCGAGCTGGTGCGCCAGCACGGCATGGCCATGCTCGGGCCGATCCTGCTGCTGGCCGGGGTATTGCAGTTGCTGGCTGGCCGCCTGCGGCTGGGTTGCTGGTTTCGGGTTACGGCGCCTGCAGTGGTTTACGGCATGCTGGCCGGCATTGGCGTGCTGATCGTGCTGTCCCAGGTACATGTGATGTTCGACACGGCGCCACAGCCGTCGGGCCTGCAGAACCTGCTGGAGTTCCCGGCTACCCTGGCCGCCGCCCTGCCGCAGGAAAGCGCAGGCTCAGGCTGGATGGCCGGTGCGCTGGGACTGGCTACCATCGTCATCATGTGGGGCTGGGAGCGCCTGCGGCCGCAGCGGCTGCGCTTTGTGCCAGGCGCCTTGCTGGGTGTGGCGGCGATGACCGCCATCGCCATGTGGCTGGCGTTGCCGGTGAACCGCGTGCAGGTGCCGGCAGACTTGTCCGAAGCCATCGACTGGCTGCGCCCGGATGACCTGATGAAGCTGGCCGACCCTACGCTGTTGGTCGCCGCTTTTGCCCTGGCGTTCATTGCCAGCGCTGAAACCCTGCTGTCGGCGGCGGCAGTCGACCGAATGCACAGCGGCCAGCGCTCGGACTTCGACCGTGAGTTGTCCGCACAGGGCATCGGCAACATGCTCTGCGGGATTCTCGGTGCATTGCCGATGACCGGGGTGATCGTGCGCAGCTCGGCCAACGTCCAGGCAGGTGCACAGACGCGGGCTTCGGCGATCTTCCATGGCCTTTGGTTGCTGGCGTTCGTGGTGGTGTTGAGCAGCGTGCTGCAGCAGATCCCGGTGGCGAGCCTGGCGGGGGTACTGGTGTTTACCGGGGTCAAGCTGGTCGACTTCAAGGCGTTTCGTGGTCTGGGTCGTTATGGCCGCATGCCGATGTTGACCTACGCAGCGACTGCGCTAGCGATCATCTTCACCGACCTGCTGACCGGGGTGCTGTTGGGCTTCGCCCTGACCTTGCTCAAGCTGGCGTTCAAGGCGGCGCGGCTGAAAATCAATTTGGTCAGCCTGGAGAAGGCCGGGCACATGGAGCTGCGGCTCAGTGGTGCGGCCACGTTCCTCAAGGTGCCGGCGCTGACCCAGGTGCTGGACGGTGTGCCGGCGGGGACCACGCTGCATGTCCCGCTGGGCAACCTGAGCTATATCGACCACTCGTGCCTTGAGTTGCTGGAGGACTGGGGGCGCAGCAATGCAGCCCATGGGTCGCGGTTGCTGATCGAGCAGCGGCGGTTGAAACGGCGCATCGAGGGGCGGTTGCGGACTACGGCGGGGGTTGGGGCCTAAAGCCGGAAGTTTTGTATCGCCTGAACTGGCCTCTTCGCGGGTAAACCCGCTCCCACAGGTTCAACACAGGTTTAAAGGCCGGTGCAGTACCTGTGGGAGCGGGTTCACCCGCGAAAAGACCGGGACAGGAGTATCAGGCCGGTTGACCCAGCTCAACACCCAGCTGGCGCGACAGGCATGGCCAGCGTTTCCAAGCCTCACCCGTTGCCGGGCTGCTCAATTTCTCGCGGTATGCCTCTACCGATTCCACCGCAAAGCTCTGCTCATTGAGCATCTCATCCACCGAGTGGTGCACCACTTCATCCAGCTGGTTGGCAAATTCTTCGCCGATCAACTGGTGAGCAATCAGGTTGGCCATGGTGGTATCGAACGGAATCAGCGGCTGCTGGAAGTGACGGATGTACAGGTCGTTCACCTCTTCCACCAGCCGGTGCGCCAGATACGCCTCATCCAGCAGGCAGTCCAGGCCGACATGCCCGTCCATGACCTCTGGCGGCTGCAGGAAATAGGCCTCGGCAATTTTCAGTACAGGTTTGATCTGCGATTCGATCCCTGCTTCCAGGGCAACCTCGTGGGCAGCCTCGAGCAGTTCCGGGACCTGTTCGATGTAGGCGCTGACGAAGCGCGCCAAAGTACCCTGGGCGTCCTGCTCAGGCAGTTGGATCGAGGGGTGCAGGTGCGGCAGTTGCAGCTCGAGACGCGCTTTCAATTGGCCGGTCTGGCCTTCGTGTTGATGGGCTTGGCTTACCTGCTCGCGTACAGCAGCGATGTTCATGACAACTCCAGGGACATTACGTTTCAAACGGAAGACACTAAATTAGCTCGGTATACAGAATACCTAAGACGTATTTGTTATAAGTCGCGCAAACGTGTGCATCCTCAGGCATATCGGGTGGCCATTATTGGGCCATAGCCTATCAAACACGCGCTTTTCCGGGCATCTGGCCATTTGGTGAAGTTCATTTCACTGGCTTCATTGCGTGCCATTGGTCGCTGACTATACTCCCGATGAACGTGATTCGTTGATGAGGCCCAGCTGCTTTTGCAGGGGCTCGGTCGTCGAAGCCAGGTAGTCTTGACCGCCGTTCCCTCTTGCCGCAGGCCACGCCTCCGGGACAACAAGAACGAGAAGGGGAACCCGCAATGATGCGACATCCACATGTCTGGATGGGCCTCCTGTTGTGGTCGGTTTTTGGTCAGGCCAACGCAGCCTGGACCGTGAACATGCACCCGGGGGCGACGGAGGTCTCCAACGCCGTCTTCGATCTGCATATGACCATCTTCTGGATCTGCGTGATCATCGGCATCGTGGTGTTCGGCGCGATGTTCTGGTCGATGGTGGTCCACCGCCGCTCTACCGGCCAGCAGGCCGCGCACTTCCACGAGCACACCTGGGTGGAAATCCTCTGGACCGTGGTGCCCTTCCTGATCCTGGTGGTCATGGCCATTCCGGCGACCAAGACCCTGATCGACATTTACGACGCCAGCGAATCGGACATCGACATTCAGGTCACCGGCTACCAGTGGAAGTGGCATTACAAATACCTGGGCCAGGATGTGGAGTTCTTCAGCAACCTGGCCACCCCTGCCGAGCAGATCCACAACCAAGCCCCCAAGGACGAGCACTATCTGCTCGAAGTGGACCAGCCTCTGGTGCTGCCGGTGGGCGCCAAGGTGCGCTTCCTGGTGACTGCCGCCGACGTGATCCACTCCTGGTGGGTGCCAGCCTTTGCGGTCAAGCGCGACGCCATTCCCGGCTTTGTCAACGAAGCCTGGACCCGCATCGAGAAGCCCGGCATCTACCGCGGCCAGTGCACCGAGCTGTGCGGCAAGGATCACGGCTTCATGCCGGTGGTGGTCGAGGTCAAGTCCAAGGCTGATTACGACACCTGGCTGGGCGAGCGCAAGGCCGAGGCCGCCAAGCTCAAGGAGCTGACCAGCAAGGAATGGACCCTGGAGGAACTGGTGGCACGTGGTGACAAGGTCTACCACACCACCTGCGTGGCCTGTCACCAGGCCGAAGGCCAGGGCCTGCCACCGATGTTCCCGGCGCTCAAAGGCTCGAAGATCGCCACCGGGCCGAAGGAAGGCCATCTGAATATCGTGTTCCACGGCAAGCCCGGCACAGCAATGGCCGCTTTCGGCAAACAGCTGTCGGAAGTCGATCTCGCCGCAGTGGTCACCTACGAGCGCAACGCCTGGGGCAACAACAAAGGTGACATGGTCACGCCGAAGGACGTGCTGGCGCTGAAGCAGGCGCAAGCCAAGTGAACCGGGTTACTCGCGGCAATCAATGGGTTGCAGGAGACAGGACATGAGTGCAGTGATCGACGACCACGCCCACGGCGATGACCACGCGCACGGCCCGGCCAAGGGCCTGATGCGCTGGGTGCTGACCACCAACCACAAGGACATCGGCACCCTGTACCTGTGGTTCGCCTTCTTGATGTTCCTGCTGGGTGGCTCGTTCGCCATGGTGATTCGTGCCGAGCTGTTCCAGCCCGGCCTGCAGATTGTGGAGCCGGCGTTCTTCAACCAGATGACCACCATGCATGGGCTGATCATGGTGTTCGGCGCGGTGATGCCGGCCTTTGTCGGCCTGGCCAACTGGATGATCCCGCTGATGATCGGCGCGCCCGACATGGCCCTGCCGCGGATGAACAACTTCAGCTTCTGGCTGTTGCCGGCGGCCTTCCTGCTGCTGGTCTCGACGCTGTTCAGCCCGGGTGGCGGGCCCAACTTCGGCTGGACCTTCTACGCACCGCTTTCCACTACCTACGCACCGGCCAGCGTCACCTTCTTCATCTTCGCCATTCACCTGATGGGCATCAGCTCGATCATGGGCGCGATCAACGTGATCGCCACGATCCTCAACCTGCGTGCACCCGGCATGACCCTGATGAAAATGCCGCTATTCGTCTGGACCTGGCTGATCACCGCGTTTCTGTTGATTGCGGTAATGCCGGTGCTGGCGGGCGTGGTGACCATGATGCTGATGGACATTCATTTCGGCACCAGCTTCTTCAGTGCCGCAGGTGGCGGTGACCCGGTGCTGTTCCAGCATGTGTTCTGGTTCTTCGGCCACCCCGAGGTGTACATCATGATCCTGCCGG
>NZ_JABMCN010000058.1:0-23830 GCF_013179515.1 Pseudomonas sp. CM27
GGTTCATGACTGGAGCAAACATGCAACACAACGTCATTCTGGTCCTGCTAGACGGCCTCAACTACCAGGTCGCCCACCACGCCATGGGCCACCTGCACGCCTATGTCGAGGCCGACCGCGCCGCGCTGTACCGTGTGGAATGCGAGCTGCCGTCGCTGTCGCGACCGCTGTACGAATGCATCCTCACCGGCGTGCCGCCCATCGACAGCGGCATCGTGCACAACAACGTCAACCGCCTGTCCAACCAGCGCAGCGTGTTTCACTACGCCCGCGAGGCCAACCTGGGCACCGCTGCAGCGGCCTATCACTGGATGAGCGAGCTGTACAACCGCTCGCCCTTCGACCCGCAGCGCGACCGCCATACCCACGCTCCGAAGCTGCCGATCCAGCACGGGTTGTTCTACTGGGACGACCGCTACCCCGACTCGCACCTGCTGGCCGACGGCGAATACCTGCGTCGCCGCCACGCACCCAACTTCCTGCTGGTACACCCGATGAGCGTCGACGACATCGGCCACCGCCACGGGCTGGACAGCAGCCAGTACCGCAACGCCGCGCGCAGCGTCGACATCCTGCTGGCCGACTACCTGCCGCGCTGGCTTGAAGAGGGTTCCCAGGTCCTGGTCACCGCCGACCACGGCATGAACAACGATCGCTCGCACAACGGCCTGCTGGCCGAGGAGCGCGAAGTGCCGCTGTTCGTGTTCGGCGATGCCTTCAGCCTCGACCCTGCGGCAAAACCGCTGCAGACCGAGCTGTGCGGGACCATCTGCGAAGTGCTGGGTGCGGCACACGACAAAACGGTCTGCCGGGAGTTGCTCAAGTGAATACCCCCAACCGCAGCAGCCGTGGCCGTTACCTGGCCCTGCTGTGCCTGCTGCCGTTCGCCGTGTTCTTCGTCATTTTCCAGATCGCCCCGCTGGCCTGGGTGGCGATCAACAGCGTGCAGTCCGAGGCGGGCTGGGGCGTGGAAAACTTCAGCAAGGTGTTTGCCTCGAAGTTCTACCTGCAGGCCTTGCAACGCAGCCTGGAGATCAGCTTCTGGTCGAGCCTGTTCGGCATCGTCATCGCCACCCTCGGCGCCTACTCGCTGCGCCAGGTCGATTCGAAGCTGCGCGACTTCGTCAGCGCCTTCGCCAACATGACCAGCAACTTCGCCGGGGTGCCGCTGGCGTTCGCCTTCATCATCCTGCTCGGGTTCAATGGCGCGCTGACGCTGCTGCTGAAGCAGGTCGGCCTGCTGGAAGACTTCAGCATTTATTCCAAGAGCGGGCTGATCCTGGTGTACACCTACTTCCAGATCCCTCTTGGCGTGTTGCTGCTGTACCCCGCATTCGACGCCTTGCGCGAGGACTGGCGCGAGTCGGCCGCATTGCTGGGCGCCAACCACTGGCAGTACTGGCGGCACATCGGCCTGCCGGTGCTGACCCCGGCACTGCTCGGCACCTTCGTCATCCTGCTGGCCAATGCCCTCGGTGCCTACGCCACCGTGTACGCACTCACCACCGGCAACTTCAACGTGCTGCCAATCCGCATCGCTGGCCTTGTGGCCGGTGACATCAGCCTCGACCCCAACCTGGCCAGCGCACTGGCGATGGTGCTGGTGGGGCTGATGACGCTGGTCACGGTGGTGCATCAATGGCTGCTGAAAAGGAGCTATCATGCGCGCTGACGCCCGCTCCGGCGGCTGGTACCACCGCGTCGTGGTCTACCTGCTGTTCCTGATCCTGTTGTTGCCCCTGGCTGGCACCCTGCTCTACTCGCTGGCCACCAGCTGGTCGGCCAGCCTGCTGCCCAGCGGCCTGACCCTTAAATGGTATGCGGCGCTGTGGAGCGAACCGCGCTTCCTGGCGGCCTTCGGCCAGTCGCTGCTGGTGTGCGTCGGCGCACTGGTGCTGTCGGTGGTGCTGATCCTGCCGCTGCTGTTCGTGGTGCATTACCACTTCCCCAGACTCGATGCGCTGATGAACATCCTTATCCTGCTGCCCTTCGCGGTGCCACCCGTGGTGTCGTCGGTGGGGCTGCTGCAGCTGTACGGCAGCGGGCCGATGGCGATGGTCGGCACGCCGTGGATCCTGATCGGCTGCTACTTCACCATCGCCCTGCCGTTCATGTACCGGGCCATCACCAACAACCTGCAGGCGATCAACCTGCGCGACCTGATGGACGCCGCCCAGCTGCTCGGCGCCAGCACCTGGCAGGCGGCACTGCTGGTGGTGCTGCCGAACCTGCGCAAGGGCCTGATGGTAGCGCTGCTGCTGTCGTTCTCGTTTTTGTTCGGCGAGTTCGTGTTCGCCAACCTGCTGGTCGGCACGCGCTACGAAACCCTGCAGGTGTACCTGAACAACATGCGCAACAGCAGCGGCCACTTCAACAGCGCGCTGGTGATCTCTTACTTCGCTTTCGTGCTGGTACTGACCTGGGTCGCCAACCGCCTGAACAAGGACAAGACCTGACATGAGCTTCGTCAGCGTGCAAAAACTGCAGAAAAGCTACGGCGGCAGCCCGGTGTTCGAAAACATCGACTGCCATATAGAGCGTGGCGAGTTCGTCACCCTGCTGGGCCCTTCCGGTTGCGGCAAGTCCACCCTGCTGCGCTGCATCGCCGGGCTGACCCCGGTGGACAGCGGGCAGATCCTGCTCGACGGCCACGACATCGTGCCCGTCAGCCCGCAAAAACGTGGCATCGGCATGGTGTTCCAGAGTTACGCACTGTTCCCCAACATGACCGTGGAGCAGAACGTCGCCTTTGGCCTGCGCATGCAGAAGGTCAAGGCCGATGAAAGCCTGGCCCGGGTACGCGAGGTACTGGCGCTGGTGGAGCTGGGCAGCTTTGCCGGGCGCTACCCGCACCAGCTGTCTGGCGGCCAATGCCAGCGTGTGGCCTTGGCGCGTTCGCTGGTCACCCGCCCGCGCCTGCTGCTGCTGGACGAGCCGCTGTCGGCGCTGGATGCGCGCATTCGCAAGCACCTGCGCGAGCAGATTCGCGCGATCCAGCGCGAACTGGGGCTGACCACCATCTTCGTTACCCACGATCAGGAAGAAGCGCTGACGATGTCCGACCGCATCTTCCTGATGAACCAGGGGCGCATCGTCCAGAGCGGCGATGCCGAAACCCTCTACACCGCGCCGGTGGACCTGTTTGCCGCCGGCTTTATTGGCAACTACAACCTGCTCGACGCCGAAAGCGCCAGCCGCCTGCTGCAGCGCCCGGTCACCAGCCGCCTGGCCATCCGCCCAGAGTCGATCACCTTGGGCGTGAATGGTGAGCTGGACGCAGAAGTACGTAGCCACAGCCTGTTGGGCAATGTGATTCGCTACCGGGTAAACGTGCGCGAGGTGGAGTTGGTGGTCGACGTACTCAACCGTTCGCCGGCCGACCTGCACGCGGACGGGAAGCGGGTAAGCTTGTCGATCGACCCCACGGCGCTGCGGGAAGTGGCTTAAGGAGATTCAACACAATGGCACTGGCAATATTCGATCTGGACGAAACCCTGATCCATGGCGACTGCGCGTCGTTGTGGAGCGAGCAGATGGCCCGGCTGGGCTGGGTCGACGGCAAGGAGTTTGTGCGTCGCGACCATGAACTGATGGAGGCCTACGGCAAAGGCCACCTGCAGATGGAAGACTACATGGCGTTCAGCCTGGAGCCGATTGCCGGGCGTACCCTGGAAGAGGTCGAGCATCTGGTAGAGCCGTGGGTCGAGGACGTGATCGAGCCGATCATCTACGGCGACGCCTGCCGCTGCATTGCCGAGCACCGCAAGCGTGGGGATCGGATTCTGATCATTTCCGCTTCGGGGACGCACCTGGTGGGGCCGATTGCGGCGCGGCTGGGGGTGGATGAATACCTGGCGATCGAGCTGGAGGCTGTGAACGGGGTGTATACCGGCAAGACCCATGGGGTGCTGACCTACCGCGAAGGCAAGATCACCCGGTTGCTGGAGTGGCTGGATCAGGAGCAGGAGAACCTGGAGGGGGCGAGTTTCTATTCCGATTCGAGGAATGACCTGCCGTTGCTGCTGAAGGTGGATCACCCGTATGCGGTGAATCCGGATGGGGTGTTGCGTGAGCATGCCGAGACCAACAAATGGCCGATCCTGAGTTGGTCCTGAGCTTCTTGCATTGCCTGTACCGGCCCTTTCGCGGGTGAACCCGCTCCCACAGGGGATACCACAACCCTGGAACCTGTGGTGATCCCTGTGGGAGCGGGTTTACCCGCGAAGAGGCCTGACCTGCTTACACCAGGCTCGGGTCGATGACCATCACCAGCTTGCCCGACACCTGGTTGGTCTCAAGCTCGGCATACGCCGCCTGGGCAAACTCGACCGGGTAGGTATCGACCAGCTGCGGCGACAAGCGCTTTTCGGCAAACAGCGGCCACACCTGCTGCTGCAGCTCGCGCAGCAACTCGGCCTTGAAGCTGTCATCGCGGTTGCGCAGGGTGGAACCGGTAATCTCCAGGCGCTTGCCCAGCACCTGGGCAAGGTCCAGCTCGAACTTGCGCCCGCCCATCAGGCCAATGATCACCCAACGGCCGTCACGGGCCAGAACCTTCAGGTTGAGTTCACCGTAGCTGGCGCCGACCGGGTCGAGAATCACGTCGAACGGGCCAAAGCCTTCCAGCGCTTCCAGGTTTTCGTTACGCACCACGCCACCTGCGGCGCCCAGCGCCTCGCAGTAGGCCAGCCGGTCCGGCGAACCGACGCTGACCCACACCGGGCTGCCGAACGCCTTGCACAGCTGGATGGCAGCCGAACCAACGCCACTGGCACCGGCATGCACCAGCACCTTCTCACCGGCTTTCAGCGCACCCAGCTGGAAGATGTTCAGCCAGGCAGTGGCATAGACCTCCGGCAACGCCGCGGCCTCATTCAGGCTCAGGCCCTCGGGCACCGGCAGCACGTGGCGGGCATCCACCACCACTTGCTCGGCCATGGCGCCGCTGGCCAGCAGCGCACACACCCGGTCGCCGACCCGCCAGTCGGCACCGGCGCCCACTTCCTCGACCACCCCGGCGCACTCCAGCCCCATGTAAGGGCTGGCCCCCGGCGGTGGCGGGTACAAACCTTTCATCTGCAGCAGATCGGCGCGGTTCAGCCCCGCGGCGGCCACGCGAATGCGCACTTGGCCGGCGTCACAGGCCGGGCGTTCGGCCTCGACCCACTCCACATGTCCGTCAACGCCTTGCAATGCCTTCACAGTGCCTCCATAGTTGAATCATATGACCGAGCCTGGGACCGCTATGTCCCAGGCTTTTTGCAGTATGCGCCCGGCTCTGATGGAGCCGGCGAACGGAATAGACGGCCTACTATGCGTGATCAAATGCCCCCACGTCGAATCAGCATGAAGCATTTCCTTCCAAGCACCGCCCTGGCCCTGATGATCGGCCTGGGTAGCCTCACGCTCGGCGGCAATGCGGCGGCCGCCAACAAGTGGGACACCCTGCAGCCGGACCGCGACGAGATCGTCGCCAGCCTCAACGTGGTGGAATTGCTCAAGCGCCATCACTACAGCAAGCCGCCGCTGGATGACGCCCGTTCGGTCATCATCTATGACAGCTACATCAAGCTGCTGGACCCGGCGCGCAGTTACTTCACCGCGGCCGATATTGCCGAATTCGACAAATGGAAAACGCAGTTCGACGATTTCCTCAAAAGCGGCAACCTCGACCCGGGCTTCACCATCTACAAGCGCTACCTGGATCGCGTCAAGCAACGCCTGGACTTTGCCCTGGCCGAGCTGAACAAAGGTGCGGACAAGATGGACTTCTCTACCAAGGAGACCTTGCTGATCGACCGCAAGGATGCGCCGTGGCTGAAGAACCAGGCTGAACTCGACGACCTGTGGCGCAAGCGCGTCAAGGACGAAGTGCTGCGCCAGAAAATCGCCGGCAAGGAACCCAAGCAGATCCAGGAAACCCTGACCAAGCGCTACAAGAACCAGCTGGCGCGCCTGGACCAGACCCGTGCCGAGGATATCTTCCAGGCCTACATCAACACCTTCGCCCAGTCCTACGACCCGCACACCAACTACCTGTCGCCGGACAACGCGGAAAACTTCGATATCAACATGAGCCTGTCGCTCGAAGGTATCGGCGCTGTGCTGCAGAGCGACAACGACCAGGTCAAGATCGTGCGCCTGGTACCGGCAGGCCCGGCCGCCAAGACCAAACAGGTGGCGCCGGCCGACAAGATCATCGGCGTGGCCCAGGGCAACAAGGAAATGGTCGACGTGGTCGGCTGGCGCCTGGACGAAGTGGTCAAGCTGATCCGTGGCCCGAAAGGCTCGGTGGTGCGCCTGGAGGTGATCCCGGCCAGCAATGCGCCAAGCGACCAGACCAGCAAGATCGTGGCCATCACCCGCGAAGCGGTGAAGCTTGAAGAGCAGGCGGCGAAGAAGTCGGTTCTCAAGCTCAAGCAGGACGGGCGTGACTACAAGCTGGGCATCATCGAGATCCCGGCCTTCTACCTGGACTTCAAGGCCTACCGCGCCGGCGACCCGGAGTACAAGAGCACCACCCGTGACGTGAAGAAGCTGCTCACCGAACTGCAGAAAGAGAAAGTCGACGGCGTGGTCATCGACCTGCGCAACAACGGCGGCGGCTCGCTGCAGGAAGCCACCGAGCTGACCAGCCTGTTCATCGAAAAAGGCCCGACCGTGCTGGTGCGCAATAGCGATGGCCGCGTCGACGTGCTGGAAGACGAAAACCCCGGTGCCTTCTACAAAGGCCCGCTGGCACTGCTGGTCAACCGCCTGTCGGCCTCGGCCTCGGAGATCTTCGCCGGTGCCATGCAGGACTACCACCGCGCCCTGATCATCGGCGGCCAGACCTTCGGCAAAGGCACCGTGCAGACCATCCAGCCGCTCAACCATGGCGAGCTGAAGCTGACCCTGGCCAAGTTCTACCGGGTGTCCGGGCAGAGTACCCAGCACCAGGGCGTGCTGCCCGACATCGACTACCCGTCGATCATCGACACCAAGGAAATTGGCGAGAGCGCCCTGCCCGAGGCCATGCCGTGGGACACCATCCGCCCGGTGGTCAAGCCGGCGGCCGACCCATTCAAGCCGTTCCTGGCCCAGCTCAAGGCGCAGCATGAAGCGCGCAGCGACAAGGATGCCGAGTTCACTTACATCCGCGACCGCCTGGCCCTGACCCAGAAGCTGATGAACGAAAAAACCGTCAGCCTCAACGAGCAGGACCGCCGTGCACGCCACGACGATATCGAGGCCAAGCAGCTGGCGCTGGAAAACATCCGCCGCAAGGCGAAGGGTGAAGAGCCGCTCAAAGAGCTGAAGAAAGAGGACGAGGACGCGCTGCCGGCCGAGGATGACAACACCAAGCCGGAAGACGATGCCTACCTGTCCGAAACCGGCCGCATCCTGATCGACTACCTCAGCGCCAGCACCAAGGTGGCCAAGAAGTAAGGCACCAGTGACAGTGATGGCAGATTAATGTGACCTGTCATCATACAGTCATCGCGCTGTCGTGAAATATAAGGGCCGGGCATGCAGATGCCCGGCCCTTTCATTTTCAGGAATACGCCATGACCGTTGCCGAACAGCTCAGTGCCTTGAGCGCCATTCTGGCTCAAAGCCGCATTCACAGCCTGTTTCAACCGATCATGTGCCTGAGCGAGCAACGGGTATTCGGCCATGAGGCGCTGAGCCGTGGGCCGTCGAACAGCCCGCTGCACGCACCGCTCAACCTGTTTACGGTGGCCCGCCAGGCCGGCCGCCTGACCGAGCTGGAGGCCGCTTGCCGGGAAAGTGCCTGCCGCCGCTTCAGCGAGCAACAGTTGCAGGGCAAGCTGTTTCTCAACGTCTCGCCAGAATCGCTGCTGGAACCGCACTACCCCTCCGGCCTTACCCTGAAACTGCTCGAACAGGTCGGGCTGCCGCCAAGCCGGGTGGTGATCGAGCTGACCGAGCACACCCCCACCGACGACTTCCAGCTGCTGTCCAATGCCCTGCACCACTACCGCGACATGGGCTTTTCGATTGCCATCGACGATCTGGGCGCAGGATATTCGAGCCTGCGCCTGTGGTCGGAGCTGCGCCCTGAATACGTGAAGATCGACCGCCATTTCATCGACGGCATCCACCGTGATCCGCTCAAGCGCGAGTTCGTGGGTTCGATATTACAGATTGCCCGAGCGTCCAAGGCGCAGGTTATTGCCGAAGGTATCGAGCTGGCAGAGGAGCTGGCGGTGCTGGTGGAGATGGGCGTGGACCTGGTGCAGGGTTACCTGCTGGGGCGACCGCAGGAGCTGGGCGTGCGTGAGGCCAGGCCGTTGCCGGTATCGATCAGCGTGCCGTTGGCCGAACAGCCGACGGTGCGGCTCAATGCCACGATCGGGCAGCTGCTGGAATTGTTTGGTCGGCATCAGCACCTGGATGCATTGCAGGTGGTCGATGCCGATGGCAGGCCTTGTGGGTTGATTCACAGGGATGCGTTCCCTGTCATGGCCCTATCACCGGCAAGCCAGCTCCCACACAGGTACAGCGCAAAGGCTCAAGGCCTGTGGTGAACCTGTGGGAGCTGGCTTGCCGGCGATAGGGCCGGTACAGGTAAAGAATCAGGCTGTTTCGGGATAGCAGTACTCGAACACCCGCACCACCTCGGAGGCATGCCACGACGCCGCTTCCATGCCATCCACCGGCCCGGAAAAACGCCCAAGCCGCTCCACGCACTCAAAAAAGCCGGTACGCGGCAAACGGCTGGCACCCTGGCTGATCACCAGCGAGCTGCGCAGTGGCTGCTCGGCGCGGGCATCGAGCAGCGCCAGGTATTCCAACGCCGCGGTCAGCGTCTGCATGGCCGGGCTGGGCAGTTGCAAGCGCTCGATCAGCGCTCGGTACGTCAGCAGGTGACGTTGACGACGGGCCAGGTCAAGCTCGCCCAGCAGGTTATCCCAGTGCTGACGGCTGATCCTGACCTGGCTCATGATGGCTCGCTCCAGCCCGCCACACCCAGGTGCCACGCCAGGGCGCGGCGGATGGCGGCATCGGGCTGACGCTCACCCGACTCGATCATGGCCAGGTACGCCGGGCTGACCCCGACATTGCGCGCCAGTTGCTCAGGGGCAATGCCCCTGGCCTGACGAATCTGCCCTACTTCACTGAACCCCGGCAACGGCGCTTCGGCAGCGCTGCTGGCCGCTTCACCGACAACCGCCTCGGTGGGTGCCTGCCCGGCGGCCTTCAGCAGGGCCTGATACTGCTCCCAGGGAACCACGGCGTACTCGGGCTGACCGTCCCGGCTGATGACCTGAATACCCATTACAAACCCCTTAAAAATGGATTACCGCATGTAATCCGTAGGCATAACCCTTATGCCAATTATATTACCAACTCCGGGGTCTGTGCAGTTGCGGTAGTTATGGCCGGTTTCACGGCGTATTACGCTCCAGCCGCAGCGCTTCCGGGGTAGCCGGCAAGCGCTCGACCACCCGCAGCCGCTCGGGTGCCTGGCTGTCGCGCCAGGCCTTGAAGCGCGCCAGTTCGTCGGCCACGGTCTTCAACACCCAGCCCAGCACGGCGATGTCGTCGAGGAAGCCCACGCCCAGTATCCAGTCGGGGATGGCATCGATAGGGCTGACGAAATACAGCAGTCCGGCGACGATGGTGACCAGCGCCTTGGGGCTGATGGCGCGGTATTCGCCACGCCACCAGGCCAGGCACAGCGACTGCAGCAGCTTCACATCTTCGCGTAGCTGGCCCAGGCGTGGGCCTTTACGCGCCACGGCAAACAGCAAGGCCGGCAACCGGCCGCGGCTAAGCAGGCGCTCTGCCAACGGCAGGAAACGGGCGAAATTCCAGGGACCGCTCATGGAGCCTCCAAGAGGAAAGGTTATCCACATTTATTGTGGATAACCTTGTGAACAGGGCGAATTTTCTGACCTCAGGTGCCTGTCAGGCAAGGGTCCCGGTCAGATCGGGCGTTTTTTACACAACCGTTTCACACCGTGGTGTGTACGCCGCAAACGGTTGGCGTTACAAGCATCCTGCATCTTCAAGCTGCACTTTCTCGGACAGTATCAACAGTCGGGGGTTCGACCAACCCGCCAGGCAAAAACACAAACGCCCCGTGAGAACGGGGCGTTTGCTGAAACCAGCCAGTGTTACTTGGCAGGCTCTTCGGCAGGGGCTTGCGCCTCCGGCTCGGCGCCTTGCAGCTGGGCCGGATCCTTGATGGCGATCAGTTCCAGGTCGAAGACCAGCACCGAGTTGGCCGGGATCAGCGGGCTTGGGCTTTGCGCGCCGTAGGCCAGTTCAGCCGGGATGAACAGCTTGTACTTCTCGCCGACGTGCATCAGTTGCAGGCCTTCGACCCAACCCGGGATCACGCCACTGACCGGCAGGTCGATCGGGCTGCCGCGCTCGACGGAGCTGTCGAACACCTTGCCATCGGTGAGCTTGCCTTCGTAGTGGACGGTGACCACGTCGGTCGGCTTGGGCTGCGGGCCGTCGGCCTTCTTGACCACTTCGTACTGCAGGCCCGAGGCGGTGGTGACCACGCCAGGCTTCTTGGCGTTTTCCTCAAGGAACTTCTTGCCGGCGGAGGCAGCTTCTTCGCTGGCCTTGGCCAGGCGCTCCTCAGCGCGTTTCTGCAGCGAGGTGAAGGCCTCTACCAGCTCTTCATCCTTGATGCGTTGCTCTTTCTTGCTGACGGCGTCTTCGATGCCGAGCGCGACTGCTTTCGAATCAAGGTCTTCCATGCCTTCCTGAGCCAGGCTCTTGCCCATGTTCAGGCCGATTCCGTAGGAGGCTTTCTGTGCCGGAGTCTTCAGCTCGGGGCTGCTGGCCTGTTGATCACAGCCAGCCAGTACCAGGCCAACCAGGGCAACCGCAGCCGCCAAACGATGCTGTTTCATGTGATTTCCTTGTTCATGCGCCATAAGGGCAATCAGGGTAGAAGCCGCGAGCTTATCAGGCGTCCCCAACCCATGGCTACCGGCATAAGAGCAGGAAAAGCCTGATTAGTTCCACCCCTGCCAGCCCTGCCCCACAGCCCTAATTAACGCAAAAGATAGTTCGTTACGCTTTGTATCGACCAAGATATACCATAACGCTATCATCTGCCGCTTTCAGGATACTGGCCCGGGCGCGGCCAGGCTATCTAGAACGGGCTTCAGGGATGCACAATGAGATGGGATGGCGCAGTAACCTTCGGTGATTACTGGCTGGGCTACACCGGCCAGACTGACCAGACCGCTGCCCATGCCCACGTTGCCATCCAGCTGTGCATCGGCTTGAGTCTGGACATCACGGTGGAGTTCGGCGAAGAGGTGGTCACTGCCCCAGGGGTATTGATCGGCCCCTCGGTCAACCACCGTTCGCTGCCCAACCCTGGCCGGGTCGCCTTCCTCTATTTCTATCCCGACGCACCACTGGGGCGTGCGCTGAAAGCCTTGCTCGACGAGAGCGGCAAGGCTGCGGTGAGCGCCGACATCGTCGATTGCGTGCGTCAGGCCGCCAACTTCCATGATGTGGTCGCCGCTCTGGAACTCAAGCTGGTCCCCCCGGAAAGCTTCGACCCACGCCTGTCCAACGCCCTGCACCTGCTGCGCGAAGACTGGGCCGGTATCGGCGCGGTGTCGCGCGCGGCCAGCGCGGTGGGCCTGTCCAGCCCGCGCCTGCGCTTCTTCGCCACCCGCCAGATGGGCGTGCCACTGTCGCAGTGGATCATCTGGCGCAAACTCGAACGTGCCTGCCACGCCCTCGCCCACGACGCCAGCCTCAGCGATGCCGCCATGGCCGGCGGCTTTGCTGACCAGGCTCACCTCACCCGCATGATGCGGCGCATGGTCGGCATGTCGCCGAGCCGCGTTGCAGCCGTGCTGCGCAATACAAGCGATTCATTCAAGAATCAGCAGTTCTAAATCGCCATCATCCCCTCCAGCCCGCGCCACCCGGGGTCTCCACCTCCAGGCGCAGGGCCGCTTGCCGGCCGCCGCCCGTGAGATACAGGCGCACAGGTCGGCTTTTTTAATCGTTCCGATCCTTGGCCCCCTTGCGGCTGCCAGGCAGACGGGCGCCATGGCACATGCCACTTCACCCACCTAGTAAGCAAGGAGTGCTAGCCCATGTCAGGACCCTCGCGGCTGACTGTTTTTCTCACCGGCGGTGCCGGCGTGCTGGGCGATACGTTGATCGACCAGTTGGCCGAGCGTTATCACCTGGTGTGCCTGACCCGCCGTAGCAGCATCAGCCACCCCGGGGTCGAGACCCTGCGCGGTGATATCTGCCAACCGCGCCTGGGCCTGTCCAGCGCGGACTACCTGGCGCTGACCAAGCGCGTCGACTGGGTCATCCACTGCGCAGCCATCACCCGCCTGGACGGCCACGCCGAAGCCGTGTTCTCGGTCAACTACCAAGGCACCGAGCAGGTGCTGGAGTTTGTCCGCGACGCCGACGTGCCGCTGTACCACGTCAGCACCGCCTTCACCCACCCCTGTGACTACCACCCCGGGGTAATGCCCTCGACGCCATACGAAGTGGTCAAGCGCCAGGCCGAAAGCCTGGTGCGTGAGGCCGGCGTACCGGTTTCGATCTTCCGCCCGTCGATCATCATCGGCGACAGCCACAGCGGCCACATGCCGACCCTGCAGGGCTTTCACCTGACCATGGGGCTGATGATGTCAGGCTACCTGCCGATCATCCCCTGCCCGGAAGACGGACGCGTGGATGTGATCGCCCGTGATGTCGCGGCAGCCGGCATTGCCAGCGCCCTGGACCAGCGCCTGATCGGTGACGACTACTTCCTTACCAACGGCCCGCAGGCGCTGGACATTCGCACCCTGCTCGACCTGATGTGCGCGCAAATGCAAGACCAGGGCAAGCCCTTCCAGCGCCCGCGCTGCATGAACCCGGATATCTACGAACGCCTGGTGCGTCCGGTGTTCCTGCCGGCCCTTGAAGAGAACATCCGCGCCGCCCTCGGCCGGGCGACCCAGCTGTGCCGCTACGCCAGCCTGCTGCAGCCGCTGCCCAGCTCGCTGGAGCAACTGCTGCCTGCCCGCCACCTGGCCTGCCGCTCGCCACGCCAGGAACTGGCCCTGACCCTGGCGCGGCTGTCGCCCAAGCTCTCGGCCATGCAACGCATGCTGAAGATTCCGGCAGCGGCCGAGCGCCGCGCCGAACCGGCCCTGGAGGCCTGACCGATGAACAGTTTCATCCCCCTGCCCCAAGGGCTTGATGCCGAACGTGTGCGCGCGCAGTACCGCGACCACGTCAACGCCGGCTATGCGCGCCTGGCGTCGATGATGAACCTGCCCATCGAGGTGAGTGGCGAAGGTGTCTACCTGTTCGACATGGACGGCAACCGCTACCTGGATGCCGGCGGCTACGGCGTGTTCCTGCTCGGGCATTCACACCCGCAGGTGGTCGAGCGGGTGAGCCGGCAGCTGCACAGCCACCCGATGGCCAGCAAGCTCATGCTCAACCCGTTCCAGGCCCAGGCTGCTGCGGCCCTGGCAGCGGTATGCCCACCCCCGCTGCAATACGTGTTCTTCTGCAACTCCGGCACCGAAGCCACCGAGGCGGCGTTGAAGCTGGCCTGGCTCAACGGCTGCCAGCGGGTGATCTCGACCCACGGTGGCTACCACGGCAAGACGCTAGGCGCGCTGGCTGTGACCGGCCGGGCGCTGTATCGCTCACCGTTCAGCGAGCGCCTGGGTGACAGCCACTTCATACCATTCGGTGATGCCGAGGCGCTGCGCCTGCAACTGCAGGCACAGCCTGAGCGAGCCTGCGTGATCCTCGAACCGGTACAGGCCGAAGCCGGGGTGATCGTACCCCCGGCCGGCTACCTGCAGCAGGTGCGCGCGCTGTGCGACCAATACGGTGCAGTACTGATTGCCGATGAAATCCAGTCAGGCATGGGCCGGACCGGGCGCTGGTGGGCTTGCGAGCATGAGGGCGTGGTACCCGACATTCTGCTGGTCGGCAAAAGCCTTTCCGGCGGTTGCGTGCCGGTCAGCGCCATGGTCTGCACCGCCGACATGCAGGCGCCGCTGAACCGCAACCCGCTGATGCACACCTCCACCTTCGGCGCCAACCCACTGGCCATGGCCGCGGTCATGGCCACCCTCGAAGTGATGCAACGCGAGCAACTGGTGGCGCGTGCCGAGGCCCTGGGGCAACGCCTGCAACTGGGCCTGCAGACGCTACTGCGCCAGCACCCCTGCGGCAGCCAGGTGCAGCTGCGCTGCGCCGGCCTGTTGCTGGGCCTGGAGTTCGCCGATGCGGGGCTGGCGGCAAACATGGTCATGCACCTGATCGACCAACGCATCGTGGTCAACCATTCGCTCAACGATCACCGGGTAATTCGCCTGACCCCGCCAGCCCTGTACAGCGACAGCGACGTTGAGTGGCTGCTGGGCGGCTTTGCCCGGGCCATTGCCCGCACCTTCGAATAGGACACCGTAATGAAAGAAGTCAGCCTGAACGCCCATGTTCCCAGCCAGAGCGCCGAACAGGTCTACGCCGCCATCAGCAACTTCAGCGTGTACCCGCAGTTGTGCGAATCGGTGCGCAACATCGAGATCGAGTCGATCCACGAGCACGAGGTGCTGAGCAACTGGGAGGTGAACTTCCACAGCGGCATCCTCAAATGGCAGGAGCGCGATGTCTTCGACCCCGCCAACCTGCATATCCATTTTCGCCAGACCGCGGGCGACATCGACCACTTTTCCGGCTCGTGGCAAGTCAGCGAAACCGCCGAAGGCGCCAGCATCGCCTTCCGCTCCTGCTTCGACCTGGGCTTGCCGATGCTTGCCGACATGCTCGACCCGGTTGCCCGGCAAGCGATCCGCGACAACATCAGCGCCATCATCCATGGCCTGTTCCCGAACAGCCAGATCAAGGATTGATGCCATGCCCTTGTCACTCCTGCAAAACGCCAGGCACGCCCTGCAACGCTTTGCCCCAGGCTTTGCCAACCTGCTGAGCGAATTGCCGTTCGAACAGCGCGAGGCTGCAGGCAGCCCGGTGGTGGACTGGTTCAAGCATACCGGCCCGGTTGCCCTGCTGGTGCCCAAGGCCAGCGGGGGCCTGGGTGCCAGCGCCCGCGAAGCGCTGCACGTGCAGCTGGCCCTCGGTGCCCTGTCGCCCTCGCTGGCCGTGGCCAGCACCATGCATCAGTTTTCCGTGGCGAGCCTGGTCGCCGTGGTGGCCCAGGGCGCAGGCGCCGAAGGCCTGCTGTTGTCGGCCATCGCCCGGCAGCGCCTGCTGCTGGCTTCGGGCTTTGCTGAAGGCGTGCCCGGTGGCGGCATTCTCGATGCCGGCATGGAAGCCGTGCAACTGGCAGACGGCGTGCGCCTGAGTGGCAGCAAGCAACCGTGCAGCCTGAGCACCTCGATGGACCTGCTCACGGCCAGCTTCAGCCGCGCCGGCGAGCATGGCGAAGAACTGATGATCGCGATGATCCCGGCGACCGCACCGGGCATCAGCCACCACCCGTTCTGGGGCAACAGCGCCTTGGCCGGGGCGCAGAGCCTGGAGCTGCGACTGGAGGATGTGTACGTCAGCGACAAGATGATTTTTTCCGCCGGCCTCAAGTCGCAGCTGGGCGATGTGCAGACCATCGGCTTCGTCTGGTTCGAGCTGCTGATCAGCGCCAGCTACCTGGGCGCCTGCATGGGCCTGGTGGAGCGCGCGGTCGACGAGCGCCGCTGGAGCGACCAGCAGCGTGTGCAGCTGGCCTGCCAACTGCAACTGTGCCTGAGCGCCCTGGAAGGCCTGGCGCAGGAAGTGGAGCAGCTGCAAGGCGACGCCGATGACCTGCTGGCGCGCCTGCTGCTGACCCGCTACGGCATCGAGCAACAACTGGCCAGCGCCTCCGACCTGGCCCACCAGATGCTCGGCGGCCTGGCCTTCATCCGCTCGAACCTGGGCTGCGACTGGCTGGCCAGCACCCGCGGCCTGCAGTTCCACCCACCCGGGCGTTTCAGCATGACCGCCAACCTTGACCGCTACCTGCAAGGCGCCACCTTCAGCATTGCCAATGGAGTCACCCTGTGAAACTGCTCAACAAGATCGTCGTCATCACCGGCGCAGCACGCGGCCTGGGCCTGGAAACCGCACGCAAGCTCAAGCGCCAGGGCGCTACCGTGATCGGCATCGACCAGCTCGAACCGCACACCGCGCTGAATTTCGACGCCTACTACCTGCTCGACCTGTGCGACCGCGAACGCCTGGACGAAGCGGCCACCTCGATTCTGGAGCGCTTCGGCGACATCGATATCCTGGTCAACAATGCCGGGGTGCTGACCCTGGAGCGTGGCGAGACGGGGGTGAACGATGACGTGCGCCGCGCCCTCGAAGTGAACCTGCTGGCCCCTTGGCAGCTGACCTCGCGCTTGCTGCCGGCGCTGCTGCGCAAGCACGGCAAGGTGGTCAACGTATCGTCGCTGTTTGCCCTGGTGAACGCGCCCTATGTGGCCGCCTACGCCACCAGCAAGCGGGCCATGAGCGCTTATTCGGACGTACTGCGCATGCAGTACCCAGGCCAGCTCGACGTGGTCACGGTGTTCCCCGGTTTCATCGACACGGCCATCCACGACCCGGCCGAGCGGGTCGGCCTGTCGGTCAAGCGCCTGGTCAGCTTCAAACGTGGCGAACGGGTGCTGCTGTCGCTGGAGGAAAAGCTTGATGACGCCAGCAATGGCCTGGTCCGCGCCTGCACCCAGGCGGGCCTGCGCAACCGCGGCCTGACCTTCCTCGGCAGCGTGGCCATGTACACCGCCCGTTGGATGCCGAGCCTGGTCGACGCCTTCATCAGCCTGCGCCTGCGCAGCCTGAGCAAGGCCGGTCAGCTGTCGCTCAAGCCCGAACTGATCGACTGAGGCCGGGCCGATGACGCAACTGGCACTGGACAAGCCCACGCTACGCCCGGCGCGCAGCCTGCTGACGCCGTCCGCCCTGGAAACCACCCTGGTGGTCGGCTATGCGTTGCTGCTGTTCGCCGTACCGCTGGCGCTACTGGTGGCGATTGTCGACCAGGCTCCGCAGGCATGGCCGCTGGCTTTGCCGCTGCTGCTGCCGGCGGGCTACGGTCTGTTCCTGATGGGCATCCTGGGCCACGAGGGTTTCCACTTCAACCTCAGCGACAACCGCCTGTTCAGCTGCCTGCTGGCGGTGCTGCTGAGCTCGATGCTGACCGGCTTCTGCGTCACCGGCTACTTCGTCGACCATTGGCAGCACCATCGCCACAACGGCGGCCCCAAGGACCCGGACTGGCGCCTGCTGCGGCGTTATCGTCTGGCCGTCACCCGGCTGCTGGTGTCGCGCCTGCATGCCACCGGGTGGTACCTGGTGCAGACCGTGCGCCTGGCCCTGCCTGGTGCCAAGGTCAGCGGCACGCTGCCTTTGCCGGACACCCAGGTGCGCCTGCTGGCCAGGGCCAACCTCGCCTGCCAACTGTTGTGGCCGGCACTGTGGCTGGCGCTGGCAGCGCAGTGGCCGGTGCTGCTGCCCGCCGTGGCCGGGTGCCTGCTGCTGGCGCTGCTGGTGTCCGCCCTCAACGCCTACCAGGAGCATGCCTTCGAGGCCAGCGTTGCACTGCCGGTGGCCCGCTCGCGCACAGCGTGGCTCAGCACCCTGCTGCACCTGGGCTCGAACTATCACCTGGAGCACCACCTGTACCCGCGGGTGCCGTGCTGGCGCCTGCCACGCCTGCATCGCCAACTGCTCGCCAGCGGTTGGTACGACGGCCGCCAGGCGCTGCTCGAACCGCGTTTCTTCGGCGCCCTGCGCTACTGCAAGGCACGTTTCCCCTATGCCGGCGCCTGGCAAGCAATGCCACCGCCTGGCCGCAGCGGGCAATGACCCGCGCCCGCTGCACACCCCTCACACTCATGGAGCCGAGTATGTCTTTTGACGTAGATGCATTGATTGAAAACGAACGCCGCACCCTGCTGGCACACCCGCTGTTCGCCCGTATCAGCTCGCTGGACGACGTACGCCTGCTGATGGAGAACCACGTCTTTGCGGTGTGGGACTTCATGACCCTGCTCAAGCGCATCCAGCGCGACCTGACCTGCGTGACGCTACCGTGGTTGCCGCCACGGCACATCATTGCCGCGCGGCTGATCAACGAGATCGTCACCGGCGAGGAGACCGACGAGCACCCTGCCGGTGGCTTCATCAGCCACCTGGACCTGTACCTGGCCGCCATGGACGAGATCGGCGCCGACACCGGGCCGTTCCGCCAGTTCCAGGCCCTGCTGCAGGCCGGCGTGCCGCTGGCCCAGGCGTTGACCACCGTCGATATTCCGCTGCCGGCCAAGGTGTTCGTCAGCAAGACCCTCGATGTTGCCCTGCATGGCTCGACCGAGCAGGTGTTGGCGTACTTCTTCTTCGGCCGCGAAGACATCATCCCCGACATGTTCGGCGGCCTGCTGCAGCGCTGGGCCATCGATGAAGCCAGCGTGCCGATGCTCACCTACTACCTCAAACGCCATATCGAGATGGACGGAGACGATCACGGCCCGGCGGCCAAGCGCATCATCGCCGAGATCGTCAGCGAGCCCGCGCAGCAAATGGCCCTGGCCAAAAGCGCTGGCGACGCGCTGGTGGCCCGCACCGTGCTGTGGGACGGCGTGCTCGAGCTGCTGCACCAACGCGCCACCGCTATCGCGCAGGGCAACTGCGTGGCCGCCGCCAGCTGAGTACTGCCCCTTGCCTGCGCCCACCGCGAGCAAGGGGTAATGGCCTACAACGACAAGGACGAGAGCGTGTGACATGGTGAAAGGCAAATACGCCAAGCTGGCGGTATCGGCGCTGGTCATCGCAGGCCTGGCAGCATTGGGCGTGCAACGCTGGCAATACGCACGGCAGTACGTCAGCACCGACAACGCCGAAGTGGAAGGCGTGATCATTCCCATCCGGGCCAGGCTCAGCGGCGTGGTGGTGCAGGTGCCGGTGCACGAGAACACGCGGGTGAAGCAAGGCGACCTGCTGTTCCAGGTGCGTGAGGACGAATACCAGCAACGGGTCGAACAGGCCCGGGCCAACTACCTGGGCGCGCTGGTGACCACCGGGCAAGGCGGCATGCCCGGCCTGATGGACAGCCAGGTCCGCAGTGCGGCGGCACGCAGCCAGGCGGCGCAAGCCACCATCGGGCAACTGGTGGCCAATGTCGAGCAGGCCCGCAGCGACTACCAGCGCACGCAACGCCTGGCCGGGCAAGGGGTGGTCAGCACCCAGGACCTGGAAGCCGCACGGGCGCGCTTCAACGCCCTGAACCACCAGTTGCAGGCAGCCCGCGACAACTCCACCGCCGCCCGCGAAGGCACCCTGGCCAACGAGGCGGCACTGAAAGTGGAGGAGTACCGGATCAAGGCCGCCGAATCGGCACTGGCGCTGGCCCGCATCGAGCTGCAGGACACCCGGCAGGCTTCGCCGCGCGGCGGGGTGATCGTGCACAAGGATGTGCAGCCAGGGCAGTTCGTGGTCGCCGGGCAAAAGCTGCTGAGCCTGGTCAGCACCGAGCACATGTGGGTGGTGGCCAACTTCAAGGAAACCCAGATCGGCCGTGTCCGCGTCGGCCAACCGGCGCGCATCAGCGTCGACGCCTTTCCGGGGCAGCACTTCGAAGGTGTGGTGCACAGCCTGGTGCCGGCCACCGGGGCGCGCTTCTCGCTACTGCCGCAGGAAAACGCCACCGGCAACTTCACCAAGGTGGTGCAGCGCATGCAGGCGCGAATCGAGTTCCGCGAGCTGCCCACGTCCATGCAGCAGGCGCTGGGCCAGGGCATGAGTGTGTTCGTCGAGGTTGATACCCGCGACAGCGGGCAGCCCCTATGAAGTCGCCCTGGCTGGTGGCGGTGACCGTCACCTTGATCTCGATGATGGAATTGCTCGACGTGACCATCGTCAACGTCGCCATTCCCAGCCTGATGGGTAGCCTGGGGGCTTCGGTGGACGAGATCTCCTGGGTCTCGACCGGCTATATCGTCGCCAACGTGGTGATCCTGCCAGCCAGCGGCTGGCTGTCGGCGTGGTTTGGCCGGCGCCGCTATTACCTGGTGTCGTCGGCGCTGTTCGTGCTGGCGTCGCTCGGTTGCGCCATGTCCCAGGAGCTGTGGCAGATGGTGTTGTGGCGGGTGGTGCAGGGTTTGGCCGGCGGCGGCCTGCTGGGCATCTCGCAGGCGATCATCTATGACGTGTTCCCCAAGGAAAAGGTCAGCTCGGGCCTGGCCTTGTACGGGGTCGGGGTAATGATGGGGCCCACCCTCGGCCCTTCGGTGGGCGGCTACCTGATCGACGAGTTCTCCTGGCACTGGATTTTCCTCATCAACCTGCCCATCGGCGCGCTGGCGCTGCTGCTGGCCTGGCTGTGCGTGAACGACTCGCCCAACGAACGGCGCCCGCAAAGCATCGACTACCTGGGTTTCGTACTGCTCGCGGTGGGTGTCGGCAGCTTGCAGATCCTGCTGGAACGGGGCGAGCACTGGGACTGGCTGGAGTCGGACCTGAGCCTGTTGTGCCTGGCCCTGGCACTGCTTGGCCTACTGGGCTTCTGCTACTGGGAACGACGGGTCGCCAACCCCATCGTCAACCTGGCGCTGTTCAACAACCGCGAATTCCTGCTGGGTTCGGTCTGTGCCTTCTGCGTCGGCTTCGGCCTGTACAGCACGCTGTTCATGGTACCGCTGCTGTTGCAGACGCTGCTCGAACAAAGCGCCTATCAGAGCGGCCTGGTGATCTTCCCCGGGGCCTTGGCCAGCGCTGTCAGCACCCTGGTGATCGGCAAGCTGTCGCAGGAAAACCGCATTGATGAGCGTTACTTCATTTGCGTGGGCATCCTGGTCTACGGCTATGCCATGTATCTGCACACCCAGTTCACCCTGCAAAGCAACCCCGACACGTTGTACTGGCCGCTGATCATCCGTGGTTTCGGCCTGGGCATGATCTTCGTGCCACTGACCAACCTGGCCATGCGCCAACTGCCGGCACAGCTGATCTCGGTGGGCTCCGGCGTGCTCAACCTGATGCGCCAGCTGGGTGGCAGCGTCGGTATCGCCATCGCCGCCACCCTGCTCACGCGCTTCTCCTGGGCGCGTTACCGCCAGCTCGCCGAGCATGTCGACGAAAACCGCCTGCTCGCCAGTGGCTGGGACCTGGCCAGCCTTGACCCGCGGCGGCTGTCCACCGACCTGCTCGGCGCCGACCAGGCCAACGCCCTGCTGGCCTTCGTCCAGGCCCGGGAGCAGGCGCAGATGCTCGGTTTCAGCATGCTCTTCGGCCTGCTTGGCGTGGTGATGCTGATCGGCGTGCCCATGGTGCTGCTGATGCGCAACCCCCGCCAACCCAAGCCCTCACTTGCAAAGGAGTCCGTGACGTGTTCGGACAATGCACACCCCTCCGCCTAGCCGTGCTGGTGCTGTCGCTGATCTGCGCCAGCCCCGTTCAGGCCCGCGACCTGTACCAGACCTACCAGCAGGCGCTGGGGCATGACATGGCCTATGCCGCCGCCCAGCAACGCCAGCTGGCGGCTGCGCAAAAGGCCCCGCAAGGGCTGGCCAGCCTGCTGCCGCACCTTTCACTGGAAAGCGGCGCAGCCTGGGTCGACCGCGAACACAGTGGGGCCGCCCGACGCAACCGGGACAACTCCAATGCCTACGCGCTGGTATTGATCCAGCCGCTGCTGCGCTGGCAGAACGTGATTGGCCATGAACAGGGCAAGGCCCTGGCCACAGCCGGCGAGATCGACCTGCTCGCCGCCCGCCAGGACCTGATGCTGCGCGTGGCCGACAGCTACTTCGAACTGCTGCTGGCCGAAGACCAGTTGGCGACCAGCCGCCAACAGGTACACACCCTCGGCCAGCAACTGGACAAGGCGCAGCGTTTTCGTCGCGAGGGCTCGGGCACCGAGAACGAGGTGCAGCGCATCCAGGCCCGCTACGACCTGGCGCAGGCCGAACAGATAGCTGCAGGCAATGCCCTGCGCCTGAATCAACAGGCGTTGGCCCGGCTGACCGGCAGCACGCCGGGCGAGCTGGCCAGGCTGGATGAGCAGGTGGCGTTCAGTGGCCCGCAACCGGCCCGCCTGGATGCCTGGACCGAACAGGCGCGCCAGCACAACCTGAAGGTGCAGGCCGCCGAAGTACGCCAGCTTATCGCCGAACAGGAAGTGCACAAGCAACAGGCCGGCCACTTGCCAACCCTCGACCTGGTGGCCGCACATGGCCGCTTTGCCTCGGTGGGTGGCAGCCTCTACGACGTCACCGTACCCGAGGAGAAATACACCCAGACCGTGGTCGGCGTGCAACTCAGCGTGCCGCTGTATGCCGGTGGCGGCACCCAAAGCCGCACCCGCGAGGCGCGTGCCCTGCAGGGCGCCGCCGAGGACGAACTGGAAGATGCCCGCCGCGAGGCCGACTTCATGGCCCGCCAGGCCTACATGAACCTGACCGGCGGCATCAGCCAGTACCAGGCGCTGAAACAGGCCTTGCGTTCCAGCCAGAGTGACCTGCGCATTACTACCCATGCCTTCGAGGCCGGTGCGCGGATCAGCAGCGATGTGCTGGATGCCGAACAGCAGGTCACCCGCACCCAGCTGCAACTGGCGCGTCAGCGCTACGCAATCCTGCAGGCACAGCTACGGCTGATGGCGGCCAGCGGCAGCCTCGGCGACGACAACCTCAAGGCCCTCAGCGCCCTGCTCACGGCGCGGGTTCAAGGGTAGGCACCTTCACGGTACTGCCCCGCCACCTCGCGCAGCACCTCGCACATCCACTGCCCCGGCAGGCTCTGCGGCAAGGCGGCATTGCGGCAGATGCCCACCGAGCCGCCGGGCTCGCGCACACCCAGGTCGAGCTCGATCAGGTCGCCACGGCGCAGGTCGAGCAGCACCGCATCGCGCGGTGCCACCCACAGCGCATCGCTGCCCAGCAGGTAGCGCCGGCTCAGGGCCAGTGACAGGGTTTCCAGGCGCTGCGCCGGCATCTGGATGGCGCACTGCACGAACAGGCTGTCGGCGTGCTGGCGGATGGTGGTGCCCGCAGGCGGCAGCACCAGCGGGTAGCGGCCTACCTGGGTGCGCTCTACCGGCGAGCTGGCCAAGAGCGGGTGGCCGGGCCGCACCACCAGGCTCATCGATTCGCTGTACAAGTGCTCGAACGACAGGCCCTGGATTTGCGGGCTGTCGGTCATGCGCCCGACCACCAGTTCCAGCTCGCCCAGGCGCAGCTGGCCGAGCAGTTGTGCGCTGACCCCGGTGACCACGCTGATCACCAGCGCTTCATGGCGCTGGTGCAGGCGGCACAGCACCTCGGGCATCAGCAGGCCTTCGACGGTGGAGAGCACGCCAATGCGCACCTGCGACGGCGCCCGCGCTTCACCCCGCAGGCTGCTGACACCGTCGCGCAGGGCTTGCACGCTGGGGCCGGCATAACGCATGAAACGCGTACCGGCGGGGGTCAGTTCCACACCTTGGCGGCTGCGTGAAAACAGTCGCGTTTCCAGCAGCGCTTCGAGCTCCTTGAGGGTTTTCGAGATGGCCGGCTGGCTGATTGCCAGGCTGTCGGCCGCCCTGGCCAGGCTGCCCTGCCGGGCAATCTCCAGGAAGCACAGCAGGTGGCGGTACTTGATGCGGGTGTCGAGGTTCATGCTGGCAAGCTTACCGCATCGCCACCTGCGGCGTATCCGGGTCGCGCTGCTGGCGGCGGAACTGCCCGGGTGGCAGGCCGTGGATCTGGCGGAAACGTCGGGAAAAGTAGGCTTCGTCGGCAAAGCCACACAGCCGTGCCACCTCGCCCACCGGGCGGCTGCCGTTGAGCAGGTAGTTGCGTGCGGCGTGCATGCGCCGCTCCAGCACCAG
>NZ_JABMCN010000058.1:23929-26481 GCF_013179515.1 Pseudomonas sp. CM27
CCACCTCGCCCACCGGGCGGCTGCCGTTGAGCAGGTAGTTGCGTGCGGCGTGCATGCGCCGCTCCAGCACCAGCTCGCTGAAGGTCTTGCCGATTTCCTTGCGCAACCAGTGGGTCAGGTAGGTGGGCGACAGGTAGGTGGCGGCGGCGACCTTCTGCAGGTTCAGGTCGGGGTCGTCGATATGCCGGCGCAGGTATTCGCTCATGCGGCCCAGCGCAGCGCGGCGGCTGAGCTGCGCGGCATTGCTGTCGGCCAGTTCACGCAGCGGCTCGGCATACAGGCCACAGACCTGGCCGATCAGTTGCAGCAACAGGCCCTTGAGGATTTCGCGGGTGCCGAAGCGGCGGTTGGCATCCAGTGCACGCATGCGGTCGAGAACTTGCCGCAGCTCGGCAAAGTCGGCCTCGCCCAGGCAAAAGTCGAGATGCTCCTGAAAGCGGAACGGTGACAGCTCCGGCGCCTGCAGGATCGACACCTCTTCCAGATCCATCGGGTCACAGGCCAGGTGCGGCAGCAGGAACGTCTGGGAGAAGTTGATCACCACAAAGTCACTGTCGAGCGGGTGCGGAATCACATGCACCCGGTGCGGCAGGATGAAGGCCAGGGTGTTGCGCTTGAAGGGGCGCTGCACGCTGCCGATGTGTTGCACCGTGTCACCGCCGAAGTTGACCTGGATCTGGAAGTACTCGTGGCGATGCGGCGAGGTTTCGGCGGGGCGCCCGCGCTGGTCGCGGATGTAGAAGTCCATCAGCTCGCTGCGCTGCTGCATGACGTAGGTCGGGACCTCGCGCTTTGGGGGCATTGGGCTGGCTCCAGGTTCTAGGTAAAAAGTTGCCTGTGCGGGCCTCTTCGCGGGTAAACCCGCTCCCACAGGTACAGCGCAGCTCCCAAATCATGTGCTGACTCTGTGGGAGCGGGTTCACCCGCGAAGAGGCCCGACGAGGCAAGGCAAGTTGTACGATGTCCAAGCTTTTCAAATTAAACCTGTCTGCAAAAAACCGCGCAACCTTGAACCCCCACAGCCCTCTAAAAATGCGACACCCAGCAGAAAAACCAATCAAAACCCCGCCTTCCGATTTTTTTGGACAGTTCAGCCCTCCCCCGCCTTTAGTGAAAAAAACGGTCTAAAACCAACGTTGCATTCAACAAGTCGTACGACCACCTTAGTAAAGGGACTGCAGCCCAACCTCTATCAACAACAACAAACGAGGTCGACTCATGTCGAGCACGCCTACCCCCCGCGCCGCGTCGTCGTACGCGCTGGACGCGGCCCCTGCCCAGCGCCGGCCCACCCGCCGCCGCTGGTTCATGCTGTCGCTGCTGCTGGTGGCGACCATCATCAACTACGTCGACCGGGTGAACATTTCCATCGCCGCGCCGTTCATGGCCAAGGACTTGGGCCTGGACAAGGTCGAGATGGGCCTGATCTTCTCCGCCTTCGCCTGGACCTACGCCCTGGCCCTGGTGCCGGCAGGCTTCATCGCCGACCGCTTCGGCTCGCGCCTGACCTACGGCGTGTCGCTGATCAGCTGGTCGGCGGTGACCGTGGCCCAGGGCCTGGCCAGCGGCTTTGCCTCGCTGTTCGGCCTGCGCCTGGCGGTCGGCGCCATGGAAGCCCCGGCCTTCCCGGCCAACAGCCGCGCCGTCACCGTGTGGTTCCCCGCCCGCGAGCGCGGCATGGCCAGCAGCATCTACGTGTGCGGCCAGTACCTGGGCACTGCGCTGTTCACCGGCGCCCTGCTATGGCTCGCGACGACCTACGACTGGCGGCATGTGTTCTACAGCACCGGCCTGGTCGGCATCGTGTTTGGCGTGGTGTGGCTGTTCCTGTACCGCGACCCGCTGAACTGCAAGAAGGTCAGCAAGGAAGAGCTGGCCTACATCGAGAACGGCGGCGGCCTGATCAAGAGCAGCCAGGAACGCACCCGTTTCGACTGGCGCCAAGTGGCCGAGCTGTTCCGCTACCGCCAGGTGTGGGCGATCTGCCTGGGCAAGTTCGCCAGCACCTCGGCGCTGTACTTCTTCCTCACCTGGTTCCCCACCTACCTGATCGAAGAGCGCCAGCTGACGTTGATCAAGGTCGGCATCTTCGCGGTCATGCCATTCATCGGGGCCACGGTCGGCATCCTGCTGGCGGGCATCGTCTCCGACCTTCTGATCCGCAAGGGCTACTCGCTGTCGTTCGCCCGCAAGCTGCCGCTGGTGGTGGGCTCGATGCTGGGCATGTCGATCGTGCTGGTGAACTTCACCGACTCGAACGTGCTGTGCATCGCCGTCCTCACCCTGGCGTTCTTCGCCCAAGGTATCGCTTCGTCGTCATGGGCGGCGGTGTCGGAAGTGGCCCCCAAGGAGCTTATCGGCCTGACCGGCGGGGTTACCAGCCTGGCCGCGAACATTGGCGGCATCGTCACGCCGATCGTGATTGGCGCGATCGTGCATGCCAGCGGTTCGTTCGCCATGGCGTTCTGGTTCATTGGCGGGGTGGCGTTGATGGGGACGCTTTCGTATTCGCTGCTGCTTGGGAAGCTGTATCGCATTGAGCTGAAGACGGC
>NZ_JABMCN010000059.1 GCF_013179515.1 Pseudomonas sp. CM27
CCTTCAACCTCTACGCGTATGAGCCTACTGACTGGATCGGTGGCTGGACCTTGTTGTACTGGGGCTGGTGGTTGTCCTGGTCGCCGTTCGTGGGCCTGTTCATCGCACGTATTTCTCGAGGCCGGACCATTCGCGAGTTCGTCTGCGGCGTACTGTTCGTGCCCGCGGGTTTCACCCTGCTGTGGATGACCGTGTTCGGCGACTCGGCAATTCATATGATCCTCAACGATGGCGTCAAGGAGCTGGCAGCGGTGGTCAGTGAAGACAGTTCCCTTGCCCTGTTTGCCTTCCTTGAGCATTTCCCGTTCTCCAGCGTCGTTTCGTTGATCGCGGTGCTGATGGTTGTGGTGTTTTTTGTGACGTCGGCGGACTCCGGTGCGCTGGTAGTGGATATGCTGGCTTCGTCCGGGCAAGGCCATTCACCGCTGTGGCAACGTATCTTCTGGTCAGTCAGCATTGGCGCGGTGGCGATCGCGTTGTTGCTGGCCAACGGGCTCAAGGCGTTGCAGACGGCGACCATCGCGAGTGCTTTGCCGTTCGCTGCCATCTTGCTGATCTCGATCTGGGGCTTGTTCAAGGCGCTCAGTCTGGATGCCACTCGCCGGGGGTTGCGTAATCAGGCCTTGCCTGGCCCCCGGCATGGCCGTGACCCGCACGGAGGCTGGCAGCGTCGACTGCGCAGTATCGCCATGATGCCGCGTCGGGCCCATGTGACCCGCTTCATCGCCGAGGTGGTAAAGCCCGCCTGTGACGAGGTCGCCGTAGAGTTGCGCAAGCAAGGTTACGACGTGAATGTGGGTGAACGCGACGATGGGCGGGTTACGCTCGAACTCTCCCATGCCGGTGAGGGGCGTTTCCTTTACGAAGTACGGCCACGGGCATTCAATACGCCAAGCTTCGTCATGCGCGATACCGAAGACGGCGGCGATGCCCGCAAGTATTTCCGCGCCGAAGTGCATTTGCGCGAAGGCGGCCAGGACTACGACATCATGGGCTGGAGCCGCGACGACGTGATAGGCGACATCCTGGATCAGTACGAGCGCCACCTGCATTACCTGCACGTGGTGAGCTGACGTTGATTCGCTCCTGCCCTGGCTTCGTCAGGGCAGGGCGGTTGGCCTGCTGTAATCACATCTATCAAAGTCGAAACCACATCACGACTGGCTTGCCGGCTGGAACAGCCCACGAACGACTTCCCGCAACCACCGATTGCCACTGTCCTGATGATATCGGGCATGCCAATGCTGTTTGACTGTGAACCCCTCCACCGCAAACGGGCAGTCATGCACCCGTAGCCCATGCATGTCAGCCAGTGTCTGCCCGATATGCCGCGGCAGGGTGGCCAGTAGATCCGTGGTGCCGATTATCATCCCCAACCCGAGAAACGCCGGCAGCTCCAGCATGATCCGCCGCTCGATCCCGGCCCGCGCCAATCCTGCCTCCAGCAGCTTCTGCCCGGTGCCGAAACTGATCTGGACATGCCCCTCGGCGCGGTAGCGGGTCAAGTTCATGCCCTTGCCCAGGCGGGGATGCAGCGGGTTGCTCAGGCACACCCAGTCCTGCTCGAACAGCACCTGCTGGTACATCCCTCCACCCAGCCAGGGTACGAAGCCGATGGCCAGGTCCGCTTCGCCCGATTCCAGCGCGCTCTCTGTATTGCCATCGATGCGCGCTGCCTCCAGGCGGATGCCGGGGGCATGGTTGCGCAGGTGGTTGAGGATGCTCGGCAGCAAGGTGATATGGCTGGCATCGCTGACGCACAGGCGAAAGCGCCGCTGCGCTGTGCCGGCGATGAACTGCGGTTCCCAGGCGGTCAGCCGCCGCAGCGATTCCAGCACCTCGCGGCACGGCCCGATCAACTGGTCTGCGCGTGGGGTAGGGGCCATGCCGCCAGGCGTGCGCACGAACAGCGGGTCGTTCAACTGTTCACGCAGGCGCGCCAGCCAGATGCTGATGGTCGGCTGGCTCTGCCCCAATTGCTCGGCGGCGCGGGTCACGCTGCGGCACTGGTACAGCACGTCGAACAGCTGCAGCAGCTTGGGTTCGGGCAGGGCCTCCAGCGCTTTCATTATTGCGAATCTCAATGATGGTATTGAAGCCATTGTATAGCGCAAATAACCCTCGCTGCATAAGGTAGTCGCAAACCACAGGAGGTCTGCGACTTGAAAATCTGCATTCTGGGCGCCGGTGCCCTGGGCTGCGCCATTGGTGCGGCCCTGAGCGAGGCGGGGCATGAAACCTGGTTGTTGAACCGCGGCCGGGCGCACGTCGAGGCGATGAACCTGCACGGGCTTCAGGTGCACGACGAACGAGGTGAGCGGCAGGTACCGGTCAACGCTGCTATCGAAGCCGAAGATGTCGGCGTGGCCGACCTGGTGGTGGTGCTGGTGAAGTCGTTCCACACCGCCGAGGCCATCGCCGGTGCTGCCGCGCTGATCGGGCCGCAGACGCTGGTGCTGTCGCTGCAGAATGGCCTCGGTCACGAAGACATCCTGGCCGACGCCGTCGGTCGTGAGCGGGTGCTGGCCGGCAAGACCTATGTCGGTGGCGTGCTGCTGGCGCCCGGCTCGATCCGCGCAGGCGTAGCCGGCAAACAGACCTTTATCGGTGAACTGGATGGCCAGCTGACACCGCGGGTGCAGGCCATCGCCGAAGTCTTCAACGGCGCCGGGTTGGCCACCACGGTCAGCGACAACATTCTTGGCACCATGTGGGACAAACTGCTGGTCAACGTCGCCACCGGCGCATTAAGCGGCATCACCATGCTCAGCTATGGCCAGCTGTACAGCGAGCCGCTGCTGGAAAGTACCGCCAAGGCCGCCGTGGCCGAAGCCATCGCCGTGGCCGAGCGCGCTGGCATCCGACTCAGCCTGAGCAGCCCTGACGCCGCCTGGACCTTGGCCGCTGAGGGCCTGCCGGCGAGCTTTCGCACCTCGATGCTGCAGAGCCTGGAAAAAGGCTCGATCAGCGAAATCGACTTCATCAACGGCTCCGTCGTGCGCTGGGGCCAGCGCCATGGCGTGGCCACGCCGGTCAATGCGACCCTGGTGGCCTGCATCAAGGGCATCGAGCGCGCCATGGCCGATCACCAGAAGAGGGATACCCCATGAGCCAGGCAAAAGCCTACCTCGAACACGTGGCGTTCTGGGTGCAGGACATCCAGTGGCATATCCGCTTTTTCAGCGAGGTATGCGGCATGACCATGCGTGAAGTGCAGGGCGACGTCGAGCAGCCGGCGCAGTACTGGACCCTCGGCGGCCTGCAGTTCATCCATCAGCCGGACTTCACTGGGCCAGAGGGGCGCATGGCGCACTTGGGCATCATGTGCGAGGACCTGGAGGCGGCATTGACCGCCGCCCAGCGCTTTGGCGTCAGCGAAATGCCTCAAGGCCGCAACTGGCTGCGCCTGCCAGACGGCCTGGCAGTGGAATTCATCCAGGCGCGGCCGGCGAAATGCGTGGCCCAGGCACTGGCCATCGACCCGCGTGCGCAGGTGCAGGCATGAGCGTGATTGAAAAGTACTGGGACGATGCCCGCGAAGGCGACGAATGCATCAGCCCGACATACACCGTGACCCGCGAACGCATCCTGGCTTACGCCGATCTCACTGGCGACCACACCCCGGTGCATGTCGACGAGGCCTACGCCAACGCCAGCCACTTTGGCTGCCTGGTGGCCCACGGCCTGTTCGGCTTGTCGATCGCCGATGGCCTGAAAACCCAGTGCGAGTACCGCTTCCTGCCGGGCATGTCGCTGGGCTGGACCTGGGACTTCGTGCTGCCGATCAAGGTCAATGACGTGCTGCATGTGCGCATGCGGGTGGGGGCGATGCGCCCCAGCAATAGCCGCCCAGGCTGGGGCATCGTGGTGCTGCCATCGGAACTGATCAACCAGCACGGCGACGTCGTGCAGCGTGGCGAGCACCGGCTGATGGTGCCGCGGAGGATAGAAGCATGAGTCAGCCATTACCCTTGGCGGGTATCCGCGTCATCGACTACAGCCACTTCCTTGCCGGGCCTTATGTGGGGCGCTGCCTGGCGGCGCTGGGTGCCGAGGTGATCAAGGTCGAACGGCCGGGCAGCGGCGATGCCGGTCGCCAGCATGCATTTACCCTGGACGATCAGCAGAGCGGCTATTTCCTGCAGCTGAACATGGGCAAGCAGGGCGTCAGCGTCAATATGAAGGACCCGCGTGGCAAGGCATTCATGCAGCGCCTGAGCGATTCGGCGGACGTCTTCATCGAGAACTACCGCCCAGGCGCGCTGGACAAGCTGGGCCTGGGCTACGCCGAGCTGTCGGCGCGCAACCCGCGCCTGGTGTACTGCTCGATTTCCGCCTACGGCCACACCGGGCCGGACGCCCACCGCGCCGGCTTCGGGCTGATCGCCGAAGCCAAGAGCGGCATCATGCAGATGGTTGGCGTGCCGGGCGAAGCGCCGCCGCTGCTGCGCATTTCGCTGGGTGACATGTACACCGGCATTCACGCAGTGGCGGCGATCAATGCCGCGCTGCTCGGTCGGGTGAGCAGTGGCCGTGGCCAGCACATCGACATGGCCCTGTATGACACCCTGGTGTCGATGCACGAATACGCGGTGCAGTGCTACACCTTGTCTGGCGGCACCGTGCTGCCCCAACAGACCGGCCACGACATGCCCACCTCGACCCTGTACGGCGTGTTCCGTGCCGCCGACGGTGACCTGGTGATCGCTGCCCAGGTCGACGATGCCTGGCAGCGCTTCGCCGCCATGCTCGAAGCCAACGGCGGCCCGCCCGGGTTCGGCAGCGACCGCCGCTATCACCACCTCAACGGCCGCAACGCTCACCGCGAGACGATCCTGGCGGTGGTCCGTGACTGGGTTGGCGCGCGCCGGGTGGCTGACATCCTCACGCTGCTCGATGGCATCGACATCCCCAGTGCCAAGGTGCAGTGCATTGACGAGGTGCTGGCCGACCCGCAGATCCAGGCCCGCAACATGGTCATCGAACAGCAGCACCCACGCTACGGCACCTTGCGCCTGCCCAACCTGCCGTTCCGATTTTCCGACTGCGACACCACCATCCACCAGGTAGCCCCGGACCTCGGCCAGCACAATGCCGAAGTCGCTGCCGGGCTTGGCTTCAGCCCTGAAGAAATCACGGCCATGCAGGCAGACGGTGTGCTGTTTACTCAAGGAGTTGCGCGATGAGCGACCGCTACGCAGTGATCGGCCGGCCGATCAACCACACCAAGTCCCCTTTGATTCATGGCCTGTTCGCCGAGGCCAGCGGCCAGGCGCTGGAGTACGGCGCCATCGAAGGCGGGCTGGATGATTTCGAAACCCAGGTGCTGCATTTTCGTCGTGACGGCGGGCGGGGCATGAACATCACCGCGCCGTTCAAGTTGCGGGCCTTCGAGCTGGCCGATCGGCGCAGCGAGCGGGCCCAATTGGCACGGGCGGCCAATGCGCTGAAGTTCGAGGATGGTCGTATCCTGGCGGAGAACTTCGACGGTATCGGTTTGTTGCGGGACATCGAAGAAAACCTCGGCGAACCTCTGCGTGATACGCGCGTGCTCATGCTCGGCGCCGGCGGCGCCGTTCGCGGTGCGTTGCTGCCGTTTTTGCAGGCCGGGCCTCGCGAGCTGGTGATTGCCAACCGCGATATGGCCAAGGCACTGACGTTACGCAACGAACTGAATCACCCACGGTTGCGCATCAGTCGCTACGAAGAGCTGGAAGGGCTGGGTTTCGACATCGTTGTCAACGCTACCTCCGCCAGCCTGACGGGTGAGCTGCCGCCGCTACCCAAGGGCGTACTGGCCGAGACGCGCCTGGCGTATGAGCTGGCGTATGGCAAAGGCCTGACGCCGTTTCTGCGTATGGCGAAAGCGCAAGGTGTAGCGCGCATGGCCGACGGCGTCGGCATGCTGGTCGAGCAGGCGGCGGAAGCTTTCGCCTGGTGGCGAGGGGTACGACCTGAAACCCGTGGCGTGATCGATCGACTGACCATTGCGCTGGAGTAAGCCGTGGTCGTCGGCCCAACATTTTCTCGAAACACCGCGTAGGGATCCGAAACCCCCAGTAGGCGGACATCACGGAAGTGATGTTCGCCCAGCCTGTTGTTCATTCAGATGCAAACGATGGTCGCTCGGCGAACCATGCCACCGCCAGCGCCTTGAACGCCTCAGCCGAAGGCGTCAGCGGATAGCGCTGGTCATGCGCCAGTACGATGCTGTGGGTTGGCAGTTTTTCCTCAGTCGGCCGACACACCAGCGCATGACCATCATAACTACGGTCACCAAATGGCCGGGTGTAGATCAGCGCCACGCCAAACCCGTTGGCGACGAGGCTGCGCTGCAACTCGAAGGTGCGTACACGGTGCACAACGGCGGGTGAAAGGTCGTAAAAGCTGAACAGATCCAGCACATGTTGCCAACTGTGGACCTGATCGGTGACTACCAGGGTGTATTCAGCTAGCGCCTTGAGACTGACGCGCGACTGCTTGGCCAGCGGGTGATCGGCCGCCAGCAGTACCTGGGCCGTCAGCTGACACAGCTGGGTGCAATGCGTGTTCGCTGGTAAACCCAGATCGTAGGTGATGGCCAGTTCTATCGCCCCCTCGCTGAGCCGCTTGCCAACATAATCGAAGCTGCCATCGCGCATGTCGACCGTGACCCTTGGGCAGGACTCCTGCATCCGTCGCACAATTTGTGGCAGGCAATACGGCGCCAGGTCTTCAAAACAGCCGACTACCAGTTCACCGACACACTCGCCTGCGTTGGCATTGATCTCGGCAAAGGTCTGGGCCTCTGCCAGCACGCGGCGGGCCTGGACCATGACCGTACGACCGAACGGGGTCAGCGATATCCCCAGGCCACGCTGGCGTATGAAGATCGACTGACCCAGCACCTCCTCCAGTTCGGTGATGGCCGCCGAAATGGAAGGCTGTGAAACATGAAGCTCCATGGCGGCAGTGGTCAGGTTTCCGTGCTTGGCCGCTGCGAGCGCGTAGCGAAGCTGTCGCAGTGTGAACTTCATAGGTTTTTCCGTGGTGATGCATCAGGACTTATTATTTTATCCTTTTTTGAGGTTGTGAAATATTTCTCCTGCGCAGTGATCATCTTGTTTGGGAGCGTCACAATGACAATTACAAAAGCTCTGCTGACCACGACACTTTCTTTAGGGCTGCTGGCGTCCGCCGGCGTCAGCCAGGCGGCCGGTTGGTGCGAGTCGGGCAAGCCGGTGAAGTTCGCCGGTTTGAACTGGGAAAGCGGGATGCTGCTCACCGAGGTGATGCAGTTCGTGCTGAAAAATGGCTACGGCTGTGACACCGACAGCCTGCCGGGTAACTCCATCTCCATGGAAAACGCCCTGAGCAGCAACGATATCCAGGTGTTCGCCGAGGAGTGGGTAGGGCGCAGCGAGGTCTGGAACAAGGCGGCGGCCGCCGGCAAGGTCGTCGGCGTCGGCTCGCCGGTGGCTGGCGCGGTCGAAGGCTGGTATGTGCCGCGCTATGTGATCGAAGGCGATGCCAGGCGCAAACTCGAAGCCAAAGCACCGAACCTCAAGAGCATTGCCGACCTGGGGCAATACGCCCAGGTATTCAAGGACCCCGAAGAACCGGACAAGGGGCGCTTCTACAACTGCCCGGCCGGCTGGACCTGCGAGCTGGACAACAGCGAAATGCTCAAGCGCTATGGCCTGGAGAACACCTACACCAACTTCCGCCCGGGCACCGGCCCGGCACTGGATGCCGCCGTGCTGTCGAGCTACAAGCGTGGCGAGCCGATCCTCTTCTACTACTGGTCGCCAACCCCGCTGATGGGCCAGGCCGACCTGGTCAAGCTGGACGAGCACCCAGGCGTGGATAAATCCGTGACCATCAAGGTGGGTGTGTCGAAGGCCTTCCACGAGCAGGCACCAGAACTGGTGGCTGTGCTGGAAAAGGTCAATCTGCCGGTCGATCTGCTGAATCAGAACCTGGGACGCATGAGCAAGGAGCGTATCGAGGCGGCGGAACTGGCCAGGTTGTTCCTCAAGGAGCACCCCGAAGTCTGGCACAGCTGGGTCAGCGAAGACGCAGCCAAAAAGGTCGACGCGGCACTCTGAGGGCGTGGACGGGTCCGGCGCCTGCCGGGCGTGCCACCTAGCAGTCCGCTTCATGCACTTGCTCGAGAGAAATCCATGTTCCCGAAAAACTTCACGTTTTCCATTGCCGACTGGGTCAATGGCTGGGTTGATGCGCTGGTCACTCACTACGGTGACGTGTTCCGGCACATTTCCGAGACCCTGCTGTGGGCCATCGTCAACCTCGAAGGTTTGCTGCGCGCAACACCCTGGTGGCTGATGCTGGCCATCGTCGGCGGTATTGCCTGGCACGCCACCCGTCGAGTCGTACCCACCGCGGTGATCGTAGGTTTGCTGTTCCTGGTCGGTGCGGTCGGGCTCTGGGACAAGCTGATGCAGACCCTGGCGCTGATGCTGGTAGCAACGCTGATCTCGGTTCTGGTCGGCATTCCGCTGGGTATTCTGTCAGCGCGCAACGATCGCCTGCGGGCGGTGTTGATGCCGCTGCTGGACATCATGCAGACAATGCCCAGCTTCGTGTACCTGATCCCGGTATTGATGCTGTTCGGCCTGGGCAAGGTGCCGGCGATCTTCGCCACTGTCATCTATGCCGCCCCGCCACTGATTCGCCTGACCGACCTGGGCATTCGCCAGGTGGATGGCGAGGTCATGGAAGCGATCAATGCGTTCGGTGCCAACCGGCTGCAACAACTGTTTGGCGTGCAGTTGCCGCTGGCGTTGCCGAGCATCATGGCCGGTATCAACCAGACCACCATGATGGCCCTGTCGATGGTCGTCATCGCGTCGATGATCGGTGCCCGTGGCTTGGGCGAAGACGTCCTTGTCGGCATCCAGACCCTGAATGTCGGCCGCGGCCTCGAAGCGGGGCTGGCGATTGTGATTCTGGCGGTTGTGATCGACCGCATTACCCAGGCCTATGGCCGGCCACGGCATGGGGTGGGCAAATGAGCGCCAAGCAGACGATGAGCAAGATCGAAGTCAACCATGTCTTCAAGATATTCGGTGCGCGTGCCGAAGATGCCCTGAAACTGATCCGCCAGAACAAGACCAAGGAGCAGGTGCTGGCCGAAACCGGCTGCGTGGTCGGGGTCAACGATCTCTCGTTGTCCATCGGCAGCGGCGAGATCTTCGTGATCATGGGCCTGTCAGGTTCGGGCAAGTCGACCCTGGTGCGGCACTTCAACCGCCTGATCGACCCGACCAGCGGCGAGATCCTGGTCGATGGCGAGGACATCCTGCAATACGACATGCAAGCCCTGCGCGAATTCCGCCGGCGCAAGATCAGCATGGTGTTCCAGAGCTTCGGCCTGTTGCCGCACCGCAGCGTGCTGGACAACGTCGCTTACGGGTTGAAAGTCCGTGGCGAGGGCAAAGCGTTGTGCACAGAGCGTGCCCTGCACTGGATCCACACCGTGGGCCTCAAGGGTTACGAAAAATCGTACCCGCACCAGCTGTCGGGCGGCATGCGCCAGCGCGTCGGCCTGGCGCGAGCGTTGGCTGCCGACACCGATATCATCCTGATGGACGAAGCCTTCAGTGCGCTCGACCCACTGATTCGCGCCGAAATGCAGGACCAGTTGCTGGAACTGCAAAAGACCCTGCACAAGACCATCGTCTTCATCACTCACGACCTGGACGAAGCGGTGCGTATCGGCAACCGAATTGCCATTCTCAAGGACGGGCGCCTGATCCAGGTCGGCACGCCCAAAGAAATCCTCTACCAGCCTGCGGACGAATACGTCGATCGTTTCGTGCAGCGTCGCGTAGCTTCGCTTTAAGGACCCGCGAGTATGTCGTTTGCCGAAAAAATCATCATCGCCGAGGCGCCCGTTCGCTGGCAGGACGTGGTGGCTGTGGCCCGGCATGGAGCGAAGCTTGAGCTGGCCCCATCGGCCTGGGCGCGGATCGAGAACGCCCAGGCGATTGTCCAGCGCATCGTATCCAGCGGTGACCGCGCCTATGGCGTCAACACCGGGCTTGGCGCCTTGTGCAATGTTTCGTTACAGGACGAACAACTCAGCCAGCTGTCGCACAACACCTTGCTCAGCCATGCCTGTGGCGTGGGTGCCGCGCTGTCGGACGAACAGACCCGGGCGATCATGTGTGCGGCGATCATCAACTTCTGCCAGGGCCGTTCCGGCCTTCAGCGCAAGGTGGTCGAGGCGCTGCTGACGCTGCTCAACCAGCACATCACCCCGCAGGTGCCGAAACAGGGGTCGGTGGGGTATCTGACCCATATGGCCCATATCAGCATCAGCTTGCTGGGCGTCGGCCAGGTCAGTTATCGCGGCCAGATTGTGCCAGCGCAGCAAGCCTTGGCCGAGGTCGGACTGGCACCGGTCAAACTGGGTGCCAAGGATGGTCTGTGCCTGGTCAACGGTACGCCCTGCATGACCGGTCTGAGCTGCCTGTCCCTGGACGATGCCACCCGGCTGAGCCAATGGGCGGACGTTATCAGCGCCATGAGCTTCGAGGCCCTGCGCGGTCAACTCGATGCCTTCGACCCAGAAATCATCGCGCTGAAACCCCACCCTGGCATGCAGCGGGTGGGCAGCAACTTGCGTCGCCTGCTGGACGGTAGCGAAATCATTGCCGGCAGCCATGGCATTCGCACCCAGGACGCTTTGAGCATTCGCTCGATCCCGCAGGTTCATGGTGCCGCGCGCGACCAGTTGGACCACGCCGCGCGGCAGATCGAAACCGAACTCAACTCCACCACCGACAATCCGATATTGCTGGGTACACCCGAGTCGTATCGGGTGGTTTCGCAGGCGAATCCGCATGGCCAGTCGGTGGCCATGGCGGCCGACTTGCTGGCCATCGCTGTGGCCGAGATCGGGGCGATTGCCGAGCGTCGTCTCGATCGCCTGATCAACCCGCTGGTCAGCGGTTTGCCGGCCTTTCTGGTCAGCCAGCCGGGTGTGAACTCGGGCATGATGATTGTCCAGTACGTCGCCGCTTCTCTCTGTGCAGAAAACCGTCAGCTGGCGCAACCGGCGGTCATCGACAACTACGTCACCTCCGGTCTGCAGGAGGATCATCTGAGCATGGGCACCAATGCCGGTTTGAAGCTGCACCGCGCCCTGCAGAACTGCACGCAGATCCTTGCCATCGAATACCTGTTGGCCGCCCAGGCTTTCGAGTTCTTCAAAGAGCAGCGCTTTGGCGCAGGTACCCACATTGCCTGGCGGTTGTTGCGCGAACGGGTCCCGGCCTACACCCAGGACCGTTGGCTGGCCCCGGATATCGCCAGCAGTGCATCGATCCTGAAGGACCCCAGCCTGCCTGGCGCTGCTTTCCCCGGGCTGCTGTGACAGATGCAGGCAGCTGGCGAACTTCCTGGCCTGTTGCAGTTTGATGAGCGACGGCAGGGGCAGTACGGGCTGTACGTGGTCACCCCACAGGAACCTCGGGGTAGGCATGGCTTCTCAAGAATATCGTCAGCCTGATCAGGATGCCCTCATGTTCGCCATCGACAGCAGCACCCAGCCCATGCAGGCCTTGCGGTTCGAGGACGACGGCGCAACGCCCAACAGCCGTTTTCCCGTGTTGCTTTACCGGCTGCAACGGGCGGAGCCTGCCCATGACAATGCCGGCGCTTTCGAGTCCTTGTTCGCCGCGCACCAGTGGACGCCGCTCTGGCGTGCCGGCATTTTCGATTACCACCATTTCCACTCCAACGCGCACGAAGTGCTGGGCGTTGCCCGCGGCCGTGCCCGGATAATGCTCGGTGGTGCAGCAGGTCAGGCGCTGACGGTAAAGGCGGGTGATGTGCTGGTGCTACCCGCCGGAACCGGGCATCGTTGCCTGGCGTCCAGCGACGACTTTCTGGTCGTGGGCGGATATCCGCAAGGGCAGGAACACTACGACATCCAGCGCCCCGAGATCGGTGCTCACCAGCAGGCGCTGGCGAGGATCGCCAGAGTCCCAATACCTCAGCAGGACCCGGTTACCGGGGCTGACGGCGCCCTGACAAGACACTGGCGGTGATCAGATGCCAGCGCGTGAGCACGCTTCAGGATCAACGCAGTGCCTCATCTGTCGTTAGAAATTCCCGAGGCTGGATCCTGCCCATGAATGAACGCCATCACCTCATCCAGGACCGGCGCCAGCCCTCGCATAGGGCGGGAGAATGCTGCGATCAATGTCCCGTGGCCCGGCCTGGAGAAATAGAGCTCGCGCACGGGCACACCTTGTTCGCGTAAACGTCGGGCCATGCCCCCCGTGTTACGCTCGGGGTTGACCAGCTTATCGTCCTTTGCCGCTATCAAAAGCGCCGGGGGCGATGCGGCGCTGATGTGGTTGATCGGTTGGGAGTCGGGTGGCGAATTCGGAAAGAAGAAAATCGGTTTAACCTCCGGGTTTTCGATGGGCAGAAAGTCGTAAGGCCCGGCCAGGCCGATCCAGCCGCTAAGCACCGAAGGCTGCATATCCACGGCTGCCAGCCATTTGGGGTCTAGCGCAATCATCGCTGCGTTGTAGCCGCCTGCGCTATGGCCCATCACATAGAGTCGCGCTGGATCGCCGCCTTACTGGCGGATGTGTTCGCGCGTCCAGCCAACCACTCGCGCACTGTCGTCGAGAAAACCCTGATAGTGCACCTGGGGATAAAGCCGGTAATCAGCGAGCACCGCTACGATACCGCGTGCTGCCAGCGCCTCGCCGACAAAGCGGTAGTCACTGCGTGAACCGCTGTTCCAGCTGCCTCCATAAAAGAACACCACCACCGGCACATCGGCTGCGCGGTTGACCGGCGTGTAAACATCCAGCCGGTTGCGCGGATCCTTGCCGTACTTCAGGTCAGATGCCTTGTTGTAAGTGCCTGCGGGGGTGAGCAGGTTTAACACTTTCAGTGGTGAACAACCCAGCAAAAGCCCCAGCAGCCCGCCGACAACCCACACGCGTAGAGCTATCTTGATCATGGCTCGCTCTCTGAGACGGTATGCATTCAGGACTGCGAGCTTGAGTAACAATTCAGGACGCTTTGCCGCGTTTCCATTCGTTCAATCATGTGATCAGCTCGCTTTCCTGGATGTTTGCAATAGGGCCTGGAATCGAGGCGTCGAATTGTGCCTCAGACGTGCTCGCCGCGCAGCCAGCGCTGGTGATAGTGGGAAAGGCGAGTCAGTCCGAACAGTGCACCCTCACGCATGACATCTGCCCGTTCGCCAAAAAAGCGTTGAGTGCGCGTAAAGACGGCAACGGGCTCGCCGGCAAACGCCCAGGCAAAGCACATGGTGCCTGGAGGTATGCCGGATTCAGGCGCGGGCCCGGCGATTCCAGTGGTGGCAATCACCACATTGGCATCGCTGTTTCTCAAGGCACCCAAGGCCATTTCCCATGCGACTGCCTCGCTGGTAAGGCCATATCGCTCGATGGTCTCGGGGCTGACGCCCAGCAGGCGCTTCTTGGCACTGGGCGAATACACCACATAACCACTTTCCAATACTTTCCCAGTACCGGGCACCGCTGCCAGCAGCGCCACCATGCAGCCCGCAGTGCATGACTCTGCTGTGGTCAGGATCAAGTGGTTGTCTTTGAGGTAGCCGAGCGCGGCCAACACAGGTTCGGTTGCCATGGGAGAATCTACTCGCTAGTTGTTTCCGGTGGACGCAATCCAGCGGTAATTGGTTCATCACACCTTGCGCCCGACCATCTCCCATTGGCATCTCGCCTGAACTTCGCGCTGCGCGCTGGCTTCCTATGCCTATAAGGGGCAAGCCAGGCGCCACCCGACCACAGTAAGGGGCAGGAGATCAGCATGAACAGAGAAGACCAGGCCAATTTGCGCAAGCCGCAAGCGCCGACCAGATCCAAAGGGGAGGAGGAGCGCGACAATGATGCCCATCGTCCTGATGGTTCTACCGGTACTTCCCATGACTCCACTGCGCAGAAAACGGCACGTGACAAAGGGCATGAATGAACTGGAAAAAAACCGATAACGCAGGGGTCAGGCCCGCCGATTGGCGAGCCTGTCTTTATCAGAAAATCGGCTTGCCGCGCGTGGCACTGATATAGCTGGCTTTCATCGCGCTAAAGCCTTGATCAGCTGCTCATTGAATGCCGGAATGTCATCCGGTTGGCGGCTGGTGATCAGGTTGCCATCCACCACCACCTCTTCGTCGACCCATGTCCCGCCGGCATTGCGAATATCGTCCTGCAGTGTCTTGTAGCTGGTCATGCGTTTGCCGCTTACCAGGCCGCTCGATACCAGCAGCCAGGCACCATGGCAGATTACTGCCAGCGGCTTGCCTGCCACGTCATGGCTCTTCACCAGTTTCTGCGCGGCGGGGATGATACGAATAGTGTCGGAATTCTGCACGCCGCCCGGCAGTACCAAGGCATCGTAGAGATCGAGTCCGGCACCTTCGAAGGTTGCATCTACAGGGAATTCGTCTGCCGGCTTGTCGTGGTTCCAGCCGCGCACAGTACCCTCTTTCTCGCTGAGGACATCGACCACGGCGCCGCTACTTTTCAATGCCTCCAGCGGCCCAGTCAGTTCCACCTGTTCAAACCCATCCGTGACCAGGAAGGCCACGCGCTTGCCATTCAGTTGAGCACTCATCGTCTGATCTCCGTTAACGTCAAACCTCCAATTGGGGCTGTTGCCTGGCCTGGAAAGTTCCTCGGTAATGCCGGACCGCCAAGCGTTCGCCAGGCTTCATACATAATCAGCCGCCATAATCCGCCCGCCGGTGATTGCGTTGCCGCTTCGCTGCGCTATGGTGAGAGCACCCCACAAATAAGACTAAAGTCGTAGGAGGTCGGCATGCGGATACGCGGTGATGTGTTTTGGAAATGGGCAGATCCAACGCTCCACCACAGGTCTCACGACGAAACACTGGATGATGGCACCACCATGGATATCCAGGTGCGACTGTCGCGCACCGGCAATACCCAGTTGTTCATCGGGGTGTATGCCGGGGCGGGGATGGCGCTCCATGAAGAAGCGTTCGACTCCCGGCCTGGCGAGTCGATGACCAGGGCATTGGCATGGGGGGTAGGGCGCGCCAGGTGTCTGGCCACCCATCAAATGCCTTTCGAGCGGCAAGTAGCGTAATCGCTCTGCGCTCTCAGTGATGGCGGCGGCAACCTGGCCGCCACTGATATTGGCCAGCGCCGTCTCGCTGTAGCCCGAGCGGCCGCTGGGCCAACGTCTTGATGAAGAGGTTCCAGCTGGAGTCCTGCAACCGCGCATCGACAAAGCTGTCCTTGCGCAATGGCCGGGTGAAGGCAAGTTTCCGATCACTACGGCATCATGCAAACCGTCATCGCCTTGTGCTCCATGAAACGAACCCCGTACCTAGTTCGCGGGCAACAAGATCACGAAGTTCTTTTTCATGTCTTCCAGCACGGTCCATTTGCCCTTGGCGCCCGGTTCGATAATGAACGTGTCGCCAGCGGCCAGTGTGACGGGGGCGCAACCCTCCAGCTCGATGACGCAGCATCCACTCAGGACGTGGCAGAACTCCCAAACTTTATAATCGATGCGCCACGCTCCAGTGCTGGCTTCCCATTCTCCGGAAATGCGACCTTGCTGTTCATCGTGATAATACTTGGACGTCAGCGTGTGAGGGGTGCCCTCCACCACTTCTTCAAAAAAGGGCAGGTCGCGCACCGGTTGAATATCCAGTTCGCGGAACACGGTCAGTTTCTTGATCATGGTTTTTTCTCGAGCAGGTTGTGGGTAGGGCGGTACATCAAATAAGCCTCACCGGTTACGCCCAGCATCGGGTGCGGAACGATCTGGCAGGTTTTAACAATCTCAAAACCGTGCCGTTCGTAGAAGCGGCGCGCACCGTGGTTTTCTGCATAATCGATCAGGCACAGCCCATGCAGTCCACTGTCCTCAGCGCGCTGCTGGGCGTGGCGAAGAAACTGGACGCCCAGCCCCTGGCTGCGCCAGTCCTCATCCAGGGCCAGGCTGGATATGTACAACGTATCGGGTATTTCCATGTCGGAATAGGGCGCGAGGACCGGGTCGGTCTCGACAGGCCTGTCAGGAATCGCGCGCAAGGCGTAGCTATGCATCATGCCGATGACGCGCCCTTCAAAAGTGGCCATCAGGCAGTTCTTGTAGGAAAAGTCGCCCTGCTCCCTGGCGTAGCGAGACGTACCGATACTCAGCAATGCTTCTCCAGGTGCGGCGAGCTTGCTCCATATGTAATCGGCCATGCCCTCCGAAGTCAGTTGAAAGAAGCGCGCAATATCATGCGCGTCCGAGGCTTGAGCGGGCCTGAAGTCGATAGGCATGTGTAGTGTTCCCAGGGGGATAGGGTGGTTAGTCTTGAAGGGCTACGCCTTTGACAGGGCGGTAGGTTAGGCGGTTTGCACGGTTCCCATCATGCTCTGGGCGAACACCGTCGGCACGGCGTGCGACATGCGTGAAGTGGCTCGGTGCAGTAACGCCACGAACTTCTCCGTAGTACCCTCGGGATCCATCACGGCATCTGGGCCCGACAGATTGATTGCAGCCGTTACTTTTCCCCTGTGATCTCTGATAGTCATGGCAATCGCGGTCTGGCTATCTCATCGCAGACGCCATCGTCGATCACCACCTCATGTAGGGCTCGCGCGGCGGCCAGGAATCCACCCAAGGTGATAGGCTGCCTGCCGGTTCTGGTCGACCGTCATCAACTGGTCGAGCATGGCTTCATCGGGCTCCGTCTTCATTTGGTTTTCCAGTACTTCTGCATTTCCAGAAAAAGGAACGAGGCGGTCCAGGTGATCAGCACCAGGCCCGTCAGCGCCTGCAGGCCGGTGAGGTATTTGAGGTGGCCGGTGGGGACGATGTCGCCGAAGCCTATGGTGGTGTAGGTGGTGAAGGAAAAATACACGCAGTCCAGAAAGCTCCCGTCGAAATTTCCGCTGAGCGTCCCCCAGCCCTCGGCATGGGCCATCAGGTAATAAGCCAGGGCGAAGCACCAGACTTCCACGGCATGGGCCAGCAACGCGCCCAACACCCCCGCGACGATACGGAACCGGTTCCACAGCCTCAGGCGTGGTAGCCAGTCGTTCAAGCGCAGCAGGCATTCGTAGTGGATGACCACCACCAGGATAACGATCAACATATTGATCAGTGTGACAGTGAGCATCATCGTTACTCGGGACGGGGTCGCAGGGTCAATGCTAGCTCACGCCTGGCACCGACCAGGCTGCACGCTCGACGACATCGCGCTCGCGCGGCAAGTAGCTGGGAATCGTGTCATCCGCTCCGATTGGCTCGGTGATTGGCGAACAAATAAGCGCAGTGCGGTTTCGCAGCGCCGAACACCGCGAGCACATGGGTTAACGTACCTAACGGGTCAACCAGTCATTCGGCTAAGTCGCCCATTTCGGTACGGGTCGCCGCCTACCAGCATTATCGCTGTGATCTTTGGTGAGATTCGACGACTCAGAGAATTGGGTTTACCCTGACTCAGTGCACCCCTATTAGTTCGACAGCAAGAGCGCGGAGAGCGTCCTTGTCCTGTTGAATCAAAAGTCCACTGTCCGCGTGTTCAAGCAATCGCTTGGCATGCCGGCTGCTTGAGGATTGAAAAACACGGGGGTTAATCTGCGCCAAGCAGGTAAGCGCTTTGATCAAGCGCACGTTCACTTCTTGCAGAGCGGCGCCGTCCCTGCTGATCGGTGCAAAGAAATCATCGAACAAATCATCTACCCTCAGGGTGCGAACATGTACCTGCGCGCATTCGCTAGCCTGGCTCTGTGTGACAGCCTGCAGTCTGCCCCAACACGTGAGGGATCGAATGCCACGGCCAATGATGTCGATCGCCGTACCTGGATCGTTCACTGCCGGAGACAGCGCCCGCGAGGCGATCTCCGACAGCACTGAAAGCCCGAAACGCGGGTCGTGTTCGAAGGTTCTTCTGAGCCCGATGGTCAAGGCTGCGATAATCTCGAGGTCCAGTGCATCATCGACATCGGCCGGCTCACCGTTCAAAGCCAGGACTCTTGCCAACACCATTCCCTCATGAACGAAGGCCCCTGGCAGGACTTCAACATAAATACGGACCTTGGCGTCGGTTGCAATCTTGCCCAGAGAGAGAACATCGATGTGCTGTACATACCCCGTTTCACTGCTTCTCAAGGCATGTGTAGATTCAGGTAGTACGAAGCTGTCAGGGTAGGCCGCGCCGCCCAGGTGGGGATGCTCGACACGCTGCTGGATGGCTTTGATTACTGCCCTTTCGACACGATCGATCGTTTCGCCCACGCGCCCTAGTTTGGAAAGATGATCAATCCAGCGCAGCAACGTGTAAATGATCAGGATCACGACTGCAATCGTAACGGTGAAAAGCAGCACGCGACCTTGGGTACCGTAGGCGCCAGTGCTCAGTGCAATGATACCGACGAGACTGAACAGAAACGACCCGATAAAAGTGGCCAGCGCGTTCTGGGTCGTCGCGTCCTCCATGACCAGCGAAGTGGCACGTGGGGTTACCCCACTGCTGGCGGCACTATAGGCCGACACCATGGTGCTCAGCGAGAACGTTGTCACAGCAAGCATGCTTGACGCGATGATGCCCAGTATCTTGTCAACTGCGTCCGCGCCGATGCGCGCAGGCAAAGTGGCCGGCACCGCATCCTTGAATACCACGGCCAGAAGCGCTGTCACCACCCCCAGTAGCGAGAAGAGTGTCGCTCTGAACCAGAGGCGTTTGGCAATCCTCGTAGCCAACCAATGCCACCGAGCTATCATTAAGGTCTCCTTCGCCGAGGGAACAGTCCGACGCTTTGGCGTACTGCCAGAGTAGCCTTTTTCACGTGCAGGCTGCTTGAGCTTCAGCTTGCTCCACACACCCCAGGCCAAGCCAAGCGCGGCCGCGATCACCGAAGCCGATAGCACTTCCCGTTCTCCAGCGTCGTTTCGTTGATCGCGATGCTGATGGTTGTGGTGTTTTTTGTGACGTCGGCGGACTCCGGTGCGCTGGTAGTGGATAACATCCTGGATCAGTACGAGCGCCACCTGCATTACTTGCACGTGGTGTGCTGAAATGGATTCGGTCCTGGTCTGGTGCAGTCAGGGCAGGGCGGTTCGCCTGCTGTCCAAGGGCGGACTTTCACAGGACCAGAAGTCTACGGCAGCAATGCGTTCGCTCGGCGGTCCTAACCAATAGGACAGCGGCTGGCACCAATCTGTCGTGCAGACTTGGTAGTCGCCAGCCTCGGGCGTCCGCCCAGCGTGCAAAGGCTGCAGCGGTGGTAAGTCGCGATGATAATGCCAAGTTCCGTCGCGCAGTTGAGCGTCGTCCGGAATTTCCATGCCGGCTCCGCTGCCTTTGACGCGGGCCTCTACCAGCAAAAGGCCAGCCTGGGTCACGTGGTAATCCTCTTCCCAGCGGACCTTTTCGATACTGTGCTGCCAGGCCAGAGTAAAATCCTGTAGTGGCAGGCTGGCCCAGACCACGCCGGCCAGCCCAAGACAAAGGCTGGTCATGCGGGCTGCCCAGAGGCTGGCCGACTTCGCCAGTAGTGCCAACCCAGTACTGCCGTACCCAACGCAAAACCGGCCTCATCACTGATGGGCGCGGCGAGTATCAACGACACACCAGCAGCGAACGCCAATAGACGCTCCCACCCGGGCATGGGTGCCCGCAAATGCCCAATCGACGCACATCCCCAAAGGACTATCGCGAACACGGCTTTGATCACCATGTACAGCGTGGCGCCCAGGCTTTCGCCTTGCATCATCAACGCCGGGTCATACACCGCCATGAAGGGCACCACGAAGCCGGCCAAGGCAATGCGCACTGCCCAGAAGCTGATCAACAGCCCCTTTTCCTTGGCAATCGGGGCGGCGGCAAAGCACGCCAAAGCCACTGGCGGTGTCAGGTCGGCCAGGATGCCGAAATAGAACACGAACATGTGCGAGACGATCAGCGGTACCCCAAGTTCCAACAGTGCGGGGGCGGCAATGGAACTGGTGATGATGTAGTTGGGGATGGTCGGGATACCCATACCCAGCACCAGGCAGGTGAGCATGGTCAATACCAGCGAGAGGAACAGGTTGTCTCGCCCCAGGTCAAGAATGTATCCGGCAAACGTGGTGGCCAGGCCGGTCAGCGAAATGATGCCGATAATGACGCCGACCAGCGCACAGGCAATACCCACCGGCACCGCATGACGGGCGCCTTCCGCAAGGGCCATGACGCATGCGCGCAGGGTGGCGCGACCGCCTTGGACGAAGCAGCACGCAATGGCCAAACAGGCAATGACCAGTAGGATCACGCCGATCCCCATGCGGAAAAAACCAGAGCACAGTATCCCCAGCGCAACCCAGAAGGCCGCTCGCAACCATGTCTGGTGGGCGCGCAGGATGATGGCCGAGCCAAGGATGACGATCGCGGTCAGGGCCAGGCCGACCATTCCTGAAAACAAAGGCGTTCGTCCGGAAAACAACAGCGCGACCAGGACCATCAGCGGTACCAGCAGAAACCAACGTTGTCGCAACGCGTCCCAGGCACTCGGGCATTGCTCACGAGGCAAACCATGCAGGTGGCTGCGCCGAGCCTCCAGGTGAACCATCCAGTAGACCGAGCCAAAGTACAGCAACGCCGGGATGAGTGCGGCTTTCGCTACCTCGGCATAAGGCACGTTGATCGTCTCGGCCATGATGAACGCTACCGCGCCCATCACCGGTGGCATCAGCTGGCTGCCCATGCTTGAGGTCGCCTCGACGCCACCGGCGAATGCAGCTTTGTAGCCGAAGCGCTTCATCAGCGGAATGGTGAATTGCCCGGTGGTGACGACGTTGGCCACGCCTGAGCCGGTAATGGTTCCCATCAGTGCTGAGGAAAACACCGATACCTTGGCCGGCCCCCCGCTTCTATGGCCGAACAGCCCCATGGCGAAATCGGTAAACAGACGAATCATGCCCGCTTGTTCAAGGAAGGCACCGAACAAAATGAACAGGTAAATGTAAGTGGCTGAGACGTAGGTGGGTGTGCCATACAGCCCCTCGGTGCCGAAGGCCAACTGATTGACGATCTGATCGAGGCCGTAGCCTCGATGCGCAAGTTCTCCTGGCAAGTATTGACCGAGCAACCCGTAGGCCAGAAACAGGGCGCAAATGATGGGCAACGCTATGCCCATGACTCGCCGCGCTGCCTCAAAGACCAAACCAGTCAGCAACAGGCCCGCGGCCAGGTCACTGCTCGTCAGCTCACCGGAGCGTTGAATCAGGTCGCCTTCGAAGTGCCACTGGTAGGCGGCAGTCGCCATTCCCGCAAGCCCCAGCAGCCAACCGAGAGGTTGCCACGGCCGACGGTGACCCACGAACGAATAGCTCAGGTACACCACCAGCAACAGGAACCCCAGGTGTACTGCACGCAGTACTTGGGTAGAAATCAGGGGGAAGGCCGCTGTGGCGATCTGGAACACCGAAAAGGCCAGCGCCACGGCAAAAAGCGTGGCAGGCCAACGATCGGTGCTGGCGTGAAGACCTTGTTGGGTATCACTCATGCGCTGCTCCATGGCTTGAGGATGTCATCAGGGGAGCAGGTTTTTCTCCTTGAAGTACCTTTCTGCTCCAGGATGTAACGGAATGGGCAGGTTCTTGGCCGCATTCTCGGTCTGGATATCTTTCGCTGCAGCGTGGGCCGTGACCAGGCGAGGAAGATTCTCGAAGATCAGCTTGGTCATCTGATAGGCCAGGTCATCGCTGATATCGGCGCGGGTCACGAGGATGTTGGTGATCGCGGCAGTCGATACGTCTGCACTCTGGCCATCATAGGTGTTGGCAGGAATGGTGGCGGGCTGGTAGGCGTTGTTGCCGATCTTGGTCACGACGTCAGCCGGGACAGGCACGAACACGACTGGCAAGGTAGCGGCCAAATCACGGATAGCCGCTTGACCGAGCCCTGAGGACTGGAGCGTGGCGTCAAGTTGACGGTTTTTGATCAGTTCGACGGACTCCGCATAGGGCAGGTACTCGACTTTCCCCATGTCTTGGTAGGTAAGCCCTGCGGCTTTGAAGATGGCGCGTGCATTCAGCTCTGTGCCGGACTTGGGCGCTCCAACCGAGACGCGCTTGCCCTTGAGGTCCGCCAGGGATGTGATCCCCGACTCCTTGCTGGCGACGATCTGGATGTAATTGGGGTAGGTGCCGGCGATGGCCCGGAGTTTCTTCAAGGGCGTTTTGAATCCAGCCTCTGCGTCGCCCTTCCAGGCATCCGCCACCGAGTCCCCAAGCGCGAATGCCAACTCCCCTCGACCGGCTTGTAGCAGGTTGAGGTTCTCGACCGACGCCTTGGTGGCTTGCACGGAGGTCTTGCTGCCCTCGATGCCATGGCTGTAGAGCTGTGAGATGCCTACACCTACCGGGTAATAGACACCGCTGGTGCCGCCTGTGAGGATGTTGATGAAAGTCGGTGCGGCCTGGGCGGCAGCACAGACAGCAAACAAGGTGCTGGCCAAAGCCAGGCGAAGGGCTCGGTTCATGGCGTCGTTCTCCGCTTGTTGTTGTTCTTCCTGCGCCAGTAAACCTAGAACGAATATGCAGCCTCTGCCCAATTTTATGGCTGATTGTTTGTATGACGTCTGCTCTAGAATCGCCAGAAAGCTGGCGAGACGAGTACCAGCACGGTGAGGATTTCGAGCCGTCCAAGCAGCATGCCGACCGTCAGCAACCATTTCGCAGCGTCCGGCAACGAGGCGAAATTACCTGCTGGACCGATAAGTGTACCCAGACCTGGTCCAACGTTGCACACGGCGGTAGCGGCTCCGCTCAACGCCGTCGTCCAGTCGAGCCCTAGCAGAGAGAGGCCAAGGGCAATGACCGCGATGGTGACTGAGAAGAAGAACGAGAACGTCAGGCGCACACGATGACCCAGCTTGCCGTCGTGAGGAAATACATGTCCCTGGCCCGCAACTGCGGTGTGTCCGGGATGCCGCGAGCTACCATGACCAGGCCGGCGCACAGAATGATGAGGCTCGACGAGGCGAAAGCGCCGAGGTCGTCGCTGCGGTCATACAACAGCAGCGTCAGCATCGGGATCACCATGCTGACGGCCAGAGTAATCAGGAATACACCAATGATGAAGGCGATGAAACGCAATGCTGGAAGCGGCATTGAGTAAGCTCGTTAGGACAGTGCCGGCAGTATTGCCTGCTGTCCGGAAATGTCGAGTAAAAATGGCGTAAAGTCGTGGGATGGAATTGGCTGTCTGGTGCGTGCTGCCTATGACACAGGGTTTCCACGGTCCTGCCACACGATCCAGTCATCAGTCTTTGACATATTCCAGTTCGGCGCTGATCTTTCCGCTGCATTCCCGCTGTAACGCCACGAACTTCTCCGTAGTACCCTCGGGACCCATCACGGCATCTGGGCCCGACAGATTGATTGCAGCCGTTACTTTTCCCTGTGATCTTTGATAGCCATGGCAATCGTGGTCGAGTAATCCGGACGATGCAGCACCCATCCCCGCGCTCTATCACCCTCAGAGGCAGCGAATCTCTTTAGCTTCCTGACAAGTCTGGAATAAGAAGTGACCGTGGCGGTCAGACGGTCCGCCACGGGAGGGCTGATCGATAGCGGGTTTCAATCCGCCAACCCGGCCTTTTCCAGCACCTTGTCCAGCCAGGATTGATCCACAGCTCCAGTGGCGATTTCAGCCTTTACCCGCTCTTCATGGGCTTGATGAGCATGGGCCTGAGCCAGCACCTGCTCGGCTGCCGCGAGGGGGAACGCCACGACGCCATCCTCGTCACCGACGATGATGTCACCCGGGTTCACCAGCATGCCGCCAACCGACACCGGTACGTTGATTTCGCCTGGGCCAGTCTTGTAAGGGCCGCAATGCACGACACCCCGTGCGTAACAGGGGCTCGAACGGAATGAATCCACATCACGAATCGCGCCGTCGACGATGAACCCCACACAGCCGCGTTGTTCGGCGTAGAGCTTGATGAGCTCGCCGATCACCGCATTGTTGGTGTCACCCTGGGCGTCGATCACCAATACGTGACCCGGCTCGAGCAAGGTCAGGGCCTTGTAGATATAGAGATTGTCACCGGGCCGGGTCTTGATGGTCAGTGCGGTACCCACCAGTTTGCCCGTTGTGTTGTAGCGGGTCAGGCCTCGGGCACCAATGTGGCGGCCGAGGTTGTCGCTGATGTGCGGGGTGACCACCGAAGCGAAAGCTTCGATGACTGACGCGGGGGCCAGAGCAGGTGAAGCGAGGATGCGGGACCCGGGTAATAACATGTTCAATCTCCTGATCAAGGGGTATGCGCCGATGTTAGGAGAGAACAGGCTTTGCTTTTAGCGATATTTTTTTATCAGAAATCATCGCCTCAAGTGATGATTAGCTGGTCGAAATTACAGGTTTGCTGGGCGAGACGGGCCACTTCGACCGTCAGCCCCTGGTAGCGGTCGGCCCTGTGAACGCAGACGTAGTTGATGGCTGGCAATGGCTGCTGCGTGTGGATCACCTTCAAGCGCTCCTGGGTGATAAGCGTGCCCATGCAGGCGAGCGGCAGGTAGCTGATGCCCACACCTGAGATGGTCAGGCCGACCTGCGCCACGAGGTAGTTGCTGGTCAGGGTCTTGCCAAGGCGAATGTCGTGTTCTGCCAGCCAGCGCTCGTAGGTCAGGCCGGTCCCTGAGCTGCCGCCCTGCGTCAATACGGTGAAGTTCGCCAGCGCATTCAGGCTGATGGCGCCGTCGCCTGGATACAAGGCGGGTGCACACATCCAGGCGTTCTCTACGGCCTTCAAGGGCGTGCTGATGAAGCGCGGATCGTGAAAGATGTCGGGCACGACGATGAGGTCCATCTCATCGTTTTCCAGCCGCCGCAACAGGTCGGTGCTGAGTTCGATGGAAGGCTCGAGGTCGACCCGTGGGTAGGTCTGATGTATGCGCTCGACCAGCGAGGGTAGCCAGGTGAGCGCGGTGAGTTCCGTCACCCCAAGGCGAAACCGCCTGATCAGGGTTTCCTTCGAGCTGATGCGTTCGAGCAAGTCGTCACGCTGGCGCAGCATGTCCACCGCGCAGCCATGCAGTTCGATACCCTTTTGCGTAAGCCGGGCAGTGCGCTTGGAGCGATCGAAGATCGATACGCCGAAGGCATCCTCCAACTCCTGGACTCGTTTGGAAATCGCCGACTGCGACATGTTCAGTTTGGTGGCGGCGGCCTCGAAACTGCCCAGCTCGACAATCCAGTAAATGGCTTCGATCTGCTTCAGGGTGATCACGTTTATTACCTCCGCAGGGCTGCTGTCTAGGGGAGTGGGATTCAGACTGTCCACCAAAAGCGATGATTTGAGTTGAGTTTTTGTCGCTTTTTTTCTTGTATCACCGTGCCTAGATTACCCGCGAATTACAACAACAAGGGTGTGCACATTATGTTGACCGCTGAAATAGTCCATGCCAAAGGGCGCAGCAGCTACCGCTGGATCGTTGCCGGGATGATTTTTTCCATCTACACCATCGCAGCGGCGGACAGGGCCAATCTCGGTGTCGCGCTGCCGTTCATCCGGCAGGAATTCGAGATGAGCAACGCCCAGGCCGGCGGCCTCATGAGCCTATTCCTGCTGGCCTACGCACTGGCCCAGATCCCGGCCGGTTTGGCGTTCAGCAAATACGGCGTAAGCCGAATCCTGCCCGGCGCAATGATCATGACCTCGGCGCTGACCGGCCTGGTCGGCACGGCAGGCTCGCTGTTGGCATTGAAACTCTATCGCCTGGGCCTGGGGGTGGCGGAGGGCCCGTTACCGATCAGCATGACGACCACCATCAACAACTGGTTCCCGCCCCGGGAAAAAGGCATCGCCTCGGGCATCTTTCTGTCTGCCGTGAAGTTCGGCCCAGTCATCGTCCCGCCCCTGTGCGCCGTGATCATTTCGGTGTGGGGCTGGCGCGAGGTGTTCTACTTCTTTGCCGTACCCGGGATCCTGCTGTCAATCGCCTGGTACTTCATGGTTGCCGATCACCCCTCCAGGAGCCGCTTC
>NZ_JABMCN010000006.1 GCF_013179515.1 Pseudomonas sp. CM27
TCTGAGGCGATCGTCACCGATGTACCGCCTTCGCGGTTGCGCCAGTTTTTCGCGAAGGAGGACCAGCATTACCGGGTGCGCAAGGAAGTTCGCGAAAAAGTCCTGTTTGCCCGGCACAACCTGTTGTCCGACCCACCGTTTTCGCAGATCAGCCTGATCGTCTGCCGCAACCTGCTGATCTACCTCGACCGCGAAATCCAGCAGGACATCCTGCGCATGTTCCACTTCGCCCTGCGCCCCGGCGGCTATCTGTTCCTCGGCTCGTCCGAATCCGCCGACCTGGCCAGTGAGCTGTTCGCCGTGGTCGACAAGCGCAACCGCATTTACCGGGCACGTGACGTCAGTAACGCCGCGCGGCGCTCGGGCCGGCAGTTGCCGGGCCCGGACCTTGCCAATGTGCTGCAACCTGCGCGGGGTAAAAGCAAGCCCGGGCGCAAACCTGCCTATGCCGAACTGCACCACCGGGCGCTGGCGCGGCGGACCCCGCCCAGCCTGATCATCGATGGCGAAGGTACCATCCTGCATCTGAGCGAAGGCGTGGGGCGATTCATGCAACTGGGCAGTGGCGAACTCAGCCGCAACCTGCTGAACCTGGTGCTGCCGAGCTTGCGCCTGGCCTTGCGCAGCACCCTGTTCCAGGCCCGCCAGGGCACCGAAGCCGTGACCTCGCGGCCGGTTGACCTGGGCGAAGGCGCAGCACGGCTACAGGTGGAAATCACCGTCCAGCCGCACAAGGACGAGGCCAGCGCTGGCGAGTACCTGCTGGTGGTTTTCGAAGAACGCGCGCCCGACCCGTCGCTGCCCCTTCCCGGCGCCATTCGCCAGACCGACAGCATGGTGTTGCACAACCTGGAGCGGGAGTTGCAGCGCACCCGGCTGCAGCTGCACGAAACCATTGAGCAATCGGAGATTTCCAGCGAAGAGCTGACCGCCTCCAACGAAGAGATGCAGGCGATCAACGAAGAACTGCGCTCGGCCAGTGAAGAGCTGGAGACCAGCAAGGAAGAACTGCAGTCCATCAACGAGGAACTGCTGACGGTCAACTACGAGCTCAAGAACAAGGTCGAGGAAACCGACAAGGTCAACGACTACCTCAGCAACCTGATCGCCAGCACCGACATCGCCACGGTGTTCGTCGACCGCAACCTGCACATCCGCTGGTTCACCCCGCGCGCCACCGACCTGTTCAACATGCTGCCGGTCGACACCGGTCGGTCGCTGCTCGACATCACCCATCGCCTGGACTACCCGGCACTGGCCGACGACGCCCGTGCCGTGGTCCAGGGCGAAAGCATCATCGAGCGTGAAATCGTCGGCCGGGACCAGCATTGGTACCTGGCGCGCCTGCTGCCCTACCGCTCCAGTGAACAGAAGATCGACGGCACGGTGCTCACTTTCATCGACATCAGCAAGAGCCGGGCAGCCGAAGAGCGCGTGCGCCTGGGCGAAGAGCGCATGCGTGTGGTTGCCGAGAGCACTCACGACTTTGCCATCATCCTGCTCGACGAGCAGGGCCTGGTGACCGACTGGAACACCGGTGCCACGTTGATCTTCGGCTACGCCAAGGCCGATGTGCTCGGCCAGCACTACCAGTTGATCTTCACAGAGGAAGATCGCCAGCACGGCGTACCCGAGCGGGAGCTGCAGGCAGCACGTGCCGACGACCGTAGCCAGGACGAGCGCTGGCATGTGCGCAAAGATGGCAGCCGCTTCTACTCCAGCGGCGAAATCTCCCGGCTCAAGGGCAGCAGCTTGCGCGGCTTCGTGAAAATCGCCCGCGACCTCACCGGGCACAAACGCCTGCACGACGAACAGACCAAGCAGCTGGCCGAATCGCAGAGCAACAGCCACATGAAGGACGAGTTCTTCGCCATCATGTCCCACGAACTCAAGCATCCGCTCAACCTGATCCAGCTCAACGCGGAGATCCTCCGGCGCCTGCCTTCGATTGCCCATATAGCGGCCGCGAACAAGGCCGTGAGCACCATCCGCGACGCGGTCACCAGCCAGGCGCGAATCATCGATGACTTGCTCGATGTAGCGCGTATCCGTACCGGCAAGCTCAAGCTCAAGACCGAACCGCTGGACTTCACTGCCATCCTGCAGGGGATCCACGCGGTGGTGCTGAGTGAGCAACCAGCCTGCAGCGTGGCGCTGGAACTGCCCGCGGACGGGCTGGCGTTGTTCATCGAGGGCGACAGCACCCGGCTGGAACAGGTGATCTGGAACCTGCTGAACAACGCCATGAAGTTCAGCCCGGCCGGCTCGGTGATCCGCCTGGTGCTGAGCCATGCGGATGATCAGCTCTCGCTGCGGGTTATCGACCAGGGTATCGGCCTGAGTGCAGGCAGCCTGGAGCATATTTTCGACCTGTTCAGCCAAGCCACGCCGGCATCGGGCAGTCACACCCGTGAAGGCCTGGGGATTGGCCTGTCGCTGGTCCGGCAGCTGGTGGAAGCGCATGGCGGCAGCGTGCAGGCGCAATCGGCGGGCATCGGCCAGGGCTGTACGTTCACCGTCAGCCTGCCCTTGTCCGCTGCCGGACGCCGCCCGTCTGCGGTGCCCGCCGAGGTGGACTACGCGGGTCGGCTCAGCGGCATTCACGTGCTGCTGGTCGATGACTCGCCTGAAGTGCTGGAGGTGATGCAGCAACTGCTGGAAATGGAGTGCGCCGAAGTCAGCGCCTTCAATGACCCGCGCCAGGCGCTGCAGGCGGCAGGGGACTCGACCTACGACATCATTCTGTCCGACATCGGCATGCCGGTCATGGACGGCCATGCGTTGATCAAGGCGCTGAGGGGCCTGCGCCACCTTCAGCACACGCCGGCGATCGCGCTGACCGGCTACGGCGCCAGTGCCGACCAGCACAAGTCGCGGCAGTCGGGCTTTGACCGGCACCTGAACAAACCGGTCGGCTACGACGACCTGGTGGAAGCGATCGAAGCCCTGCACGGCTCGGTGCCGTACTGACCGCACATCAGTCAGTACGGCATTGCGAGCCAGTGGCTGGCCTCAGGCATGCACACTCCACTGGCTCACCTCCGACGCCAGCGGCATCTCGTCGATGGCATGGATCATGCCGCTTTGCAGCGCTTCTTGCGGGCCGAGTATGCGCGGGTAGGCCATCAGGTAGCGCGGTACATCCAGCACCTCGCTGCTGCCCTGGGTGCGCTCTGCCACGATTTCCGCATACAGCCGCAAGTCGTAGTCCAGACTCATGGCGTACTCGGCCATGCGGGCGTGGTCCACGGAGCCATGCAAAGTCCAGTGAAACGGGTGGAACAGGAACTTGCTGTGGGTGCAGGCAGTGCGGTGCTCGCCTGCCAGGAACAGGATGTTGCCCATGGACTCCACCGTCCCCAGGTTATGGGTGTGCAACGGAATCGGCAGGCCGCGCAGGAAGTTGTACAGGGTAAAGCCGTAGCTGCACTCCCCGCCCATGGTGGCGATGTTCAGCTGCAGCAGATCTGCGCCTTGTTGCATGGCTTTGGAGCAGGTATTGATCAGGTTGCCACAGGTAGATGAATTGATCGGGCCGGTGAAGTGGATGATATGTCTGGCCATGCGTGCCTCCAGGGTCTGGCAGTGCTTCTTCCGGTGAATCGGGCAGGCCTTCAGTCACCGGGTGGGTCCCGGCGGTCGGCCTGATGCGGGTCGAGCTTGCCCATGCTTTGGTACTGCTTGCGCAGGGCGTGCAGCTCGGCCGGGTCCATGTCTTCCAGGTCCAGCAATGCCTTGTGCGCACGCTTGGTGGTGCGCAGCAGTTCGTCGATCTTGATGTGCAGTTCGTCGTTGTCGCGGTTCTGGGTGTTCTGGATCAGGAACACCATCAGAAATGTGACGATGGTGGTCGAAGTGTTGATCACCAGCTGCCAGGTATCGTTGTAATCGAACAGCGGGCCGGTCACTGCCCAAGCCAGTATCAACAGAAAGGCGATGACGAAGGTTTGCGGGCGACCCGCACAATTCGCCAGCCATTGCGCGAAACGGTCGAATTTCATGCTGTCGGTCCTCCCCGTAGCGCCAGGCTTGGGCTGCTTAAGGGTGGAATCGCGCGTGACGGCAAAGTTCAATCCGCGACCGTGCGCGCCGTCGATCTTCACCCTTGAACCCTTGTGCAGTTGCACGTGTCGCAATTGATGAACCGGGCAACGACGATCATGAGGAGGCAGCGTGAGCGAAGTGCGTATCGGCATTTCAGGTTGGCGCTATGGCCCTTGGCGCAAGGATTTCTACCCCAAGGGGCTACCCCAGGACGATGAGCTGGCGTTTGCCTCTCGAGCCGTGAACACCATCGAGATCAACGGGTCGTTCTACAGCCTGCAAACGCCTGACCGTTACCAGGCCTGGGCTCACGCGACGCCTGAGGATTTCGTGTTCTCGGTGAAGGCGCCCCGCTACATCACCCACATACGCCGGCTGAGGGAGATCGAACAGCCGATTGCCAATTTCTTCGCGTCTGGCCCGCTGCTGCTCGGTGACAAGCTAGGGCCGTTTCTTTGGCAGTTTCCACCCAACATGAAGTTCGACGAGGCGCTTTTCAGCGCGTTTCTTGACTTGCTACCCCGCGATGTTGCAGCTGCGCGGGCCTGTGCCGAGGGCTGCGCCGAACGCCTGCAAGGGAATGGCGGCACCGCCATCCAAGGCAATTACCGGCTGCGCCATGCGGTGGAAATACGCCACGAGAGCTTCCTGTGCGAAGCCTTCGTCAAGCTGTTGCGCAAGCACCACGTTGCGCTGGTGGTTGCCGACAGCGCGGGTAAGTGGCCGTACGTGGAAGATGTCACGGCCGACTTCATGTACATGCGCCTGCACGGCGATGTCGAACTGTACAGCAGCGGCTACACGGTGCGCGCGCTGCGGCGCTGGAAGCATCGGATTCAGCAATGGAGCCAGGGCAGCCAGGCCGATGATGCCAAGCTGATCGTCCCGGGCCCGCCGCCTCGGCGTGCTTCGCGGGATGTCTACTGCTACTTCGACAACGACCAGAAGGTGCATGCGCCCTACGATGCGCGACGTTTGCTGGAGAAGCTGCACCTGGACCACCCGCTGATGACCGAGCCCGGCGTGGCGCCGGAGGTGCCGCTGTGAACAGGACCCTGCCTGCCCCCCATTGCATCATCGACAAAGTTACCGCCGTACACCGGCTGAACGTGCTCACCCTCAACGTGCACAAGGGTTTCACCTTTTTCAACCGGCGCTTCATCCTGCCCGAGCTGCGCGAAGCCGTGCGTACCACCGGTGCAGACCTGGTATTCCTCCAGGAAGTGCATGGCAGCCACCAGCAGCATGCTGTACGCCACCCAGCGTGGCCGGAGGCACCGCAGTACGAATTTCTCGCCGATAGCATGTGGCCGCAATTTGCATACGGTCGCAATGCGGTGTACCCCCACGGCGACCACGGCAATGCCCTGCTTTCCAAGTTTCCGATTACCCGTTTCGACAACCTCGACGTGTCGGTACACGGCAACGAGCAGCGCGGCCTGCTGCACTGCCAGCTGGAAGTGCCAGGCCACGAACAGGTCCATGCGGTGTGCGTGCACCTGGGCCTGCGCGAAGCGCACAGGCAAAGCCAGGTGAAGCTGTTGCTCGAACTGCTTGACCGCCTGCCGCCAAAAGCGCCGGTGATTGTTGCCGGCGACTTCAATGACTGGCGGCTGAAGGCGGACGCAGTGCTGTCGCAGCGCCTGGTCGAAGCCTTTGGCGAGCGGTTCGGCACCCCGGCGCGCAGTTTCCCGGCGCGCATGCCGCTGTTGCGCCTGGACCGGATCTATGTGCGCAACGCCATGCCTGGCAAGGCCCAGGTGTTGTCCAACTACCCGTGGTCGCACCTGTCCGACCACGCCCCCCTGGCTGCGGAGATCGTTGTGTGAAAAGACCCTGGGTAGACGGTAACAGCGTGGAACTGTTGATCAATGGCGAGGCATTCTACCCCCGTGTATTCGACGCCATCGGCCAGGCACGGGAAGAAGTCCTGCTGGAAACCTTCATCATTTTCGACGACAAGGTCGGCCAGCAGCTGCAGCGGGCGTTGATCGAGGCTGCCAGCCGCGGCGTGCGGGTCGAGGTGGTGGCAGATGGCTACGGCACGGCGGATCTGCCCGACGATTTTATTGCGGCCATGACCGATGCCGGGGTCAGCTTTCACCTGTTCGACCCCCAGCCGAAACTGGCGGGCATGCGCACCAATCTGTTCCGGCGCCTGCACCGCAAGATTGTGGTCATCGACGGCGAGCTGGCCTTCATCGGCGGCATCAACTACAGCGCCGATCACTTGGGCGATTATGGGCCGATGGCCAAGCAAGACTACGCCGTCGCAGTCACCGGCCCAGTGGTGGCGCAAGTGCATGCAGTGAGCCGACGCCTGATGTCGCCTGTGCTCGAACCCCCCAGCGAGGTGCGACCCGTGACCGCGCCTACCGGCGAAACAACTGCGGTGTTGGTGGAGCGTGACAACGGGCAGCGTCGCACCGCCATCGAAGCGCAGTACCTGGAGGCCTTGCGCGCTGCCCGCCAGCGCATCGTGGTCGCCAATGCGTATTTCTTCCCCGGCTACCGCCTGCTGCGCGAGCTGCGCAATGCCGCCCGCCGGGGGGTGGAGGTGACCCTGATCATGCAGGGCCAGCCGGACATGCGCTGGGTGCGGGCGCTTTCACGGCTACTGTACAACTACCTGCTGCGCGATGGCGTACGCATTCACGAATACTGCCAGCGCCCGCTGCACGGCAAGGTGGCGCTGGTGGACGATGAGTGGTCCACCGTCGGCTCCAGCAACCTGGACCCGTTGAGCCTGTCATTGAACCTGGAGGCCAACCTGTTCATCCGCGACCGTGCCTTCAACCAGCAGCTGCACCAGCACCTGCGCACGCTGGCAAGCGAGCAATGCAAGCCGGTGACCCTGGAACGCATGATCCGCGGCTATTGGTGGCGGGCCCCGCTGATATTCCTGTGCTTCCACGTAGTTCGGCATTTTCCGCGCATTGCCGGCTGGTTGCCGGCGCACCGCAAACGCCTGAAATCGCTGCAAGCGCAAGTCCACACCCAAGGCAACCTGCACGAGGGCAATACCTGATGGAGCGCAAGCGCTGGCAAACCTGGGCCAAACGCCTGTTCACCGTGCTGTTCGTGGTGCTGATCCCGGTGCTGTTGTTCATGCTGGCACGCAATCTGGACTGGGGCGAAGTGCGCCAGTCATTGTTCGCCTACAAGCCTGGCGTTTTGGCGGTGGGCCTGGTGATGGCGCTGTGCAGCTTCCTGATCTTCGCCAGCTACGACCTGCTGGCACGCACCTACACCGGCCACACGTTGCCTGCCCGGCAGGTGCTGCCAGTCGCGTTCGTGTGCTACGCCTTCAACCTCAACTTCACCACCTGGGTGGGCGGCGTTGCGCTGCGTTACCGGCTGTACAGCCGGCTTGGGCTGGATACGGCCACCATCACCCGCATCCTCACCCTCGGCCTGCTGACCAACTGGATGGGTTACATGCTGCTCGCCGGTGGTGTGTTCGCGTTGCGTCTGGTAGAGCTGCCCGCGAACTGGGCGGTGGGCACTACGGGCCTGCAATTCATCGGCTTTGCGCTGCTGGCCATCGCCTTTGCCTATCTGTTTGCCTGTGGTTTTGCCAAGAAGCGCACCTGGCGCTGGCGTGATCACGAGCTGACCCTGCCTGGGCTGCGCCTGGCGCTGTGCCAGGTGGCACTCGGCGCCAGCAACTGGGCGATGATGGCCTTGCTGATCTACTGGCTGTTGCCCGACAAGGCCTTCTACCCCTCTATTCTGGGGATTCTGCTGATCAGTTGCGTGGCTGGGGTGGTTGCGCATATTCCGGCCGGGCTGGGCGTGCTGGAAACGGTATTTCTGGGGTTGCTGCATGGCCAGATGGGCCAGGGCAGCCTGGTGGCGGCGCTGCTGGCTTACCGGACCTTGTATTACCTGATTCCCTTGGCGCTGGCGGTGATCACCTATGTGGTGCTGGAAAAACGTGCCAAGGCCATGCGCCAGCGCGACAAACCAGCTTCGACGTGAATGACGGCCTGTGGCCGGGAGGTGTCCCATGCGTGTCTTTACGATGACATTGATGTTGGCAAGCCTGGCCAGCGGCGAGGTGCTGGCCGAGGCCTGCGATGTGGTCACCCGATCGTCCAGCGAAGCGGTGAAACCGGTGGCGCAACATACCTGCTACACCTTCGGCAACATGCCGCCGGAAGCGATCAACTGGTCGTGCAGCAACGAGAGCAAGGACATGCTCAGCGCGCAGAAGCAGAAGGTGGCGCGTTGCGCCGATGGCAGCGTGGGCAGTTGTATCGCACCGTTGACCCAGGAGGCGCTGGCCAATCCTGAAGCAGCCGGCAATGACCAGCCGTCCACTCGGCCTGGCTTGCCCAAGGATGCCCGGGTGGTGACCTATTACTACGATACACCTAGCCTGGGGCAGGCGCGTACCGAGTGTGAGCGCAGCAATGGGATCTGGCAGACGCATTGAAGGCCAGGCAGAACAGTCCCGGCAGCGCTAAACAGGCGCTTGCCACAGCATTTGCGTCGCCTATGAGATCGAGCGCCGCGCGGGCGGCGCTCGATCTCATAGGCGCTGCATATCTTGCGGCAAACACCTGCAAGCCGTTCAAAGTACTAGCATGAATCAGGGAGAAATCGGATCACTCGCCGGGAAGGTCTCATCCAGCGCATTGTCGACGCTGCTTTCCTTCACCTGCGCCACCTGTCCGCAATTGCAACCCGGCATACGGCACGGTTCACCGTTACGGTGCCCGCTGGCACAGGCCTCACAGCAGTAGGCCTTGCCGTTCTGAGGGGCGGCATCCACCGTACAGGAGCATTCACTGCACGCGCATCTTAACTCGCTCATGGCTTGCCCCCTTGGTCTTCGTCGATCACATCATCGGTCCATGGCTCGCCATCCAGCGGTGCGGAACGGGCCAGCTCGGCTTCATCCAGGCCGAACCCACCGCCGATCTCGTCAGCATTCACCTCGCGCAATGCCTCGTCCGCCGGGCCACCCTGGCCAGGCTCATGCGGGTCGCGGGCGCCGGTCTCGTCCAGCAGCGTATCGGGGCTCAGGTCGTCATAGGTCACGTTGTCCTCATGCAAGCTGTCACTCAAGGCCTCGCCCCCTGTCATGCCGCTCTGCGCCACGCGGCGCGGCGAAAATTCCTGGGCGACATCGGCTGCCGGGCGCTCATCCCCTACCCGCCCCTCGCGTTCATCCTGGCGCTCACTGAAATCCAGTTCATGGACGCTGCCCATGCGGTCTTCGGTGTCATCGATTTCGGTCGGTGTATACGGTTTGGGGTCATCAGGTCTGGACATGATCGTCTCCGTCAGTTGGCTTACCTTCGGTCGACTCCACCAAACCCAGGAAGATTCAGAGTTTTTCAGCGCGCTCGCCTCGGCGGATATTTTGAACTCCGCCGGGCCCAGCCGCCTCCCAACGATAAGACCGCGACTCGCCCCGGAGCCCGCCATGGCCAAACCCCTCGAGGAATACGCGCGCAAACGCGATTTCAACGCCACGCCTGAACCCAGTGGCAAGCGCAGCCGTGCCAAGCGGGCCCACGCCTTGCAGTTCTGCATCCAGAAACACGACGCCAGCCACCTGCACTACGACTTTCGCCTGGAGCTGGATGGCACGCTGAAAAGCTGGGCCATCCCCAAAGGGCCGTCGCTCGACCCGAAGGTACGGCGCCTGGCCGTGCACGTCGAAGATCACCCCCTGGATTACGCCGACTTCGAAGGCAACATCCCTGAGGGGCATTATGGCGCGGGTGACGTTATTGTCTGGGACCGGGGCATCTGGGAGCCCGAGGGCGATGCGCAGGCGGCCTATGCCAAGGGCAAACTGCGTTTTCGCCTGCAGGGCGAGAAGCTCAGCGGCGTATGGAACCTGTTTCGCACTCGCCTGGCGGGCAAGAAGGAACAGTGGATGCTGGTCAAGTCGCACGACGGCCAGGCACGCAGTGAAAGCGAATACAGCATCGTCGACGACCAGCCCGACAGCGTCATCAGCGACCGCACCCTGGTGCCAAAAGGCAGTACCGCAAAAGCAGCGAAGCGAAAACCTGCCACCCGCAAGCGGGCAAGCACCGGCAAAGCAGCTGCATTGCCAACCCACCTGGAGCCGCAGCTCGCCACCTTGGTCGACTCACCGCCCACCGGTGAATGGCGCTACGAAGTGAAATTCGACGGTTATCGCATCCTGGCCCGGATCGAAGGCGATGACATCCGCCTGTTTACCCGCAATGGCCACGACTGGAGTGCCAAAATGCCGGGGCAATTGAACGCCTTGCGCGAGCTGGGCGTCGACTCGGCCTGGCTGGATGGCGAAATGGTGGTCAACAACGAACACGGCGTGGCCGATTTTCAGGCGCTGCAGAATGCGTTTGACTCCGGGCGCGATGAGCAGATCACCTATTACCTGTTCGACCTGCCGTTTCTGGGCGGCCGTGACTTGCGCCAGGTACCGCTGCAGGAGCGCCGCCAAGCGCTGCGCCAGTTGCTGGAGCACAACGAGGCCGACAACCTGAAGTTCTCCGCCGACTTCGACCAACCGGTGGATTCGCTGCTCGACAGCGCCTGCCGCCTGCAACTTGAAGGGCTGATCGGCAAGCGCCTGGACAGCCCCTACGTGGGCCGGCGCAGCGCCGACTGGATCAAGCTCAAGTGCACGCAACGCCAGGAGTTCGTGATTGTCGGCTTTACCGACCCCAAAGGTAGCCGTAGCGGTTTCGGCGCCTTGCTGCTGGCACTGCATGACAATGAAAGCGGCGCGCTGCGCTATGCCGGCAAGGTCGGTACCGGCTTCAGCAGCACCACGCTTGCCAGTATCCATGCCCGTCTCGAACCGCTGGAAATCGCCAAGCCCGCACTGCCCAAACCGCCGACCGGGGCCGAAGCCCGCGGCGTGCACTGGCTGAAGCCACAGTTGCTGGCCGAAGTCGCCTACGCGCAGATGACCCGGGAGGGCATCGTCCGTCACTCGGTGTTCCATGGCCTGCGCGATGACAAACCTGCCACTGCCATCGACCTGGAGCGCGCCATGCCCGCCAAGACCGTGCCGAAAACCAGAAAGGCCAAGGCAGCGGATGAGTTTGACGACCTGCGCCTGACCCACCCCGACCGCGTCATCGATGCCAGCAGCGGCAGCACCAAGCGTGACGTGGCCGAATACTACGCAGCGGTCAGCCAGTGGATCCTGCCGCAGCTCAAGCACCGGCCGGTGGCGCTGGTACGTGCGCCGGACGGGCTGGCGGGCGAGCTGTTCTTCCAGAAAAACGCAGGCCAGCTGCACATCGCGCATGTGCTCAGCTACGAAAAAGCCGAGGCGGGTCAGGCGGCGATGGTCATCAATCGCCCGGACACGCTGCTCGGCGCCGTGCAGATGAACATGCTCGAATTGCACACCTGGAATGGCACTGACAAAGACTTCGACAAGCCAGACCGCTTCGTCCTGGACCTCGACCCGGACCCCGCGCTGCCCTGGAAAGCCATGCTCGAGGCCACTCAGCTGACCCTGACCCTGCTTGATGAGCTGGGCCTGAAGGTGTTTCTGAAAACCAGCGGCGGCAAAGGTATCCACCTGGTGGTGCCGTTGACCCGCAAGGCCGGCTGGGACGAAGTGAAGGACTTCAGCCATGCCATTGTCAATTACCTGGCCAAGCTGTTCCCGGACCGCTTGAGTGCCGTATCCGGCCCCAAAAACCGCGTGGGCCGTATCTTCATCGACTACCTGCGCAATGGCAAAGGTGCCACCACTGCCTGCGCCTACTCGCTTCGGGCCCGCGAGGGCTTGCCGGTTTCGGTACCCATATGGCGCGAAGAGCTGACACAGCTCAAGGGCGCCAACCAGTGGAACATCGCCAACCTGCGCGAGCGCCTGACGGAGGTGGAAGACCCATGGGCTGACATGGGTAAAGTGCGGCAGTCGGTCACCGCCCGCATGCGCAAGCAGATGGGCCTCGAATGATGGCGTTACAGCCAATGGACATGACCCGGGAGACGCGCTGATGAGCATCGTTCAGGACTTCAACCTGACCAACCTCGACCGGCTGTTGCGCACCTTCGGTGAACGGCAGCAGCCTTTGAACCTGGACACGCAACTGCCCCAGCTTATCCAGGCCTTGCAAGCCGATCACCTGGACCTGCTGCCGTTGCCGGGCCAGGGCAACACACTTCGCCGCTGGCAGACCCTGGCCAGGGTGGCCGGCTGCGACCTGGCCCTGGCCAAGCTGTACGAAGGCCACACCGACGCCCTGGCCATACTCGCCGAATGTGCTGCCGCTCATCACGCTGCAGACGGTATCTGGGGTGTATGGGCTGCCGAGCCGCCTGGTGCACGTGCCCATATCAGCGCGCGGCAGGGTGACCAGGTGCGTCTGGTCGGCCGCAAAGCATGGTGTTCCGGCGCCTTGCAGATCGACAGGGCCTTGATCACCGCCTGGGACGAAGCGGAGCAACCGCAGCTGGTTGCGATCGAGCTGTCGCAACCCAGCCAGGAGTTGAACATCGAACACTGGCAAGCCGTGGGCATGGCGACCACGGCCAGCGTCGAAGTCGAATTCAACAACACCCCTGGCACGCTCATCGGCAAACCCGGCCAGTACCTGTCGCGCCCCGGCTTCTGGCACGGCGGCGCGGGCATTGCCGCCTGCTGGTACGGTGCGGCAGAAGCCCTGGCGGACTACCTGCGCGAGCATTGCCGCAACCCACGGCCCGATGTGCATGCCGATGCGCACCTGGGTGCTGTGGACGCCGCGCTGTTCGGCGCCCGCGCGGCGCTGCGCGAATGCGCTGGCTGGATTGACCGCCAGCCCGGGGCAGACGCCAGTTTCGAAGTGCGGCGCACCCGTGCGCAGGTCGAACAGGCGGTGGAGCAAGTGATCAGCCATGTCGGCCGGGCGTTGGGCGCGACCCCGTTCTGCCGTAGCAGCCACTTTGCTCGCTTGATTGCCGACCTGCCGGTATTCCTGCGCCAGAGCCACGCCGAGCGTGACCTGGCGGTCCTGGGGCAGCAGCTGGCACAAGTGCCGGCCGGGGCGTGGCAGCTATGAGCGAGAACCTGATACAAGCCAGCAGCGGCACGCCGTGGGCAGCCTGGCAGCAAGCGGCACTCCTGGCCCGCGCCACCTGGCTCGATGCGCGCCAGCTGTGCCCGCCGGGGCGCCGCCTGGTGCTGATCGCGCCACATCCGGATGACGAGATACTCATGGCGGGCGGCTTGCTGGCCGATTTCCAGGGGCGCGAAGGCGACTTGCTGCTGATCTCCGCCACGGACGGTGAAGGCAGCCATCCCGGATCAAACCAATGGAGCGAGCATCGCCTGCGTCGGCAGCGTCCGCAGGAAAGCCGCCTGGCCCTGCAGCAGCTGGACCTTGACCTGGGCCGGGTGGACTGGCGCCGACTCAACCTCAAGGACGGCCATCTGCCTCGCGAAGAGGCGTTTCTGGTCAGCCACCTGACCCAGCTGCTGCGGCCCGATGACTTGCTGATGGCAACCTGGCGCGGGGATGGACATTGTGACCACGAGGCCGTCGGCCGCGCTGCCGCGCACGCCGCGCACGCCCGTCAGGTGCAACTGGCGGAGGTGCCGGTGTGGGCGTGGCACTGGGCGCAGCCTGACGACCCGCGCCTGCCGTGGCCCCGTGCGCACCGGCTGCAGCTGGATGAAACCCGCCTGGCGCGCAAGCGCAAGGCCCTGGCCGCCCACGCCAGCCAGCTGGAGCCGGATGGCACTAACCCGCCGGTGCTGCCGACGAACCTGCGTGACTGCCTGTTGCAACCTTTTGAACTGGTGTTTCTTTAAACGGAGTTGTCATGAGCCTTGATGCGCAGTATTTCGCTGACCTGTATGCCAGCAACGAAGACCCGTGGGCGTTCCGCACCCGCTGGTACGAAAAGCGCAAGCGTGAACTGGTCATGGCCAGCCTGCCGCGCCAGTGCTACCAGCGCGTATTCGAACCCGCCTGCGCCAATGGCGAGCTCAGTGCCCTGCTCGCCGACCGCTGCGCCGATCTGCTGTGCCAGGACATCGATCCCACTGCGGTGGGCCTGACCCGCGAGCGCCTGGCCGACGTCCGGCACGCCTCGGTGGACGCGGCACGGCTGCCCGGCGACTGGCCGGGTGGGCGGTTTGACCTGATCGTGCTGAGCGAAATCGGCTACTACCTTGACCCCACCGACTGGCTGCAGGTTATCGAGCAGTCGGCGGCCAGCCTGACCTACGACGGCGGCCTGCTGGCATGCCACTGGACTCACCCGATTGCGGGTTGCCCGCAGGACGGCCGCGAAGTGCACCGGATGCTGGCCAAGCACCTGCCGCTGTACCCGGTATTTCGCCATGAGGAGGCGGACTTCCTGCTGGAGTACTGGTCCAGCCAGCCCAGCGTGGTCGACCTCGACGAGACCTGCCCATGATTGCCGTGGTTATCCCTGCGCATAACGAAGCCCGCCGCCTTGGCCGCTGCCTCAAGTCTGTGCTGGCGGCGGCACGCCAGGCTGAACAGGCCGGGCATCAGGTTGAAATACTGGTGGTACTGGACCGCTGCAGCGATGGCAGTGCGGCCGTGGCCAGGCGCCATGCGGTGCACACCCTGGCTCTTGACGCGGGTAACGTCGGTGAAGCCCGGCGGGCCGGCGCGGCCTGGATGATCGAGCGCGGCGCCAGCTGGCTGGCCTGCACCGATGCCGATAGCCAGGTGCCGCCGCACTGGCTGGTGTCCCAGCTGGACTGCGGCACGGATGTGGTGTGCGGCACCGTGCACGTGCAGCGCTGGCAGCCGTGGCAGAAGGCGGCGTTGCGCCAGCTGTACCTGAGCCGCTACGAAGCCCGTGAGGGCCATCGGCATATCCATGGGGCGAACCTTGGGGTAAGCGCGCAGGCCTATCAGCGCATTGGCGGGTTCCGGCCGCTGCCGGCCCATGAGGATGTGCACCTGGTCCGGGACCTGGAGGCGCTGGGCGTGCTGATCAGCTGGACCGCCCGGCACAGCGTGGCCACCAGTAGCCGCCGCGACAGCCGCGCGCGCGAGGGCTTTGGTGATTACCTGGCGAACCTGGAGGGCTTTGCACCGGTCGAGGGGTCATGACGCCTTGCGCGTACGCTTGGCAGGCTTCTTCTCGGCAGCAGGCTTCTTCTTGCTCGGTGCGCTGACCTTGCCACCCAGGCTGCGCTTGAGCAGTTCGGTAAGGTCGATGATGTCCGCGCTTTTCTCGGCACCGGCAGCTTCGCCCTTCTCCACCGTCTCGATCTTGCCCTTGCTGGCCTTCTCTTCCACCAGATCGAGAATGGTCTGGCGGAAGGCATCATGATACTCGTCGGGGCTCCAGACACCGGACATGTCCTCGACCAGTCGCTTGGCCATGTCCAGTTCGCGCTTGTCCACCTTCACATCGGTGACGCTGCTGTCGAGCTCCAGGGTTTCCAGCCCGCGCACTTCTTCCGGCCAGCGCAGGGTGATCATCACCAGGGCCTCGTCCAGCGGCCGTAGCAACGCCAGATGCTGGCGGGTATGCAGCACCACCGTGGCCAGGGCCACCTTGCCGGTGCTGGCCAAGGTTTCGCGCAGCAACGCGTACACCTTGCCGCCACGCCGGTCCGGGCTCAGGTAGTACGGCGTATCAAAATGCTGCAGCGGGATATCACCGGCATCGACAAAGGAAAAGATATCGATGGTCTGGGTGGCCTCGGGCCGCGCCTTGCGGATTTCTTCCTCGCTGATCACCACATAGCGGCCCTTCTCGTACTCCACCCCTTTGACGACGTTTTCCTTGTCGATGTCCTTGCCGGTGACCTTGTTTATCCGCTTGTAGCCAACCGGGTCCATGCTGCGCTTGTCGAGCCAGTCAAAGTCGACGCGCTCGGTGCGCACTGCGGTATTGAGCGCTACCGGGATATGTACCAGGCCAAAACTGATCGCGCCTTTCCAGATTGCCCTAGCCATGGACCTGCTCCTCGATTGCCTGCCGATATCACAAGTGACTGCTGGGGACCGCGAAGGTTTAACCTTGGCGCCCTATGGCAGCGGGTTGCCGCCGGTCACGCCGAAAATTTCACCGGTGATGTAACTGGACTCCTGGCTGGCCAGCAGCACATACACCGATGCGCATTCGGCTGGCTGGCCCGGGCGCTTCATCGGGGTATGCCCGCCGAAGTCCGGGATCTTCTCGGCTGGCTGGCCGCCGCTGGGCTGCAGCACGGTCCAGATCGGCCCGGGTGCCACGGCATTGACACGGATGCCGCGCTCGATCACTTGCTTGGCCAGCGCCTTGGTGAAGGCAACGATCGCGGCCTTGGTGGTGGCATAGTCGAGCAATGTGGCCGAGGGCTGGTAGGACTGGATGGAGGCCGTGTTGATGATGGTCGCCCCGGCGGGCATCAGCGGGACGGCGGCCTGGCACAACCAGAACAACGCGTAGACATTGGTTTTCAGGGTGTGGTCGAACTGCTCGTGGCTGATCTGGCTGATGTCCTTGCGGGCTTCCTGCTTGCCAGCGACGTTCACCAGAATGTCCAGGCCGCCCAGCTGCTCATGGGCCTGGTCGACCAGCTGCTTGCAGAAGTGCTCGTCCTTCAGGTCGCCGGCAATGGCGACCGCCTTGCGGCCCTCTGCTTCGATCAACTTGATCACTTCGCGGGCGTCGGGCTGTTCTATCGGCAGGTAGTTGAGGGCAATGTCCGCCCCTTCGCGGGCAAATGCGATGGCCACGGCCCGGCCGATGCCCGAGTCGGCACCGGTGATCAGCGCCTTGCGCCCCGCGAGGCGACCGAAGCCTTTATAGGTGTGCTCGCCGTGATCGGGTTTGGGTTGCATGTTGGCATCCAGGCCAGGTGCAGCCTGGCCTTGGGCCGGGAATGGCGGGTGTGGATACTGGGTCAGCGGGTTTTGCATGCTGAACTGGTCCTGGGGCTTGCTGGGCATGGTGCGGGTCCTCTGCGGAAAACAGGTAGAAGCCTTCGCGACTGTGTAGCGCGAAGGCAGTTCTTCCATTTCGAGGTAGTCCCGGCATCGATGGTTTTTTCGGCCCGCGCAAACACCGACCGGCGGTCAGCCCTGGCTGAACAGCACCCGTTTGAAGGCCTCGGCAGCCAGGTGCACTTGCACCGCCCAATCGCCCGCCGCATCACTGCCGGCGTCATCGGAGATGTACTTCAGGCAGACCAGCGGAATGCCTTCGCTACGTGCGATCAACGCCAGCACATAGGCCTCCATGTCGACCACATCATAAGGCGCGTCACCATGGTTGATCTCGAAACTGTCCCCGCTGCCGCAGGTTTCCAGCGGCAAGCCCGGCACTGTCACGCCATGCTCCAACAGCACGGGGATATCCGATAACGGCGTCTCGTAGCGGGCGAAACCCAACGGCGTCACGTCCATGTCGCGCTGGACGAATCGGGTGCAACACACCACCTCGCCCTTGCCGTGGCGCAGGCTGCCGGCGGAACCGAGGTTGATGATGAGCCTGGGCCGGCGCGTAGCGATGGCCTTGGTCAGGGCGATGGCGGCATTGACCTTGCCGATGCCGGTGAACACGGTGTTCATCCCCGCGAACACACTGCCCGCTTCGGCCTCCAGGGCGAAGACAAAAAGCGTATCGGCCAACGAAATATCAGGGAATTGCTGGGCAAGGATCATGGTGCAGAACGTCCGGGTGGCTGGCAAAGGCGCCGCCATTGTCGTTCAACCCTCTGCGATTGCAAGTGCCGCGGTGTCATGGGGGCGCTGTTTACCACCCTCTTCCACCACCTGATCAACCACCCTGCGCAGCGCCTGATGCGCTGTGGCGCCGTTTGCGCGTGCACGTTCGAAACAGGCCAGCTGCCGGTCTGCGCTGGTGCCAGCGTCCAGCAGGCGGCGCGCATGCAGCAGGGAGCGCTCGGCATCTGCCGTATCGACCGGGAAAGCCTCGTGCAACTGGGCGAGCCAGCCCTGGGAAGACACCGCCTGTTGTTGCTGCTGGCCGATGAATGAGCCGTGGCGACCATGGCGCATGGCGCGCCAGTAGTTCTCCTGCGCTACCCAGCGCAGCTCCCGTGCCGGGGGCGCGCGGTCGAGCCCAGGATCGAGGTTGTGCTCCACCAGGTGCCGAAACAGCCCGGCGATGCACAGCGCATCCTCCAGGTCGGGGCAGGCATCACAGATGCGCAGTTCTACGGTCGGATAGGGTCGCGAGGGGCGGATCGCCCACCAGAAATCCCCGTCCTCGGCCAGTACACCGGTGCGCTGCAGCAACGCCCGGTAACTTTCGTAGGCGGGCCAGTCGGGCAATGGCTCAGGCAAGCCCATGTGCGGCCATTCAGCGCAAATCACCCTGCGGTAGCTCATGTAGCCTGTGTGCTGGCCGGTCCATAGCGGGGACGATGTGCTCAACACCAGCAGCAGCGGCAGCCAGGGTACCAACCGATTGATCAACTGCATCCGGTCGCATTCTGCCGGCACGCCCACATGCACATGCAGGCCGTTGAGCAAGCTGCGCCGCGCCACGTGCTGGTAGTCATCGAACAACTGCCGATAATGCGCCGATGCGGCGGGTTTCTGCCTGTGCCACTGGGCGAACGGATGGCTCGCGGCGCCATACAGGCCCATGCCTTCCTGGGCCACGGCTGCGGCCAGGCGCTGGCGGCCCTGGGCGAAGAATTCCCGCGCCTGGTCAAGGTTGCCGAACACCGGGGAAGCCACCTCGATCTGGCTGCGGAACATCTCCTGGACAAAGTGCTTGCCTAGCGCATCGCGGCAACGCTTGGTCACGCCCAGCGCCGGGGTCACCGGCACCCGACCAGTGGCCAGGTCGATCAACAGGTACTCTTCTTCGATGCCGAAGGTGCACGACCTGGCCATAGTCGGATTACCCGTTACGGGTGACGGTAAGCGCCACGGCCGCAATGCGTTCCACGTGCTCGTAGCCACGCTCATCCAGTTGCTCGCCGAAAACATCCGGGTCGATTTCCCGGTATACCCACGACCATTCAGGCCCTGCCAGCCGCAGGCGGACCGCTTCCAACAGGGCATCCCGCCCTTCGACCATCGCGACCCCGGTGTACAGCAGCAGCGATCCGCCCGGGCTCAGCCGTTCGCGGGCTTGCTCGACGATGCGCAGCGAAAGCGCTGCGCCCAGTGATCCACCGCCATGCCGATAGGTGCGCTCGCTCAGGTCAAGCATATAGGGTGGGTTGGCCACGATCAGATCGAACGTGCCGGTAATGCCGTCAAGCAGGTCACTGGGCTCGACCGAAACATTGCTGACACCGGCCAGTGCTGCATTGATGGCGGTGTAGCGCAGCGCCAGCGGGTTGATGTCGACAGCGCTGACCTGAGCATGCTGCGCGGCCCGGGCAATCAGCAGTGCACCGACGCCGCTGCCGCAGCCGATGTCGACCGCATGCTCGACCCGCTGCGGGGTGCGTTGCAGGTGGTCATGGATGACCTGGGCGAAGCGGTAGCTGTCCGGGCCGAAAAACACTGCATCGCTGGCGTCGGTGGGGTATGCCGAGTGCACCAGTAGCAGGTCATCGAGGGTCGACCAGCGCACGGTACTATGCAGCAGTTGCCCGTGTTCGGTGACAAGATGGCCGCGCTGCAGTTGGCCCAGTTCATCAGCAGACAGCAAGGCTGGCGAGAACGGGCGGCTCCAGCCGAACACGTCGCGCAAGGTGCGGGCCTGTTCAGCCCCCTGGCGGCTGTTGACGCGGGCGTGGGTAGCGGGCGTGACACAGGTGAAACGGTAGCCGTCGGCGCGTAGGCGCTTGCCTAGCTGCAGTAATGCCCGGTCGGTTTCCAGATGTTGTGGGTCGAGCATCATCAGCAGGGTTGCTCCTGAATCAGGCCGGTGGCGCGCAGGTACGCGCGGGTCGCGATCAGACCCTCCGGTGCGGCATGGCGATTGCCGGCCATTTTCTCAATCAATGCATCGATATTTTCATCCTGCGACCTGCCGAGAGGTGCGTCCTCCGGCTGCACAGGAACATCCCAGCTGCCCGGCATGACGCGCCTGACCCGGGTTTGCCAGCCCGACGCGATCCAGTCGTGCCACAGCTGTTTCTCGTAAGCGTCGAATACGCCGTACATGGGTGCCGACGGCCCTTCGATCAACGCCCACCAACGGCTCTGGGCCGGCTGTTCGCCGCGGCGGATCCAGCCCTGGGCCTGCAGCGCCTGCAGAAACGCTGGCATGGCGCCCGGCTCGGCCAGCCACTGGTTGACGGTACGCTGCTGCAGGCGGCAGTGGTCCGAATGCATGAACTGGCCGAAATTGCGCTTGTGCTCAAGCGCCCGCAGCAGCTCGGCCTCCAGGTCGAAGCGGCTGATCAGGCTTGGCGTATCGACACCCAGGTCATTGAGGCGATAACCGAGCCTGACGCGCTCATAGAAGGCATGCTGATCGTGGGCGGGGCACAGTTGGCGCACTGCCTGGGTGGACAAGTGGGCATGACCGCTGGCAGCGTTATCGATAGTGACATGCAGCTGGAAGTACTGCCCATCGATGCCCAGCTCGGCCAGCTCGTAAGTGGTAATCAGCAGGTGCAACGGCGGTTGCTCGTAGCCGAGGTTGTAGCCGATCATCTCGGCAAGGAATGCGTCGCCGTGCTGCCCGAGCGCGAGCTGTATAGCACCCTGCAGGTAGCGTTCGTCCTCAAGTTCGGCCTGGCCTGGGCAGCCGATGCGGCTCATCAGCCGCTGATAGATCAGCACGTGGTTACAGCGCGGGTCGCCGCTGCCCAGTTCTTCCAGGTAGGTACGGATCAGGCCGTGGAAGCGCGGATCACCCCAGTGGCGCAAGGTGCTGTGTAGCCATGCACCGTCTACTGCCTTGGTGGGCGCCACTTGCTGGAGAAACCACAAGGCCTGGGCACGGTTGGCAAAATAGCGCCGTGGCGCGCCTTGTCGACGCTGCTGCAGATACGCCGCATAGGCTTCGGCCACCTGAGCGGCATGCTGGGCACTCCAGGCTTGCAACTGGGCGGGATCAGCTGGCAGGTCGTCCGGCAAGCGCCGAGCGTGCGCCAGCTGTTCGTTCAACCACGCGGCGCTGCTCGTGTCACGGCCTTCGAGCAGTTCGTGGTAACGAGCGTGAAGGCTGGGCACGGTCGCCAAGGCCTTACCCTTCACGGCGGTCTTGCAGGTCGTGACCGTCATGGCGTGTTCCTCATGCGCGTGTTATGGGCTGGTTTTCTGGCCTGGCATCGGCTCAGGGTCTGGCGCAGGTTGGGGAGCGGGTTTATCAGCGGGTTGCTGCATCTGCAGAGAAGGCTTGCTGGGATCGGAATCCTTGCCCGGGTGGTCGTTGTCGCGGTCGAAACAGCCGCCGACCAAGGTCAGGGCGCCTATCAGGACGATCAGGGGAGTCAGTCGCATAAGGAGCTCCTGCTTCAGAAAATCGCAGTGCCAGGTTGCCCTGGCACTGCGTAGCCTCACTTACGAACGGCCGCCCTTGCGGCTGGTATCGCTGCTTTGGCCGCCACCGGAATGCTGGCCGCCTTTGCGCCCTGCTTCGGAAGCTTTCTCGCGGTCATTGGCGAAGTTGCCTGGGTTCTTGCTACCACCCTGGCTGCCTTGTTGATTGCCGGTGCGGCTATTCTCTTTGTTGGCCATGGTCTCAAACCTCATATGACTTCGGAATGCACGGCTTTTTCGCCGTACACCTGTTCGGAGTTCCGGCATATGAAGGGATTCGGTTTATTGCGAAGCGTTCGGACCGGCGGCGTTAAATAAGCGGCGGCGCCATATTTGGTGCGCTTGTCAGTCGCGCAGCGGGCGTTCCAGGCAAGCCTGTCGGCGCCCTAGCCAACTCCCGGTAGCCGCCCAGCACAACGCAATCAGTGTGCCGGTCAGCATCGCCAGCTGCGGGTGTTCGGCCATCACGTCCAGCGCCCGCTTCAGCCAACCGCTCAAGGCATCGCCGCCGCGGTAGACCACAGTGTCGATGAAGTTCTTGGCCTTGTATTTGTCCTCGGCGGGCAGCACGGTGAACAGCATTTCGCGGCCTGGGCGCACCAGCGCGTACTCACCGGCGCGCCGTACCACCATCACCACCACGAATGCGCCGAACACGGGTGCCAGTGCCAGCCACAAGAAGCCAGCCGCCATTACCAGCGGTACCGCCACCAGCAATATGCCAACCCCCAGGCGCCGCGCCAGGCGGCCGGTAAGAAATACCTGGGTGATGATGGCCAGGGCCTGGACCACGCTGTCGATCAGGCCGAACACCTGCGTCTGTCGAGTGCGGTCAGTGAAGGTTTCGCTGACGATGCGCGCCTGCTCGAAATACAGGAAGGTGCTGACACTGGCCAGCAACACCACGAACAACGCGATGCCCAGCAGATACGGCGAGCGCAGCACGGCGGTAGCACCGGCAAACGGGTTGCCGCCCAGCGGCCGCGCGTCCGGGTGGCCGGCTTGCGTTGGCAATGGCTGGCGGGCACGCCAGCGCTGCAGGTACAGGGTCGCGCCGATGCTGCCGAGCAAAAAGGCGGCCGCCAGTAGCAGCAGCCCGGCATGCCCCAGTGGCGCCACCAGCAGCGTGCCCAGGATCGGGCCACTGAGCCCGCCAAGGCTGGCCCCGGCCGCCAGCAAGCCGAACAGGCGCTTGCCTTGCACAGTGGAGAACAGGTCGGCGAGCACGCTCCAGGCCAGCGAAATGGTCAGCAGGTTGAACACCGACAACCAGATATAGAAGGCCCGAGCGACCCACACATCGTCGGGCGCGCGGGCAAACAGCACGGCAAACAGCACAAGGTTGCTGGCGAAGAAGCCGTAAGTCCACGGCAGGATATGCCGGCGCTGCGCCCTGGACGCCAGCCACCCGAACAGCGGCAGGCACGCCAGGGTGGCGATGAAGGTGCCGGTGAACAGCCATTGCAGGTTGTCGACGCCACCGGCGACACCCATGGTTTCGCGCACCGGGCGCAGCATGAAATAGCCGGTGAACAGCAGGTAGAACAGCAGCAGGCCGGCGACGACCGCCGGCCCCTCGCCAGGCTGGATGTTCAGCCCTTGGTCCAGGCGCCGCCGCCAGGCCTGCATGGCGTCAGGCAAACAGCTTGATCAGCGCCTGTTGCTGCGCCTGGGTAAGCATCGGCTCATGGCCGGCCTTCAGCTGGTCGAGCTGGCGGTCGGGGCGGCTGGTGGCAGGAATGACCGTGGTCACCGCCGGGTGGCTGATGGCGAACTTGAGAAACAGCTGCGCCCAGCTGCCGATACCCGCGTCTGCAGCCCAGGCGGGCAAGGCCTGGTCCTTTACCTTGGCGAACAGGCGGCCATCGTCAAAGGCCCTGTTGATCAGCACCGCAATACCCTTGTCCTGGCACAGCGGCAGCAACTCGCGGGCGGCTTCGGGCGCGTTGACCGAGTAGTTGATTTGAATGAAGTCCAGCGGCTGGCTGCGGACGATGCTGGCGACCTCGTCCTGCCCACTGTTCAGGTAATGGGTGATGCCTACGTAGCGGGTCTTGCCCTGCTGCTTCAGTTCCTGGGCATAGGGCAGTTGCCGCTGCCAGTCGCGCAGGTTGTGGATCTGCAGCAGGTCGACCTTGTCGGTACGCAGGCTTTCGAGGCTACCAGCCCATTGCGCTTGCGCATCGGCGCGGCTGTTGGCGGCGATCTTGGTGGCAATGAAGCATTGCCGGTGCCAGCCGCCCTCCTCCAGCAATTGGCCAAGAATACGGTCGGCGCCGCCGTAGTTGGGTGAAGTGTCGATGACCCGCCCGCCGCCCTCGAAAAAGGCCTTGAGGACAGTTTTCAGCTGCTGGTACTGAGCCGAGCCGGCTTCCACTTCGAAACTGCCGGAGGTGCCGGCACCAATCACCGGCAGCGCCTCGCCGGTGGAAGGGACTTTGCGCGTCAGCAGCCCGGTCGGGGCAGCGGCGTGCAACCAAGGGCTCGCGGCAAGCAAACCCAAGGCGGCACCTGCGCGTAGGACATCACGACGTGCGTACATGGAAAAGCCCCCGTCATGAACCGGAAACTTTCAATGCTAGCCGCTCTGGCCTGCGTTGGCAGGTGTTTCTGTGTCTGGATGTTTAGTGATCAGCCCTGCAGCAGCTGGCTCAGGTCGACACCCGCCTCAGCGATCGGCGGGCACCAGTAATAGCCGCCGGTCAATGGCCGGCTGAAGCGGTAGAGGCCGTCAATGATCCCGTCTTCCAGTCCGCTCATGCGCCGCAATTGCACTTCGAACGCGTCGAAGCTGTGGCCCAGGGCGACGAAGGCCAGGCCAGCACCGCGTTGGTCGGCCCAGGCCACCGAGCGACGCACCATGAACGCCTCAGGTTCGAAGCTTTCCTGGGCGGTCCGCTTGACGTGGGCTGATTCGGGCGCGTCGTCCAGCTCCTCGTTGTCGCTCAGGCGACGGCCGATGATGTTGTCCTGGTCCGCCTGCGGCAGCGACTTGAAGTATTCCAGGTCATGCTTCCACAGCTGAAAGGCTGCAAAACTGGAGCCGTCTGCCGCAATGGCTGCCTGCACGGCGTCTTCGTCCACCGGGTTTTCGGTGCCATCCTCGTAGCCGGTCAGGTCATGGCCGCCACGGTGCAGGAAGGCATCAACACTGTCGGCCAGGCGCAGGGCCGGCGCCAGCAGCTGTTCCAGGGCCTGGGCACGCAGCAACAGATCGCCGCGCTCGTTGCCGCGCAGCCACAACCACAAGGCGTGCTGAGTGCTCGGGTTTTCCACGGCGGCATCCAGCTGCGGAAACGCACGCAGGCCCGGCACTTCGCGGCCCATGGCCTTGGCCAGCGGTGCTCCGACGCCCAGGATCAGCTGTACGCCATCGATCTGCGGCAGCAAGGCATCGAGAGCGGCAGGCAACGCCTCGGGCGACTGCAGGGTGAAGAACAGGTGACGGGCGTGCGCCGGCACCGGAGTGGCAAGCAGACCTTGCTGGAACGGCATGAAAGGCTAATCCTCGGTAAAAGCGGGAATGCTACTGTGCCTGCAGGCCTGCTGCAATGCGGCATGCGGGCGCGATGGCCGGTTTGCCGGTAACAAACAGTTACCAAGAGCTGGCTCTTTGCAATTAGCTATCAATCGAGGCCGTCCTACACTCGTCGGGATCCTTCGCCCAAGAGACACGCCCATGACCGCCTCGCCCTTGCTTACCGCGTTCCTGCCGCTTGCCCTGGGCATCATCATGCTCGGCCTTGGGTTGTCGCTGACCCTGGCCGACTTCGCCCGGGTGGTGAAGTATCCCAAGCCGGTGGTGATCGGCCTGGCCTGCCAGATTCTGCTGTTGCCGCTGGTATGCTTCCTGATCGCCAATGGCTTTGGCCTGGAATCGGCGCTGGCGGTGGGGCTGATGCTGCTGGCAGCATCACCGGGTGGCACCACGGCCAACCTGTTCAGCCACCTGGCCCATGGCGACGTGGCGCTGAACATCACCCTGACGGCCGTCAACTCGCTGATTGCGATCCTGACCATGCCGTTGCTGGTGAACCTGTCGCTGGGCTGGTTCATGGCATCGGACCAGGCCATCCCGTTGCAGTTTGGCAAGGTCATGCAGGTGTTTGCCATTGTCTTGCTGCCGGTGGCCCTGGGTATGCTGATTCGGCGTTTCGCCCCCGGCTTTGCGGGGCGCATGGAGAAACCGATGAAGCTGGTGGCGGCGCTGTTCCTGGCGTTCACCATTGTGCTGGCCCTGACCAAGGACTGGCAGACCGTGGCCGAGTACGCGCCGGTGGTGGGGCTGGCGGCGTTGCTGTTCAACCTGCTCAGCCTGGCAGTTGGCTACTTTGTACCGCGCCTGCTGAACATTCCCAAACGCCAGGCGATCGCCATCGGCATGGAGATCGGTATTCACAACGGCACCTTGGCGATTGCCCTGGCCTTGAGCCCTTCGCTGCTGAACAACCCGACCATGGCCGTGCCGGCGGCGCTGTACAGCTTGATCATGTTCTTTACTGCGGCGGGGTTTGGCTGGTGGGTGAGCCGCGGGCATGTGGCGGCGCGGGCTGAGGGGGAGACGGTGAATTGAGGGGAGGCCATGGTGCTTTTGCTGGCAGGTCATGGGGTTGCGGGGGATTGCATCAGGGCTGACAGGTGCTTGCCGCAGCAGTTGCAGCGCCTATGAGATCGAGCGCCGCCAGCGCGGCGCTTCGCGGGTGTCCGCCACCACATCTTCATCGCCTCTGAAACCGAGCGCCGCCCGCGCGGCGCTCGATCTCATAGGCGCTGCACCTCTTATGGCAAACGCCTTTCAGCCCGGATGCTATCCCTCTTGGAACATGCCCAACCAACAACCCCGCCCCAGCACAGCCACCTTCAGCCGCTCTTCCCGCGCAACTGCCGCTTCAACACCTTCAACGGCGGCGCGTAGAAAAAACCGAACGAAACACACCCGGTCCGCCCCTTCACCGCATGGTGCAACCGGTGCGCCCGGTGCAGGCGTTTGAGGTAACCGTTGACCGGCCGAAACTTGCGCGGCCAGTGCCGGTGGAAGAAACCGTCGTGGGCCACCACATACAGCACCCCATACCCCGCCACACCAGCGCCCACCCACTGCAACGGTGCATACCCCGCCTTGCCTGATGCCACCAGCGCGGTAGCGATCAGCCCCAGGGCCAGCAGATACAGGTCGTTGGTTTCGAGCATGCCCAGCTGTGGCTCATGGTGAGATCGATGCAGCCACCAGCCCCAACCATGCATGATGTATTTATGAGCCAGCGTGCCAACGCCCTCCATGGTCACCAGGGTGCCGAACAAGATGGCGAGATTGAACAGCATGGAACGGTCCAGGTGATGGCCAAGGAAAGTGCAAGGGTACCCACTGGCTGCGTTTTTTGCCATGCAGGCGTGCCGGCTGCAGGCCCTTTGCCGATGAAGCCATTGTCATCTTTTTACCCTTGACCTCGTCTGTCCCGGGGCGTAAGGTCCGCGACGCAATTTTGCTTCCCTGAACAGGAGACCTGCATTGGACAGTAGCCCCAGTCGCTTGCGACAGGCCCACGTGGCGCGCTAGCCTGGCAGTGTCCTGCACTGTCTGGCCGCAATGGCAAGACGGTGGTTTCTTGTAACCCCCCTCTTCTCTTCCCCTCCCCCGTGGTCCTGCGCATTTTCTGGTTTTTCAACCGCGCCACCTGATGGCGTACGTGCGGGCATTTGCCCGTGGAAGAGGTTTGCTATGGATTGGAAAGTATTTCTGCTGCGCGTCAGCATCGCCCTGATGTTGGGGGCGCTGATCGGTGCCGAGCGCCAACTGCGCCAACGCCTGACCGGACTGCGCACCAACGCGCTGGTCAGCACCGGTGCCTGCCTGTTCGTCCTCATGACCCAGGCGGTGCCAGGCATGCTCCCTGCCGACGCCTCGCGGGTTGCCGCGTATGTGGTCTCGGGCATCGGCTTTCTGGGTGGCGGTGTGATCATGCGCGACGGCTTCAACGTACGCGGCCTGAACACCGCCGCTACCTTGTGGTGCACGGCGGCGGTCGGCGTGCTGTGCAGCCTGGGGCTGCTGCTGGAGGCGGCACTGGGCAGCCTGGTGATTCTGTGCGCCAACATCCTGCTACGCGACATCGCCCAGCGCCTGGACCGACAGGACGTGGTGCCGGCCAGCGAAGTGGAACAGCACTTTGAAGTGCGCATCGTCTGCCGTGCCGAGGACGAGATCCAGGTTCGCAGCTTGATGCTGCATAGCCTGGCCGACCCTGAGCTGCGCCTGCAGTCGCTGCAAAGCGAAGACCTGGACAACCCGGCCCGCCTGGAAGTGCGCGCCGAGCTGCTGGGCACGGCGCAGGCACCGGGGCAACTGGAGCGGTTGGTCAGCCGGGTCAGCCTGGAGAAAGGTGTAAGCTCGGTGCGCTGGCAGCTGCAGCCACAGGTACTGGCAGCCGATTGAAACAACAGGACAGACGCATGCGCATTGGCCCTACCGTTGTGCACGACATCCAGTGGCTGCCCGGCATCAAGCGTTCGACAAGGATCTGGGTTGGCGGTTGTGCGGGGTTTTGCGCAACGAGCGGGACCAGCGGGCGCTGCGCCATGCGTCTTCAACTGGGGCTTCCTGCCTTAGGGCGCTACGCCAACCCCTGCATTTGCCGCTACGCAAAATCCATCCCGGCCCTGCCGCTTGGCCTGGTACAACGCGCCGTCGGCGGCCGCCATCAGCCTCTCGGCCGTCACCCCTTCCCGCGCCAGATCACCGACCGCAATCCCGGCACTGAACGACACGCGCCCCAGCGGGCTCCCGCCGTGCTCGAGCAACTGGCGCCGCAGCAATTGCTGCACTTCCACTACCAGCACCTCTGCCCCGTGTGTATCGGTATCGGGCAACAGTAGCGTGAACTCCTCTCCGCCATAGCGCACTGCCAGGTCTGCTGGCCGCTTCAGGGCCTGTTGCAAGACTTCAGCGAAGCGCCGCAGGCACTGGTCGCCCGCAGGATGCCCGTAAAGGTCGTTGTAGGCCTTGAAGTAATCCAGATCGAGCATCACCAATGCCACCGGGTAGCCCTGTCGCCGCGCACGCTTCAATTCTGCCTCGAACACCGCATCCAGGCGACGACGGTTTCCCAACCCGGTCAGGCTGTCGGTCAAGGCCAGCGCCTTCAGCGTCTGGTGCGCCTGGTGCAGCGCCCGCTCGATGGTTATTCGTTCGCGTAACTGGCGCAGCACCACCCCAGCAAATGCTGCCAGACCCAGCAACAAGAACAACAACACCGCCAGCGACTTGATGGCATCGTGGCGCCAGGGCGCGACGATGGATTCACGCGACAAGCCCGCTTCAACCACCAGCGGATAACTCGACAGCGCGCGGTAGGCGTATAGCCGAGCCGTCCCGTCTACCACCGCTACTGCCTCTGCTACCCCCTCCGCAGCGTAAGGCAAGTGGTTACGGAAGATCTCGCTGTTGGCCAGGCTTCGGCCTACCGCCGGCTCGACGAACGGGCGCCGCACCAGGATGGTCCCGTCACGCTTGGCCAGTACCAGCGCGCCGCGCTCGTCAATCTTGAAGTCGCCGTAATACTTCACGAACCATTGCACTTTGATGGTGCCCAGCAGGACGCCAGCGAAGCTGCCGTCGGGGTACTCCAGGCGCCTGGAAATGGGAATGATCAGGTCGCCCGTCGAGCGGCTGCGCACCACCGAACCGACCCGCACACCGCGGTCGGCATGGTCACGGTGATAGACAAAATAATCCCGGTCGGCATTGTTGGCATTGGCGGGGATAAGCGCCTGATCGGTAACGATCCAGTGGCCATCCGGGCCATACACGAACAGCCCGTGCAACTGCGGCATGATGCTTTTCTGCTTGGCCAGCAGTGCATGCAGCCGGGGCCGGTTGATGTGGTCGAAACCGTCGCCTTCAAGGCGCTCGGCCAACGTAGCGGTGATGGCGTCGACCTGGCGGATGGCGTCTTCGGCATGCTGGGCCGTGGCCCGGGCCAGGTTGGTGACGATGTTCTCGGCATTGCTGAAGGCGTGCCGGTAGTCGCGCCAGATACGCCAGCCTTCCACCAGGGCGAAGGCCAGCATCACCACCAGCATGAATGCCAATACCAGGCGGAACAACGCCACAGCGCGCCCCTCGCCGGCTACCGCGATAAGCCCGTCATCATCCTGTTTCCTGGCTGCGCACATTCAAATCCCTAGCCATACGGCATTTTGCCGCCTTTCACTATAGTTCAGGGCCGCCGGAGCGAAACCCGTCGCGAAAAAGATTAAACCTTTGCCTCCCCCGCACCCTCAACCGTACGCGACACTGACGTCGCGCCACGGTTTAAGGAGTGAAGCATGAGCAGTCTCTTCATCAAGCGCGTTGGTTTGTCCATGGTATTGGGCCTGGCATCGGTCCAGGCGATGGCAGCCAGTTCAGATGATTTTGTCGACGCGGCCACCGAAGCTGGCATTGCCGAGGTGGTAACCGGCAAGCTGGCCCTGGAAAAAAGCCAGGACGCCGAGATCAAGACATTCGCCCAGCAGATGGTCACCGACCACACCCAGGCCAACCAGAAACTCGGCGACATTGCCCGCAAGCTGGATATCTCAGTGCCCGATGAGGCGGCCATGACCGACAAGGTCAAGAAAATGATCCTGGAGTGGCGCGACGAGTCGTTCGACAAGTCTTACGTCAACAACCAGGTCGACGCCCACGAAAAAGCAGTGGAGCTGTTCAAGAAAGAAGCTGCTTCGTCCGACAAGGCGGAGCTGAAGGCCTTCGCCAGCGAGACCCTGCCGAAACTCGAAAAGCACCTGGAACACGCCAAAGCGCTTCAGACCAAGCACGGCAAGTGAGGCCCAGCATGACTAATGATGCATTGAAAACCGAAGTACTGACCCGCCTGTTACATGCGCACCCCCAAGGGCTGGGCAAGGAAGTGCTGGATAACTACCGCGGCGAGAAGGCCGTGGCCGGCATGCTCAAGACGTTGCAGGAGGCGGGTTTGATTCATGATGGCAGCGTGACGGTGGGCAATGACCACCAGATCAGCGTGAGCTATCCGATCAAGTTGTCTGCTGCGGGTGTCGAGGCAGCCAGACAGGCCGAGGCCTGACAATACTGGGGGCACACCGCTAGTCAGGCAAATCAGGGGCCGCTTTGCGGTCCCTGATGACGTCGAGTGACGCTAGCCTTCACTGTTTCTTTTCCACATCCCTTGGCGGTTTGGCCGGCCCTTGCGGGTCGACCTGCGGGTCATCGGCATCCGGCGAATCGGGGTCGAACCCCAGGTCATTCGGCTTATCTGACTGTTCGGACGAGTGAGGTCCTTCTTTGTTCGGCGCTTTAGATTCAGGCATGGCTATCTCCCGTGAGTGTCCATAGAAGAAAGCAGCCGTCCGCGAAAGTTTGATTAATCTGCAACCGCAGGCAGTTGCGCCCTGCACTGCGCAAGGGCCTCGTCCCGCTCCCTCAGGTGCTCCTCCAGCCGCTGCAACTGGCGAGCCTGTTCGGCGCAAAGGTCGCGCCTGTCCTGCAGGCTTTGGGTCTGCACATCCAGCTGCCGGCGCATTTCGTCGCTGGCGCCCTGGGCCTGGGCGAGCATCGTGCGCAACCCCTGTATTTGTGCGTCGCGCTGCTCTAGCAGCTGGTCTTGCGCCCGGCACTCATTGGCGGCCTGGCGGTGTTCGCCCAGCAAGCGCTCGTTGTCGCGGTGAAGGCGGGTCAGCTCGTCCTGCTTGACGATCATGCCCTGTTGCAACTGGCGTAGTTCCAGCTGCAACTGCTGCAGCTGCGCTTCGTGGCGGCGCTGCTCCTGATCGCGCTGTTCACGGCTGGCCGTGCGGTAGTGCTCCAGCGCATCGCGGGCATGGCGGTGCTTGTCCTCCAGCGATTTGACCTGCTCGTCCTTGTCGGCCAGGCGCACCTGCATTTCACCCAGCGACTGATTGAGGCTGGCGCTGCGCAGTTGTTCGGCCTGCAGCGTGCTCTGGGTGGACAGCAGCTTTTGCGACTCGGCTGCCAGCGCAGTCACGTCGATCTGGTGCTGCTGATGGGCTGCAGCCAGCGCCTGTTGCGCGATCGCAAGCTGCGCTTCGAGTTGTTCGCGCTGCTCGGTGAATGTGCTTTCGGCTTGCTCGATCCTGAGGTCCGCCTCGTCCTGCAGCTGCGTGGCCAGTTGGCCGACCAGGCGGCTGAGCACTTCGCTCAGCGCTACGCCCCCTTCCGACGCCACCGGCTGCTGGCCGTTCAGTTCCTTCAAATAGCGATGAATCGTGGTCTTCGACCCGGTATTGCCCAGCTCTATACGTATGGCGTCGATGCTGGGGTTTTCGCCCCGGGCAATCAGTGCCTGACGTGCCTGCTGCACTACGACCTTGTTGATACCGCCCCGGGCCATGCTTGCTCCTACGATTTTGTACTGTGTTATGTACCATGTAATTACATACCAATTATGACGATAGTTGGGCTGCCCCGCAATGCTCTATTAAGGTGGAATAATCACGGCTTATCGCATGTTATGTGAAATTTCAGGCGTTTTTACGACGCAGCCGTACACACGTGCGCATCGCTAACGCATTCCAGCACCAGCCGGTGACGGGTTCGTGATCGAAGAAATGGGGAGGACGCAACGGCGCCAACGAGAGCGGAGATCGGCCTCAGCTAACGGAGGAGTATCGAAGGTGCCGCTGCTATTGCAGCAGCGGGGTGTTGCGGTGATCGTGTGCCGCCGCAACATCTTGCAGGGAAGTTTTTGAAGGCCATTCAGCCCTGATGCCAGTCAGTCAAGGCTAATGGGGCTGCTGTGCAGCCCATCGCCGGCAAGCCAGCTCCCACCCCGACCGCATCGCATTCAAACCATGCGTCGTACCTGTGGGAGCCAAGCTTGCTGGATGCCTGCTCCATCCGACCGCATCGCATTCAAACCATGCGCCGTACCTGTGGGAGCCAAGCTTGCTGGATGCCTTCTCCATCCGACCGCATCGCATTCAAACCATGCGCCGTACCTGTGGGAGCCAAGCTTGCTGGATGCCTGCTCCATCCGACCGCATCGCATTCAAGCCATGCGCCGTACTTGTGGGAGCCTGGCTTGCCGGCGATGGGCCGCCGAGCGGCCCCAATTGCTTAACTGACTGGCATTCAGCTGTGCCCTGCCAACTTTAGAGCAACCGTTGCACCTGCGCCGGGGTGCGCCGCATCAGTACCTTGCCATGGCGCACCGACACCAGCGCATGCCCCTGGCTGCGCACCATCTCGTAATCGTCTGGGGCCGACAGCAGCAACAGGTTCGCCGGCCGCCCGACCTCGATGCCGTAGCGCTCGCCCAGGTTCAGGGTGCGGGCGCTGTTGTCGGTAATCAGATCCAGGCAGCGCTGCAGGTCGTCGTAGCCGAGCATGTGGCAGATATGCAGCCCAGCCTCGAGTATGCGCAGGATGTTGCCGTTGCCCAGCGGGTACCACGGGTCGACGATGGAGTCCTGACCAAAGCACACGTTCATGCCGGCACGATCGATCTCGGCCACGCGGGTGACACCGCGTCGTTTAGGGTAGTTGTCGAAGCGCCCTTGCAGGTGAATGCTCTCGGTCGGGCACGACACGAAGTTGATGCCCGACAGCTTGAGCAGGCGGAACAGCTTGTAGCAGTAGGCATTGTCATACGAGCCCATGGCCACGGTATGGCTGGCCGTTACCCTGCTGCCCATGTCGCGTACCCGGGCTTCTTCGGCCAGCACTTCGAGAAATCGCGATTGCGGGTCGTCGGTTTCGTCGCAGTGCACATCCACCAGGCAGCCGCTGCGCTCGGCCAGGTCCATCAGGAACTTCACCGACGACACGCCCTGGTCGCGGGTGTTTTCGAAATGCGGAATACCACCGACGACGTCGGCGCCAATCGCCACCGCTTCGGTCATCAGCGCCCGGCCGTTGGCATACGACTCGATACCCTCCTGCGGGAAGGCAACGATCTGCAGGTCGACAAGCTCGCGCACTTCGTCACGCACCTCGACCATGGCCTTGAGCGCGGTGAGCGCGGGGTCGGTGACATCGACATGCGTGCGCACATGCTGGATGCCGTGGTCCACGAGCATGCCGATGGTTTTTTTCGCGCGGGTCTTGATGTCATCGTGGGTGGTGATTGCCTTGCGCTCGGCCCAGCATTCGATGCCTTCGAACAGGGTGCCGCTCATGTTCCACCTTGGTTCGCCGGCAGTAAGCGTGGCGTCCAGGTGGATATGCGGTTCGATGAAAGGCGCCACCACCAGGTTTTGCCCAGCGTCCAGGTCATCGGCGGCGCGTGGTGTCACCGGCTCGGGCTGGGGCACGATGGCGGCGACGCGCTCGGCGTTCAGTTCGATGCGGAACAGGCCGGGTTTGCCGCGCAGTCGGGCGTTGAGGATGTTCATCGAGGATCTCCTTGGGCTTTGCATTGCTCACACATCATAGCGGTTCGAGCCCTTTGATTTGGGAGATTTGCATCAGGGCTGACAGGCGCTGAAAATCCTGGGGCAAACACCTCTCAGCCCCCAATCACCCCCCATCCAACCCCATCTGCCAGAAATCAGCCTCAAGGCTCGACGCCTGGCCAAAAATACCGACCAGTTCGCCAAACCGCTGCTCGGTCATGCTCCGCGCCGCCAGCTCATCCAGGTGCTTGCGCGCTGCCGCTGCCACGCCCTGATAACCGTCCCCGGCATACTCGCCAATCCACTCGCGGTACGGGTGGTTGCTCAAGTCGCCGATCTGCTCTGCCAGGGCCCGGCCGATCTCGGCATAACCGATCACGCACGGCGCCAGTGCCACGTGCAGCTCCAGCAAGTCGCCCGCTGCACCGCAGTCCAGCACATAACGGGTATAGGCCACGGTGGCCTGGTGCTCGGGTGCCGCCTCGATGTCGGCCTGGGTCAGCCCCCAGCGCGCGCACAGGCGCAAGTGCAGCTCGGTTTCATCCAGAATCGCCGCCAGCCCCGCCTGTGCCGCGCGGATGTCGGCCGGGCGGCGACTTTTGTAGGCAGCCAGGGCCCAGGCGCGGGCGAACTGGACAAGGAACAGGTAGTCCTGCACCAGGTACGTCCGAAACGCCGCCTCACTCAGTGTGCCCTCGCCCATCTGCCGCACGAAATCATGGTCGACATAGCTGTGCCACTGGGGCTCGGCAGCCGTCTTCAGGCGCTGGAAGATGTCCATGCTCATTTGACCTCCGGGTACACGGCGTCGAAGAAGGCCAGCTCCAGCGCCACGGTGCGCTGGTAGAAGTCACTCGCCAGTGCCGCCTCCTGCGGGCCGACGCGGTCCAGCTCGCTTTGCAGGAAGGCGACGAACGCCTGAAACGCCGGGTTGTCGTGCAAGGTGATCCACTCGGCATGGACGAAATTGGCCGGCATGGGTTTCGGCGCTTTCAGCGCCCAGTCCAGGTACAGGCCTTCGGCAACGTTGAGCACGGCCAGCGCCGCCGCGTAGGAGCGGGTCGCCGCCGCTTCGCGCATGATTGCCTTGAAGCCCGCCGTTGGCGCGCTATCGGCCGGCTCGCTGCGTTGTGCAGGGCTGACGTCGAGGGCCTCGAAGGCGCGCAGGAAGTAGGTGTTCTCGTCGCTGCTGATCATTCCGGCAAAGCGCCCGAAGCGCAGGCGCGCCTCGAAGCTGTCGGTGCTGGCGATGGCCGCGCCCAGCAAGGCCAGGAAGCTGTCGAGGAAGCGGTGATCCTGCACCAGGTAGTCGACCATGATCGGGTCAGGCAGGCTGCCGTCGCACAATTGGGTCACGAAACGGTGGCCAACGGCCGCCGACCAGGTCGGCTCGCTCTGGCGGCGCAGGAACTGGCTGAAGCGTTCGGTCATGTTGCTGTCCTTGAAGGGGGTGACAGCGAGACCTTGGAAGTTGGCATGGACAGGCCCCGCAGTGAGGCCGGCAAAAAGGCAGGTTTCGAATCCCATCCCTTCGCCGGCATGATCCGGATCAGGTTCGAAGGGTCACCGCGCTGCAGAGCTCAGCGGTTTCTCAGCCCGTTGCCGGGCTCCCCTTGGTGGCGTTCAGGTATACCCCAGGGCGCCCCGGCTGTCACTCCCCCCACTCCCCAAAACGTGGGCAACCGGTGCCCCGCTACTGGGGACTTATCCCCATTATTGACGCGCGGTTATTTAGCGCGCCTCAGGCGCCGCAAGGATTTGTTTAACAAAGCATTACAGAAATATCTGTTGGCACAACCATTGCTCAGGCCCTTGAACCAGGCAAAACGCCATTGATGGCTCCCAGCCATATAGCCGTGAGCGAGGCACAAGGCAATGAAAACACCTGCCATGATCCACCCTGCCAGGCATGCATTCCAGCTATCTACCGTCACAGCGCTGATGCTCAGCCTCGGACTGATCACAGCAGTGGCCTCGCCGCTGGATGACAATAGCCAGCCACCACCGACCGATCCGTCCTATTACTCTGATCAGCCCGACGACCCCACGCCGGCTCTGCTAAACCTCAATACCTTGAAAGAAGCCAACGAGGGCTCGCTGGAACTCACTGATGGCGTGTATGGCGACCGTTCGACGGTGCGTATAGACAACGTGCTGCCTCCCGCGCTGCAAACCTCGGACCGGTACCCTACCAACGGCAAGCCCAGCCCGTTGTTCGGCGCCCAACCCTTCACCCAGCAATTGCTGCTGTTTGAAGAATTCGGGCCGGAAAAACTCGACCCGGCACTGCCTCCGCCCGACCTGACATTCCCGGTCCCCACGCTCGGCGCCGCCCCTGCACAGGACCCCAACGTGGTGGCCCGCAGCGGCCCCAGCGGCACCGCGCTGGAAGCATTCCTCAAGCAGCCAGGCCTGTACCCCTTCCCCACCCAGTACGCCAACGTGCTGGACCGCAACCCGTGGAAGGCGCAGATCGAAATGTTCCTCAACCGCCACCCGGTGGGTTCGCCGGCAGAAGGCCGGCCACCAGGAAAAGGCTGGTCGCACCAGCGCTGGAACGAGTTCTACCCGCAGGCGGCGTTCAAGACCGCCCAGGCCGGGGCGCGGATAAACCTGGGCCTGCGCGATCGCAAGCAGCTGCACAACTATGCTGCCGGTGAGTTCGCGCCGGGCGGGCTGTACTACCAGACGTCCGATATCCCGACCACGCTGGGTACCACCAAAGGCATCGATACCCGATTCCACCCCAACTTCCCACTGCAGAACCACAAGTCACTGTGGACGTTCGACGGCACCTTCCCGCCCAAGCTGCTGATGGTGCGCTACGGCCAGCCAATCCTGATGCGCCACTACAACGCCCTGCCGATCGACCCCTCGGCCAACGGGGGCTTTGGCCTGCATACCATTTCGACCCACGAGCACAACGGCCACTCACCGGCTGAAAGCGACGGCTTCGCCAACGCCTACTTCTTCCCCGGTCAGTACTACGACTACCGCTGGCCCGTGCAGCTGGCCGGCTACGACACCATCAACACGCGTGCCCAGGACCCGCGTGCGGCGTTCCCCTGCGCGCCAGGTGAAACGCTGTTCGTCAACGATGACTCGCCAGGCCTGAAAACCTGCCAGAACGGCAGCATAAAGATTCGTGGCGACTGGCGTGAAACCATGAGCACCCACTGGTTCCACGACCATATGATGGATTTCACGGCGCAGAACGTCTACAAGGGCAACGCCGTGATGATGAACTACTACAGCGCCCTGGACCGCGGCAACGAGGCGTTGCAGGATGGCGTCAACCTGCGCTTCCCCAGCGGCTCGGGCATGCCATGGGGGAACCGCGACTACGACGTGAACCTGGTGATCGCCGACAAGGCCTGGGATGCCAACGGCCAGCTGTGGTTCAACCCGTTCAACACCGATGGCTTCCTGGGTGACCAGATCCTGGTCAACTGGCAATACCAGCCCAAGCTCAAGGTGCGTGCGCGCAGCTACCGCTTCCGCATCCTCAACGGCTCGGTGTCGCGCTACTTCAAGTTTGCCGTGGTACGTGAAATTGCGGGCACCAGCGGTGAGTTCAAAGGCCCGTCCGGCTCCAACGTGTCGTATGCGCGAGTGCCGTTCCACATGATCGCCAACGACGGCAACATCATGGAACACGCCGTGCCGTTCGACGGCACCATGGACCTGAATGCCGACGGTAACCTGCAGGACAACAACGGTATATTGCCGCTGCAAGGCATCGCCGAACGCTACGACATCATCATCAACTTCGCCAAGAACGGCATCAAGGCCGGCGACAAGCTGTACTTCATCAACCTTGAGGAGCACCGCACCGGCAAGGGCCCGGAAGGCACTATTTCGCTGGCCGATGTGCTGTCGGGAAAATACAAGGCAGTGATCAAGCAGACCAGCAACGGCCCGCAGTGGGACAACGGCGACCCTGCAGTCGGCAAGTTCCTGCAACTGCTGGTACAGCCGTACGCCGGTCAGGACCTGAGCATGGACCCGGTGGCCTACGAACCGGCCAAACCGGGCAAGGCTGAAGGCTTGAAAATGCTGCCGCTGCCAATCGACCGCAACTCGGCAACCGACCAGGCCAAGATCAAGGATGCCCGCCACCGCGAGTTCATCTTCGGCCGCTCGGACGGCACCGACACCACCCCGTGGACGATCAAGACCGACGGTGGTTTCGGCTACAGCATGGACCCACGCCGCATCAGTGCAGCACCGCAACTGGCCAACCAGTCCACCGATGCCGGGTTCAGCGGCGACGGGACCTTGGAGGTGTGGAAAATCAAGAACGGCGGCAACGGCTGGAGCCACCCGGTGCATGTGCACTTCGAGGAAGGCGTGATCCTGAGCCGCGACGGCAAGGCGCCGCCAGAGTGGGAAAAATGGGCGCGCAAGGATGTGTATCGCATCGGCCCGGATACCGATTCGTCGGAAGAAGTGGAAATGGCCATCCGCTTCCGCGAGTTCGCTGGCACCTACATGGAGCACTGCCACAACACCCAGCACGAGGACTCGTCGATGCTGCTGCGCTGGGACCTCGAGCATCCGGGCCAGTTCCAGGTGATGCCGACCCCGCTGCCGGGCTGGGACGGGGTGGAATACATGGCTTCGGTGGGCCTGCCAACCTTCCGTACCAAAGGTAATGATGATGGCGATGACGATAGTTCGGCCAACAAGCCACCGGTCGCCAACAACGACAGTGCCGCCACTACCGCAGGCAAGGCCGTCAGCCTGAATGTGCTGGCCAACGACACCGACCCGGAAGGCAACCTGCCGTTGACCGTCACTGGCCTCAGCCAGCCGGACTCTGGCCAGGGCACCACCAGCACCGACGGGACTACCGTGACCTACACCCCACCGGCCACGGTAGGCACACCGTTCACCGCCAGCTTCAACTACACGGCGCGTGATGCCAAGGGTGCCGAGTCGGTAGCGCCCGCCACGGTCAGCATCGTGGTGAACCCGGCGGCGCCAGTCGACCAGATCCAGGTCACCAGTGCCACGGTGCAGGTACGCAGTGGCAACCGCTACACCTGGGACCTGGCCGGTACCACCTCGGTGGCCACTGGCAACAGCATCAGCGTGACCGCTGCAACCACCGCCGGGCCGCTGAACCTGGGCACGGCCACACTCACCGCCGCCACCAGCGGTGCCCGCTGGCGCTTGTCGGTAACCACCACCGGCAACGGCCCGGCCACGCCGGCAACGGTGACCGTGAAGTCGACCCTGGGCCAGAGCGTGACAGTGCCGATCAGCATCAAATAGCTGGGCAATGGTAACGACTGTAGGAGCAGCCTTGTGCTGCGAAGAGGCCGGTGCAGGCAGCCGCCACGTCTGTAATGGCCGCTTCGCAGCACAAGGCTGCTCCTGCAAAGATTGTGTGCAGCATCCCCACAAAGAGGACCGCATCATGCCCGGCACATGGCGTTTCCTGCTGGTGCTCGCGCTGTTCGCCGCCAGCCTTCCATTCTGGCCATTGCAGCCGCAACAACCGGTGGCCGACGAAGCCGCCACCCCCTGGGGAGCGGACTACTTCCCCAACATCCCGCTGCTGACCCAGGACGGCGAAAAGGTGCATTTCTTCGACGACCTGATCAAGGACAAGGTGGTGGCCATCAACTTCATCTTCACTGGCTGCACCGATTCCTGCCCGGTGGAAACCGCCCGCCTGCGGCAGGTGCAGAAAATACTGGGGGACCGCATCGGCAAGGACATCTTCCTCTATTCCATCAGCATCGACCCCTACAACGACACTCCCGCCACCCTCAAGCGCTACGCCGAAAAGTTCGGCATTGGCCCGGGCTGGACGCTGCTCACCGGTGAACCCGACGATATCGAAAAATTGCGCCGCAGCCTTGGGCTGTGGATCGACGGCCTGGAAAACGGCCGTTCCAAGGACCACAACCTGAGCCTGATCATCGGCAACCAGGCCACCGGCCGCTGGATGAAGGCCTCGCCCTTCGAGAGCCCGTACATCCTCGCCGACCGCCTGGGCAACAGCCTGCACAACTGGAAGCAGGCCAGCGCCATGCACAACGACTATGCCCAGGCCCCCGTGATACGCCCGCCCAGCAGTGGCGAGCAGATCTTCCGCACACGCTGCTCGTCCTGCCACACCCTGGGCCGCAGCGAACCCGGGCAACCCGGTATCGGCCCCGACCTGTTGGGCGTGACCCGCCAGCGTGATGCCAACTGGCTGACCCGCTGGCTGAAAGAGCCCGACCAGATGCTGGCCGAAAAAGACCCCTTGGCCATGCTGCTGTATGAGCAGTACAACCGCCTGGCCATGCCCAACATGCGCCTGGGCGATGCCGAGGTCAGCGCGTTGATGAGTTATATCGAGGAAGAAACCGCGCGCTTGCAGACACCAGTAGCTGACCGGGGAAAACCTTAGAGGCTATTGGCCACTAGTCATTAGGCTGTCATCTGACTGTCGTATTTTTCAAACATCACCCAGGGTCGGGAACTATCAGCAGTGATTCGCCGTTCGCTTTCCTCCGCCAGCCTTCTGCGGCTGCTGATCCTGATGCTCTGTGCAGCGACCCTGGCCTTCCTCTGGGGGCTGCACGTCACGCAAAAAGCTGCCGCTCGGCAAGATGCGCTGTCGGCCAAGGCCGCCGAGCACCTGAACCTGGCCAGTATCGTCGGCGAAAGCCTGCGCCAGCTTGTCGACCGCGCCCAGGCCGTGGGCCGGGTCACCCAGGACGACATGAAGATGCTGCGCCAGGGCAACTTCAGCCTGGCGCGGATACTCGCCGAAGACCCGGTGTTCAAGCGCATGAGCCTGTACGACCGGCAAGGCCGGCTGCTGTCGGCAAGCCATGCCGACGAGGCCCGCGGGCTGCCCGAAGACTGGTTGCGGCAGTTGCAGCAACACATTGCCCGCTATGGTTTCAAACCTTTCCTGCCCAGCGTTCAAGCCGCCCGCCCGCCAGCCGCCCTGCCTGACTGGCGCCTGCCCTTTGTGCTGCCACTGACCGACCTGACCGGACGCGAAATCGACCATATCCTGGTGGTCCAGCTGGACATCGGCTACCTGGCGGTGCTGTTCCAGCACATCGACCTGGGCAGCAGTGGCCTGGTACGGCTGCTGCAGGATGACGGCCTGGAGCGGTTGCGCATCGACACCAGTGGCGTGGTGGTGGCGGGCGATACGCTGCAGCCCGAGCTACCGAACAGCGGCAACGAAGCGGGCTTGCTGGCCCAATACGCAGCTGGCGAGGCGTACCAGAGCCTGTACCGGCGCGTCCCTGAACGGGGCTTCAGCGTGGTGGTCAGCCAGCGCCAGGATGAAATCCTGGCGGCCTCGACCCTGGCCTATTCCCGGCAGTTCTGGCTGAACCTCAGCATGACCCTGATGATCCTCGCCAGCCTGCTGTGGACCTTGCGCCTGTTGCGCAAGCGCCAGGAGGCCTTCAGCGCGCTGGAACATGCCCAGCAGGTCAACCAGCAATTGATCGGCCGCCTGGAGGACGAACACCGGCGCAGCAGCCACGCCGCCGCCACCGACCACCTCAGCGGCCTGCACAACCGCCGCCAGTTCGTCGAAGTGGCCGGCCTGGCGCTGACCAGGCAGCGCGGCAAGCGCCGGCTGATGGCGATCCTGTTCATCGACATGGACCGCTTCAAGTCGATCAACGACTCGCTTGGGCACAAGATCGGCGACTTGCTGCTGCAGGCCGTGGCCGGGCGTATCCAGCGCCTGCTGGAGCCTGGCGACGAGGCTTCGCGCTTTGGCGGCGACGAGTTCGTGGTGTTGCTTGCCGGCGAGCGCAGTGAAGAACAGATCAATGGCTGGGTTCGTGAACTGGTCCAGAAGCTGTCGGCCACCTACGCCCTGGACGGCAAGGAGGTCAACACCAGCCCCAGTGTGGGCGTAAGCATCTGCCCGCGCGATGGCCAGGACATCGACAGCCTGATCCGTACCGCCGATGCCGCCATGTACTCGGCCAAGCAGGCCGGGCGCGCGCAGTATCGCTTCTTCGACCCCTCGCTGAACCTGGCTGACATTCAGGCGTTCACCCTGGAGCAGGCCTTTGGCAGCGCCTTGGCCGAGCGCCAGTTCGTGCTGCACTACCAGCCGCAGATACGCCTGGATACTCAGCAAGTGCTGGGCTACGAAGCGCTTGTGCGTTGGGACCACCCCGAATTCGGGCTGCTGTACCCGGACCGTTTCATCGACCTGGCCGAACGCAGCGGCTTCATTGTCGAGCTGGGCTGGGAGGTGTTGCGCCTGGCCTGTGAGGCGTTGTCCAGCTGGGATGCCCAGGGCCGGGAGACGCGGCTGGCAGTGAATGTTTCCGCCCTGCAGCTGCGCCAGGCCGACTTCGCCGCGCGGCTACTGCGCAAGTTGCTGCAGCATGGCCTCGCGCCCCATCGGCTGGAGCTGGAAATCACCGAAACCACTATCCTTGACGCCGAAGGCACGGCAGTGACGCACCTGCATACCTTGCGCAACGCCGGCCTGGGTATCAGCCTGGACGATTTTGGCCGCGGCTACGCAGGCTTCGCCCACCTGCACTCACTGCCACTGAGCAAGCTGAAGATCGACCGCTCGCTGATCGCGCCGCTGTCCAACAGCCATGACGACAGCCCGATCGTGTCCTCCACCATCATCCTGGCCAAGCGCCTGGGGCTGGAAGTGGTGGCCGAGGGCGTGGAAACCCGTGAACAGGTGGTGTGCCTGAAACTGGCGGGCTGCGATATTGCCCAGGGCTACCACTTCAGCCGGCCGCTGTCGCTGGCGCAGTTGCGCGAATACCCGCCTTTCAACGGCGTCGAGGACAAGGCATGCGCGTATTGAAAACCCTGGCCGGGTTGCTGCTGGTCAACCTGCTCGGCATCCCCCCTGGCAATGCTGCGCCGGCGGACTGTACGCCACGCAGCCTGCGCCTGGTGGTGATCCCGATCAAAAGCGCCGAACAGATGATCCGCGAGCATCAGTCGCTGCTGCAGCGCCTGAGCGTGGCGGCGGGGGTGCCAGTGGAGCTGGTGATCGCGAGCTCCTACGAAAGCGTGGTCGATGCCATCGTCTCGGGTGGAGCGGACATCGCCCGCCTCGGCCCCGCCTCGTACGTGCTGGCCCACCGCCGCGATCCGCGCATCGAGCCGTTTGCCACCCTCACCTTGAGCGCTGGCCCCTACACCCCGGCGGGCAATCATTACCAGGCGCTGCTGCTGACCCGGGGTGCAAGCCCTGATGGCATCGAGGCGCTGCGCGGCAAGCGTGTGGCGCTGACCGACCCGGCCAGCACTTCCGGCAGCCTGGTGCCCAGCGTCGAGTTCGCCGAACGGGTGGGCATGCCACTGTCGCAGTTTTTTGGTGCGCTGGTGTATGCCGGCAACCACGACAATGCACTGCAAGCCTTGCTGGAAGGCCGGGTCGATGCCGCGTTCGTCGCCAGCGAGCGCACCGACGCGTACCTCGCCCAGCACGCCATTGCACCGGCGCAGCTCAAGGCACAATGGCGGTCACGGCCAATCTACTACGACCCGTATGTGTTCAGTGCCAGCCTGTGTCCGGCGCTGAGAAGCCGTATTCGCAGTGCCATGCTCGATGACCCGCAGGCGCTGGCGGCGTTCGTTGCTTCGCAGGATGCCAGCGGCCTGGTCCCGGTCAGCCAGGCGGACTATGCGCCGCTGCAGCAGATGATGGACACAGCGCTGCGGCCCTGAGCCTGCCTGCGCGACCCCGTTGGCATGCATTGCGCCCTGATACCGGGTATGGTGTGCCCATCACCCACCGACACCCGCACCATGACCGATATCGAGCGCTACCTGCGCGCCGCCACCCGTGACAATACCCGGCGCAGCTACCAGGCTGCCATCGAACACTTCGAAACCCACTGGGGCGGCTTCCTTCCGGCCACCGCTGAAAGCATTGCCCGCTACCTGGCCGACCACGCTGACCAGCATGCCGTCAGCACCCTGCGCCAGCGCCTGGCCGCGCTCAGCCAATGGCACGTCGCCCAGGGCTTTCCCGATCCGACCAAGGCGCCGCTGGTGCGTCAGGTGCTGCGTGGCATCCGCACCCTGCACCCGACACCGCCAAAACAGGCAGCCCCGCTGTTGCTGCAGCACCTGCAAACCGCCGTGGCCTGCTTTGAAGAGGAAGCCCGTGAGGCCCGTGAGCATCACGACCTGGCCGCCCTGCGCCGCGCCCGTCGCGACAGTGCGCTGCTGTTGCTGGGCTTCTGGCGCGGTTTTCGCGGCGATGAACTGGCGCGTCTGCGCATCGAACACATCCAGGCCGAAGCGGGTGTCGGCATCACCCTGTTCCTGCCACGCAGCAAGGGTGACCGCGAGGCCCTGGGCGTGCAGCACCGCACCCCTGCCCTCAAGGCCCTGTGCCCGGTCACTGCCTACCTGCAGTGGCTGGAGGTCGCCGGCATTGCCCACGGGCCGGTGTTCCGCAAGCTAGACCGCTGGGGCAACCTCGGCGACAGCGCACTCAACAGCAACAGCCTGGTCGGCCTGCTGCGGCGCATGCTGGAGCGCGCCGGGGTGCCGGCAGCGCTGTACACCGGCCACTCGCTGCGCCGTGGCTTTGCCACCTGGGCCACGGCCAATGGGTGGGAATTGAAGTCGCTGATGAGCTATGTGGGCTGGAAAGACGCAAAGTCTGCGCTGCGCTATATCGATTCGGCGCAACGCTTTGGTGAACTGGCCGTGTTACCGGCCAGTCAGGCCCAGGTGCTTATTCCTTGAAGCAGTGTCGGGCGACGCCGCCGATTTCCGGGCGGATAGCGTAGAGGTCGCCGGCGTCCGGATAATGGTGCAGGTCTTCGGCACTCATGTCGTAGCGCGCGGTGCTGATGTACAAGGTATTAAGCCCCGGGCCGCCGAAGCAGCAACTGGTGGGGCATGGCACCGGCATCAGCACCTGGTCGGTCAGGTGGCCTTGGCGGTCATAGCGCAGCAGGCAACTGCCATGGTACTGGCACACCCACAGGCCGCCTTCGCGATCCAGGGCGAGCCCGTCCGGGCGCCCCAGCTCGGCAGGGGTTTCGGCAAACAGCGTGACGGCGCCCAGCCGCCCTTCGGCCAGGTAGTCGGCGCAATAGATTGCGCGCGCCGCCGAATCGACGAAGTACACCGTGCGGCCGTCCTGCGACCAGGCAATACCGGTGGGCAACGCCATGTCGTCGTGGATCACCTGATCGCACAACTGCCCGTCAAAGCGAAACAACGCCCCGCTTTTGCCGCTGGGGGTTTCGTCCATCAAGCCAGTCACGAAACGCCCTTGCGGGTCGCATGCGCCATCGTTGAAACGGTAGGTCGGGCGGGGATGCACCGCCGCCGAATGCTGGCTCACCGTGCGCGACGGCACATTGAAGATGCCCACGCTGGCATCCTCGGTGAAAATCAGGTTGCCGTGGTCGGTCAACGCCAGGGCGCCGATGCGTGCGGCGGACTCGTACAGGCTCTCGACTTCGCCGTCGGCCGCCAACCGGTTGATCCGCCCGCCAGAAATATCAACGAAGTACAAAGTGCTGCTGTGCTCGTCCCACACCAGGCTTTCGCCCAGGTCGGCGCGGGTATTGGCGACCTTGACTGGCACATAGTTGCATTCCTTGATGCGGTTCCAGCGTTCGGCCACCTCGGCCAGGTTGCCCGCCTGCACACGGCCGAGGTCCCGAGGGTAGCTGACGCCGCTGTTCTCGTTGAAGCGTGTGGCGGTGAACTGGCCATTGCTGGCGCGCAGGATGTAGCCGGTGTCATGGCACAGCGCGCTGGCCAGGTACAGCACCCCGGGCGTGACCCACTCGGGTTTCAGCTCCTCCGGGGGTTGGGTAATGCCCCACATGCGAGTCTTGGCCACGGGTGAAATGGCATTGACCAGGATGCCGTGCTCCTGGCCCTCCATGCTCAGGGCATTCATGATGCCGACCTGGGCCATCTTGCCGGCAGCGTAGGCCACCAGGCCGGGCTGCGCATAGCGCTGGTACATGGCACGGTCCGAGGTGGTCAGCACCACGCGCGGGGCCGTGGAACGCTTCAGGTGGGCCCAGGCATGCTTGGCCAGCCACACGGGTGCCTGTACGTTGATGCCCAGCGCGCGCTGCAGAAAAGCGTCATCCTGCGCCTCGATGCGCTGGTAATCGACCCAGCCGGCGTTATGGATCAGGATATCCAGTGCACCGAAATGCTCGATGGCCAGCTCGACCAGTTGTTTGCATGCGTCTTCGTTTTCCAGCCGGCCGGTGTGACCGACAACCGCGAAGCCCTTGGCCCGCATGGCCGCCAGCGCGTGATCCAGGGCCCAGGTATCCTGCCCCTGCCCGGAACGATCGGTGCCCAGGTCACTGATCACCACCCTAGCGCCCCGTTCGGCCAGTGCCATGGCATAGGACAAGCCCAGGCCCTGTGCAGCGCCGGTGATCACCGCAACTTTGTCGTGGAAAGGGTCTGTAACGGGCATTTGCTGGGTAACTTCAAATCTCCTTTTTAAGATATCAACAAAAAAATCAATGGCTTAATATTAAAAGCATGCAAGTTTGATATCTGAAAGATATCACCGCCGGGTCAGCTGTACTGAAGGAATGCTGGATGATCGAGACACGTTTGCTGCGGCAGTTCATTGCCGTGGCCGAAGAGCTGCACTTTCACAAGGCGGCCGAGCGCCTGCACATGGCGCAACCGCCACTGAGCCAGGCGATTGGTCGACTTGAGGAAAAGCTCGGGTTCAAGCTGTTCCTGCGCAACAAGCGCGGGGTGCACCTGACCGCCGCCGGCACGGCATTTCTCGACACGGCTTACCGCACGTTGGCCGAGTTGGAACAGGGCATCGAGTACGCCCGCAATGTGTCTGCCGGGGTCAGCGGCAAGCTCGCCATCACTGCCATTTCCATCGCCTACTACGACTCGCTGCTCAACAGTTTGCGCCGCTACCGCGAGACCTACCCGAACGTGCAACTGACCATCCGCGAGATGCCGTCGGCCTCGCAGGCCAAGGCGCTGCTGGCCGGCGAGGCAGATGTCGGCTTCATGCGCAGGTTGCCGCTGCCGGCCGGAACCCTTGAGTCGCGACTGCTGCTTGACGAGCAGATCGTCATGGCGTTGCCCGCCCGTCATGCGAAGGCCCAGGAATACGACGTGGACCTGCGCGGGTTTGCCGATGAGGATTTCGTGTTCACCCCGCAAAACCTTGGCGGTGGCTATCACGCGCAGTTGATCGCGTTGTGCGAAGCGGCGGGTTTTTACCCCAAGGTGGTGCAGGAGGCTGCGCAGATTCACACGCTGCTTGGCTTGGTGGCCTGTGGGTTTGGCGTGGCACTGGTGCCGGCTTCGTTTGCCAGTTCCACGCCTGGCGAACGTGTGCAGTTTCGGCCGATCCGGGTTATCGGTGACCAGCCTGTGCCAGGGCTTGGGTTGTACATGAAATGGAGCGGGCAGAATGCATCGCCAGCGCTGGCCAACTTTATTGCCATGTTTGGAGAGTCTTGAGGTTATTGGTGGCAGGTTGGGCCAGCAGGGATCGCATCAGGGCTGACAGGTGCCTGCCGCTGCATTTGTAGCGCCGGGAGTGTCAGGTTTTTTGTGTGCGGGCCGGTAATGGCCTGCCGCCCGGCAGGCCTTGATTTCACCAGGTTGGCCTGATGAACCGATCTCCGTACAGAATCGCAAATTGATTCATCGCACTTTTCCAGTCATGCGCCGCTGCCCCCCAGTTCGCTGTGATGTTGCGCAGCCCCAGCCAGATCAGTTTGGTCGCCGCGTCGTCGTTCGGGAAGTGACCGCGGGTTTTGATGATCTTGCGTAGCTGAGCGTTGATACTCTCGATGGCATTGGTGGTGTAGATCACCTTCCGGATGGCCGGTGGGAAAGCAAAGAACGGAATCACTCGATCCCACGCCCGTCGCCAGGCAGTCACCACTGTTGGATATTGCGTGCCCCAAGGCCCGCTTTCAAACTCATCCAGTGCCTGTTCAGCCGCCTGGGCGTTGATGGCCTGATAGATCGGTTTGAGAGCCTTGGCCAAGGCTCGACGCTTGTCCCAGGCCGCATAAGCGAGGCTGTTGCGGATCAGGTGGACGATGCAGGTCTGCAGTGTCGTCTCCGGAAATACTGCACTGAGCGCTTCCGGCATGCCTTTGAGGCCGTCGGTTACGGCAATCAGCACATCCTCGACGCCGCGCGTCCTGAGGTCATTGAACACCTTCATCCAGAACTTCGCACCTTCGGTGTTCTCAATCCAGATGCCAAGAATATCGCGCGTTCCATCTGGCAAAACGCCCAGTGCCAAGTAGATCGCTTTATTGCGAACCAAGCCTTCTTCGCGAATTTTGACCCGCAGAGCATCAAAGAAAATGACCGGATACATCGGCTCCAGAGGCCGCTGTTGCCACGCGCCAATCTCCTCCATGACCTCGTCGGTCACGGAACTGATGAAGTCGG
>NZ_JABMCN010000060.1 GCF_013179515.1 Pseudomonas sp. CM27
AAGGTAAGTGGGGCCGGGGGGCAGAGGAGCTTCGGGCGGATTTTGCCGGAGCCTAACCGCGGCGACTATGAGGAGCTGCCCGACTACCTGCGCGACGGCCTGACGGTACATTTCGCCAAGCGCTTCGCCGACGTGGCGAAAGTGCTGTTCTGACCCGTACCGGCCTCTTCGCGGGCTTGACCGCGAAGAGGCCGGCACCGGCAACACAAAACCTCACCCGCATCGGCTATCCTCAGGCCATTCCCAGCCTCCGGAGCCAACATGACCGTCCCTCGTCTGCTCGTTCCCCTGAGTTTTACCCTGCTTTCTGCCTGTGCCCAACAGCCCACCAACCCGATCGAGCTGGACGCCGAAAGCGAATGCCCCATCCGCCTGCAGGTTGGCCAGGCACTGACGCTCACCTTGCCCAGCAACCCGTCCACCGGCTACCGCTGGCGCATCGAAAACCCGGCTTCGAACATTTTGCGCAGCCTCGGCCCGGAGGTGTACAGCGCCCCCGATGAGGTAGGCGTGGTAGGCAGCTCGGGTGTTTCCACCTGGCGCTACCAGGCCAGCACCGCGGGCGAGGGCCACTTGTTGCTGGTCTATCAGCAACCCTGGGCCCGAGACGTAGCACCGGTGCAAACCTTCGATTGCGTGGTGCGCGTCAACTGAACGGGCAGCGCCGGTCAGCCAACCATGCATCCTGGCGACAGTTTGGCTAGAATGCGCACCCTGCATATCGCCAGCCGCCTGGATTCACCGTGAGCAAACAACCCGACCGCCTCTTCGCCCAGCCTCTGGAGCAGGTGCCCGATTTTGTCTTCAACGAGGACGTGGTGCGCGTGTTCCCGGACATGATCAAGCGTTCGGTGCCCGGTTACCCGACCATCGTCGAAAACCTCGGGGTGCTGGCTGCGCGCTTCGCCCAGCCGAACACCGCGCTGTACGACCTGGGCGCGTCATTGGGTGCCGTCACCCAATCGCTGCGCCGGCATGTGCGCGCCGACGGCTGCCGGGTGATCGCGGTCGACAACTCGGCGGCCATGGTCGAGCGTTGCCGGCAGTACCTGGTTGCCCAGGATTCGATGTTCCAGGAGCTGCTGCCAGTTCAGGTACTGGATGCCGATATCCTCGCCCTGCCCTTCGAGCCCGCTTCGGTGGTGGCGATGAACTTCACCCTGCAGTTCATCGCCCCCGAACAGCGCCTGCAGCTGCTTGGCCGCATCCGCCAGGCGCTGTTGCCCGGAGGCTCGCTGATCCTCTCGGAAAAACTGCGCTTCGCCGATGATGACGAGCAGGACCTGCTTAACGAACTGCACCTGGACTTCAAACGGGCCAATGGCTACAGCGAACTGGAAATTGCCCAGAAACGCAGTGCCATCGAAAACGTGATGAAGCCCGACACGCTGGAAGCCCACAAGGAACGCCTGCACGCCGCCGGCTTCTCGAAAGTGGTGCCCTGGTTCCAATGCCTTAACTTTGCCTCGTTGATAGCCCTGCCATGATCGATCTGTCCCCCCTCGTCCGCCGCCTGGCGGGTACGCCCCTGGCTTCCTGGTCGCAAGGCCTGCAAGCGCAACTGGAAGCCAAGCTGGAGAAGGGCCACGGCGACCTCGACCGCTGGCGCGGTGCGCTCGATGCCCTGCCCGCCCTGCAACCGAGCGAAATCGACCTGGTCAACGGGCTGCGCCTGGACTGCGACTGCGACGACGCCACCCGGGCCCGGATGCACCAGGCACTGATGGGCCTGTCGCCATGGCGCAAAGGGCCGTTCGACCTGTTTGGCGTGCACGTGGACACCGAATGGCGTTCGGACTGGAAATGGTCACGCATCGCCCCGCACCTGGACCTCAAGGGCAAACGTGTGCTCGATGTCGGCTGTGGCAACGGCTACTACCAGTGGCGCATGCTCGGTGCCGGCGCCGACATGGTAGTCGGGGTCGACCCCAACTGGCTGTTCTTCTGCCAGTTCCAGGCCGTGCAGCAGTACCTGCCGGACCTGCCAGCCTGGCATCTACCCTTCGCCCTGGAAGAGCTGCCCGCCAACCTGGAAGGGTTCGACACGGTGTTTTCCATGGGCGTGTTCTACCATCGCCGCTCGCCGATCGAGCACCTGCTGGCGCTCAAGGACTGCCTGGTCAAAGGTGGCGAGCTGGTGCTGGAAACCCTGGTGGTCGAGGGCGATGAGCAGCAAGTGCTGGTGCCAGAGGACCGTTACGCGCAGATGCGCAATGTCTGGTACCTGCCGTCGGTACCGGCGCTGGAACGCTGGCTGCGGCGTGCCGGCTTCAGCGATGTGCGTTGCGTCGACGTGAGCGTGACCAGCGTCGAGGAGCAGCGTAGCACCGAGTGGATGCGCTACCAGTCGCTGGGCGACTTCCTCGACCCGAACGACCACAGCAAGACCATCGAAGGCCTGCCGGCACCGCGCCGCGCCACCCTCCTGGCGCGCAAATAAAAAAGGCGCCCGGTTGGGCGCCTGAACACACCTGCGGCGAGGAGCTGTCGCGACGCAGGTGCTGTTACTTCAGTCCCTGGCCACCTCGCGGGCCTTCTCCTGCGCCTTGCGCTCACGCTCGGCAACGGCCTGTTGCCTGTCGCCGTACAGGCGCTGCTGGTCTTCGCGGAAGGCTTGCCAGAACTCTCTGGAGCGCTCCCCACCGCCCTCGGCGTAGACACTGGCGCTGCCCAGGGCAAGGGTGGCCAACAGCAAGTATTTGGTCAGGTTCATCGTGGTCGCCTCGTGATAACCGATCAGATGGGGCCATCCTAGCGAGGGTTAGCTAACGGCAAGGTGAGGCCGGGATTACAGTCCTGCAATGTGGCCATGCGTTGCCTGTTCGGGCCGAACAGACAGCCAGATAACGCCAGGATTACAAATCCGTTATCTGCACCGCAGGCCCTTACTCATGCCGTAACATCCCGGGCCTTGACCCTGATGTCACTACAGGGTGGAAAATCCCCTCTCTTCATCATCCCGAGCCCCCTCATGCGCCTACTGATCATCGAGGACGAACTGCGTACCGCCGATTACCTGCAACAGGGCCTGCGCGAGAACGGCTACGTGGTCGACTGCGCCCACACCGGCACCGACGGCTTGCACTTGGCCCGTCAACAGCCTTACGACCTGGTCATCCTCGACGTCAACCTGCCCGAGCTCGATGGCTGGACCGTGCTCCAGCGCCTGCGCGCCGAATCGACCACGCGCATCATGATGCTCACTGCCCACGGCCGCCTGGCCGACCGGGTCAAAGGCCTGGACCTGGGTGCCGACGATTACCTGCTCAAGCCCTTCGAATTCCCGGAGCTGCTGGCACGCATCCGCAGCCTGTTGCGCCGCAACGACCAGCAAATGCAGCCCGGCACCCTGCGTGTTGCCGACCTGGAGCTGGACCCGGGCCGCCACCGCGCCTACCGCGCCGGGCAGCGTATCGACCTGACCGCCAAGGAATTCGCTTTGCTGCACCTGTTGATGCGCCAGACCGGCGAGGTGCTGTCCCGGACGCAGATCATCTCGCTGGTGTGGGACATGAACTTCGACTGCGACACCAATGTGGTCGAAGTGTCGATTCGGCGCTTGCGGGCGAAGATCGACGACCCCTTCGACAACAAGCTGATCCATACCCTGCGTGGCGTTGGCTATGTGCTCGAGGCACGCGTTTGAAAAACGCCAGCCTGTCGCTTCGCCTGGGACTGAGCGTGACCCTGATGGGCGCCGCACTGGTGCTGCTGCTGGCCTGCCTGGCGGTGTTCGCGCTGGAGCACGAACTGGACAGCCGCGCGCGCAAGGACCTGGCCCGCAAGATGCTGCAGGTCGAGCACAACCTGCGCGTCGACCTGCGCAGCGAGGACCTGGGCAGCCGTGCCCATCCGTTGCTCGACCTGGTGATGGGCCACGACAACCTCAGCCTCAACGTACTCGCCCTCGACGGGCGCCACCCACACCTGCTCAGTCTGGGCCCTGCCGTGGAATCGCGGGTCGGCGACCTGCACACCGACATGCGCCTGAATTTCCACGAATGGCGTGACAGCAGCGGCAACCAGATCCTCACCGTCACCCGCCAGATGCGCCTGCGCGACGACACCCCGGTGCGGGTCATGATGTCGCTCAACCGCGCCGACGACCAGGACCTGCTCCAGGCCTATCTACGCTCGACCCTGCTGGCCCTGCCACTGTTGCTGGTGCTGATCGGCGCCGGTGCCTGGTGGCTGATGCAACGTGGCCTGAAGCCGCTGCGCCGGTTCCGGCGCATTGCCGGGCAGGTTTCAGCCCAGGACCTGCAGCACCGGCTGCCTGTCGCCGGCCTGCCGCTGGAACTGGCGGAGCTGGCGCGCAGCATCAACATCATGCTCGATCGCCTCGACCAGGGCGTGCGTCAGTTGTCCCAATTCTCCGACGACCTCGCCCATGAGTTGCGCACACCGCTGAGCAACCTGATGGGCAAGGCCCAGGTGACCCTGGCGCGTGAACGCGACAACGCCAACTACCGGGAAGTGCTGGAGGACAGCGTCGAGGAACTGACCCGGCTTAATCGCATCATCAACGACATGCTGTTTCTTGCCCAGGTCAGCCAGCCGCAAGCGCAGGTGGCGCTGAAGCCGTTGGCGCTCGCCGATGAGGCGTCACGCGTCAGCGAGTTGTTCGCATTCAGTGCCGAGCTAAAGGGTATCGAGTTGCACTTGCAGGGCTGGGGGACAGCACTGGCCGACCGCCTGAGTTTTCAGCGAGCGTTGTCGAACCTGTTGAGCAACGCCATTCGGCACAGCCCTGAGGACAAGCCTGTGGAGTTGCGAATCGAACGCCAGGGGTGTGAAGTTCGGCTATCAGTGGAAAACCAGGGGCCTGGTATTGCAGCAGAACACCAGTCGCGCTTGTTCGAGCGGTTTTACCGGGTAGGTTCGGGGCGCTCGCGGCTGGAGGGAGGCACAGGGCTGGGGCTGGCGATCGTCAAGTCGATCATGCAGTTGCATGGTGGGCGGGTCGAAGTGAACAGCGAAACCTTAGGGCCTACGCGGTTTACCCTGGTGTTTCCTGCTGAGTAAGCTGCCGCCTGTTCGGGCCCATTCGCGGGTAAACCCGCTGCTACATGGCTTGTATAACGCCATGTGGGAGCAGGTCTACCCGCGAATGGGCCCGAACAGGCAGCCTACCTGTCAGCGCGAAGCCGCGACGATCAGGGCCTTCATCTCGGCCACAGCGGCTTTGAAACCAACAAACAGTGCATGCGCCACCAGTGCATGCCCGATGTTCAGTTCATTGATGCCCTTGATTGCCGCCACCGCCTCGACGTTGTGGTAATGCAGCCCGTGGCCAGCATTGACGATCAACCCCTGCCCCACGCCAAACGCCACACCATCGGCGACACGCTTCAGCTCCTCAGCCACTTCGCTCGGGGTTTGCGCATCGGCATAACGCCCGGTATGCAGCTCGATAGCCGGCGCGCCCACGCGGCGCGACGCCTCGATCTGCCGCTCGTCGGCATCGATGAACAGCGACACTTCGGCACCGGTACGTGCCAGGCGTTCTACTGCTGCCTTGATCCGTGCCTCCTGGCCCGCCACATCCAGCCCACCTTCGGTGGTCAGCTCCTGACGGGTCTCGGGTACCAGGCAGATATGCGCCGGACGGATCTGCTCGGCAAAGACCATCATCTCTTCGGTGACGCCCATCTCGAAGTTCATGCGGGTCTGCAGCACATCCTTGAGCAGCACCACGTCACGCTCCTGGATGTGCCGGCGGTCTTCGCGCAGGTGCACGGTGATGCCATCGGCACCGGCTTCCTCGGCATCCAGGGCGGCCTTGACCGGATCAGGGTAACGCGTGCCCCGGGCTTGGCGCAGGGTCGCCACGTGGTCGATATTTACGCCTAGAAGCATGCGGTTGCTGTGAGTCACGAAAGGCTCTCCTGAGGTATGAGCCCCACAGCATACGTCGTGATCAGCGCTTGCGAAACAGTTCCCGGCTGACCAGCGGTTTCGGCCCCAGGTGAACCGCCAATGCCTGGCGCATCAGGCGCTTGGCTGCCAACAAGGCGCCAGGGGCGTCCCAGTCGGCTTCAGCCAGGGCCAGCAGCTCAGTGCCACGGAACAGGCCCGGCTGCACCAGCTCGATCCGCTCCAGGCCGGCATCTACACGCAGGCGATACAAGCCGTCGGCAGCGATCGGCTGGTCGTTGACGTCATGCGCCAAGGAAAACGCATACCCGAGTTCGTCCAGCAGCCGCCATTCGAAGGAACGCAGCAGCGGCTCCAGCGGACGACCGGCGGCCAACGCTTGCAGGGTCAGGGTGTAGTGTTCGAACAGTGCCGGGAACGGCGCTTCGGCAGGCAACAGGCGCATCAGCAGCTCGTTGAGGTACAACCCGCTGAACAGTGCATCGCCGTTCAGCCAGGCGGCAATACCGGCGCTGTCCATGCGCCCGACGTTCTTCAGCTCGCCGCGTCCGCGCAGCTCTACCTCCAACGGCACGAATGACCGCACCAGGCTGCCACCCTTGCCCCGCGCCCGCCGCAGCACCGCACGTACGCGGCCCTGCGGGGTGAAGAAGTCCACCAGCGCGCTGGTTTCCTTGTAGGCACGGCTATGCAGGACGTAGGCCGGTTGGCCGACAACTTGATCCATGTGCGATCTCTACTATTCACAAACAACTGTGGGAGCGGGTTTACCCGCGAATGCGGTGGTGAATCCACTGACGCATTCGCGGGGAAACCCGCTCCCACAGAGTAACCTGAGCAGTCAGGTGGAGTTATAGGTCGCCGTAGCCCAGCGAACGCAAGGCGCGCTCGTCGTCGGACCAGCCGCCTTTGACCTTGACCCAGAGGTTGAGCATGACCTTGGAGTCGAACAGCACTTCCATGTCCTTGCGCGCCTCGGAGCCGATGCGCTTGATGCGCTCGCCCTTGTCACCAATGATGATCTTCTTCTGGCCGTCGCGCTCGACCAGGATCAGGGCGTGGATATGCAGCACATGACCCTGCTGCTTGAACTCCTCGATTTCCACGGTGATCTGGTACGGCAGCTCTGCACCGAGCTGACGCATGATCTTCTCGCGAACCAGCTCGGCAGCCAGGAAGCGGCTGCTGCGGTCGGTGATCTGGTCTTCGGGGAAAAAGTGGTCGTTCTCCGGCAGGTGCTTGGCGATCTGCGCTTCCAGCGCTTCGAGGTTGTGCCCCTGCTGCGCAGAAATCGGCATCACCTCGGCATTCGGCAGTTGCTCCTGCAGCCACTGCAGGTGCGGAATCAGCTCGGCTTTCTCTTCCATGCGGTCGGTCTTGTTGACCGCGATGATCAGCGGGCCGGTCACGTACTGCACACGCTCCAGCACCAGTTGGTCCTCGTCGGTCCACTTGGTACGGTCGACCACGAAAATAACCACATCGACGTCCTTCAGGGCAGCCGATGCAGTGCGGTTCATGTAGCGGTTCAGGGCCTTGTCATTGGCCTTGTGCATGCCGGGGGTATCGACGTAGATCGCCTGCACATCACCCTCGGTCTTGATACCGAGCATGTTATGGCGGGTGGTCTGCGGCTTGCGCGAGGTAATCGCCAGCTTCTGGCCGAGGATGTGGTTGAGCAGGGTCGACTTGCCGACATTGGGGCGGCCGACAATGGCTACGTAGCCGCAGCGGGTCGGGGTGTTATCAGTCATTGCCATTCTCCACGCCCAGGGCGATCAGTGCAGACGCGGCGGCAACTTGCTCGGCAATACGCCGGCTAACGCCCTGGCCACGACTCTTGTTGTTCAGCAGCACCACTTCGCATTCGACGAAGAAGGTCCGGCAGTGCGGTTCACCCTGGATATCCACTACCTCATAACGCGGCAGCTCACAGCTGCGCGATTGCAGAAATTCCTGCAGGCGGGTTTTCGGATCCTTGTTGGTGTCGACCAGGGTCAGGCCTTCGAATTCGTCGGCCAACCAGGCGAGCACACGTTCGCGTGCCGTGTCCATGTCTGCGTCCAGATAGATGGCGCCGATCAGCGCCTCCAGGGCATCAGCCAGGATCGACTCGCGGCGGAAACCACCGCTCTTGAGCTCACCCGAACCCAGGCGCAGGTATTCGCCCAGGTCGAAACCACGGGCCAGGCGGGCCAGAGTCTCGCCCTTGACCAGCCGCGCTCGCAGGCGCGACAACTGGCCTTCACGGGCCTGCGGGAAGCGCTCGAACAGCGCTTCGCCGGCGACGAAGTTGAGAATGGCGTCACCGAGAAACTCCAGGCGCTCGTTATTGCGCCCGGCATAGCTGCGATGGGTCAGGGCCAGGAGCATCTGGTCCTGGTTCTTGAAGGTGTAACCGAGCTTTCGCTCCAGACGGGCAAGGGAAGCAGTCATGCGGCCACCCGTTGGTTGTTCAACGCGTTGTTCAAATCAACATCCTGAAAGACTGTTTGGCTGTGGTACGCCGCTAAACACGGCGAATCTCCCGATCCCTGAGAACACAGCCTATGTCAGAAATGCATTCGGCGCTGTCTGCTGGACAGCGCCGAAGGGTATCAATGGATCAGACCAACCCGCGACAGGTTGGGCAGGTGGCTGAGCTTGGGCTCTGGCCAGCTCATCCAGACCGCAAAGGCCTTGCCGACGATGTTCCGGTCCGGAACCATGCCGTGCAGTTCCTTGGGAATGTTCGGATCATCCCAGTAGCGGCTGTCGTTGGAGTTGTCGCGGTTGTCGCCCATCATGAAGTAATGGCCGGCCGGTACGGTCCATTGCTGGTCCGGCGGCATGCGATAACGGCTCATTTCCTTGCGGATCAGGTGTTCGGCCTCGCCGAGCTTTTCCTTGTACAGCTCGGCGCTGCCCAAGGTGCCCGGTTCGGTACCCACCAGTTGCTCGGCAATCGGCTGGCCGTTGACGAACAGCCGCTTGTCGTTGGTATAGCGGATCTGGTCGCCCGGCAGGCCGACCACACGCTTGATGTAATTGACGTTCGGGTCGCTCGGGTAGCGGAACACCATCACATCACCGCGCTGCGGGTCACCCACCTCGATGACCTTCTTGTCCACCACCGGCAGGCGAATGCCGTACGAGAACTTGTTCACCAGGATGAAGTCGCCCACTTCCAGGGTCGGTTTCATCGACCCGGAAGGGATCTGGAACGGTTCGACCAGGAACGAACGCAACACCAGCACGATGAACAGCACCGGGAAGAACGACTTGCCGTACTCGACCAGCAACGGTTCCTTGTTCAGGCGTTCGACCACCGCCATCTCGGGCTGGCTGACGCTGCCCTGATAGTTGGCGATTGCCGCACGCCGGCGCGGGGCCAGGAACAGCAGGTCGATCAAGCCCAGCAAACCGCAGACGAAGACGGCGATGACCAGCAACAGCGGGAAATTTAGCGACATAGGACCTAGCTATCCAACCTGAGCACGGCGAGGAAGGCTTCTTGTGGAATTTCCACGTTGCCCACCTGTTTCATGCGTTTCTTACCGGCCTTCTGCTTCTCCAGCAGTTTCTTCTTACGGCTGACGTCACCACCGTAGCACTTGGCCAGTACGTTCTTTCTGAGCGCCTTGACGGTTGTCCGCGCAATGATCTGGCCGCCAATGGCTGCCTGGATCGCCACATCGAACATCTGCCGAGGGATCAGCTCCTTCATCTTCTCGGTCAACGCACGGCCTTTGTAGGCCGCGTTGTCGCGGTGCACGATCAACGCCAGGGCGTCTACCTTGTCGCCGTTGATCAACACGTCCAGCTTGACCAGGTTGGCCGACTGATAGCGATCGAAATGATAGTCCAGCGAAGCATAGCCGCGGCTGGTGGACTTGAGACGATCGAAGAAGTCCAGCACCACTTCGTTCATCGGCATGTCGTAACGCACCTGCACCTGGCTGCCGAGGAACTGCATGTCGCGCTGCACGCCACGCTTCTCGATGCACAGGGTGATCACGTTGCCCAGGTGCTCCTGCGGCACCAGGATGGTCGCGGTGACGATCGGTTCGCGGAAATCGGTGACCGCCGAGACGTCAGGCAGCTTCGACGGGTTGTCGACGATGATGGTTTCGCCGGTTTTCAGCTCGAGCTCGTAGATCACGCTAGGTGCGGTGGTGATCAGGTCCAGGTCGTATTCGCGCTCCAGGCGCTCCTGGATGATTTCCATGTGCAGCATGCCGAGGAAGCCGCAACGGAAGCCGAAGCCCAGTGCATCGGAGCTTTCCGGCATGTACTGCAGCGACGAGTCGTTCAGGGTCAGCTTCTGCAGGGCATCGCGGAAGTCTTCGAAGTCGTCGGAGCTGACCGGGAACAGGCCGGCGTAGACCTGTGGCTGGATCTTCTTGAAGCCTGCCAGTACTTCGACCTCCGGGGTCGAGGACAAGGTCAGGGTGTCACCCACCGGGGCACCGTGAATGTCCTTGATGCTGGCGATGATGAAGCCCACTTCACCGGCTTTCAGGTCAGCCGTCTGGGTATGCTTCGGGGTGAATACGCCGACGCTGTCGACCAGGTGCACCTTGCCGGTGGACTTGACCAGGATCTTGTCGCCTTTCTTGACCCGGCCCTGGCGCACACGCACCAGCGAGACCACGCCCAGGTAGTTGTCGAACCAGGAGTCGATGATCAGCGCCTGCAGCGGCGCGTCAATTTCGCCTACCGGCGCAGGGATGGTGTGCACCAGGCGCTCGAGCACCTCGTCCACGCCCATGCCGCTCTTGGCACTGCAGGCCACGGCGTCGGTGGCGTCGATGCCGATGATCTTCTCGATCTCGTCCTTGACGCGGTCCGGATCTGCCTGCGGCAGGTCCATCTTGTTCAGCACCGGCATGACCTCGAGGCCCTGCTCGATGGCGGTGTAGCAGTTGGCGACCGATTGCGCCTCGACACCCTGGCCGGCATCGACGACCAGCAGTGCGCCTTCACAGGCCGCCAGCGAGCGCGAAACTTCATAGGTGAAGTCGACGTGGCCTGGGGTATCGATGAAGTTCAGCTGGTAGGTCTTGCCGTCCTGCGCCTTGTAGTGCAGCGTGACGCTGTGGGCCTTGATGGTGATCCCGCGCTCACGCTCCAGGTCCATGGAATCGAGCACCTGGGCTTCCATTTCGCGCGCCGACAGGCCACCGCACATCTGGATGAAACGGTCGGCCAGCGTCGACTTGCCATGGTCGATGTGGGCGATGATGGAGAAATTGCGGATATGACTCAAATCACTCACGGGTCAACACTCGAAAAGGCTGCGAGCCGGACGCCCGCCGAAAAATAGCCGGGAATTGTACCTTAAACAGCAGGGATAGGGGAGGTTCCTCTGTCCGACTGTACACAGGATTCGCCCCTGCAATTGTGAACGTTCATGAAAAAGGGCAGCCGAAGCTGCCCTTGTACCCTGCGAACGCGCTTACTCGGCGAGCTTGAAGGTGATGAAGCTGGCACGCCCCTGGCGCAGCACCCGCATCGACACCGAGCGGTTCTTCGGCAGGTCCTTGGCGATTTCGGTGAACTCCTTGGCCGAACCGATGGCCTGGTTGTTCAGATGGCTGATGACGTCACCCGGGCGCAGGCCGATCAGCGCTGCCGGGCCATCCTGGACTTCCTTGATGACCACGCCACCTTTGAGCTCCAGGGATTTCTTCTGCTCGGCGGACAGGTCGGCCACCGATACACCCAGGCGATTGCTGCTGCGCTCGGCGCTGCCTTCGGCACCGGTGCCGATATCGGCATCGTCATCCGGCATGGCACCCACGGCCACATCCAGGTTCTGGCGCTTGCCGTTGCGGATGATTTCGAGCCTGGCTTTCTCGCCATCCTTCAGGCTGCCCACCAGGTGCGGCAAATCTGCCGACATCACGATCGGTTGGCCGTTCATGCTCAGGATCACGTCACCCACCTGCAGGCCGCCCTTGGCTGCCGGACCGTTTTCCAGTACCTGCGCCACCAGCGCACCCGCCGGTTTGTCGAGGCCGAACGACTCGGCCAGGTCCTTGTTGACCTCTTGGATGACCACGCCCAGCCAGCCACGGCTGACCTTGCCGTCTTTCTTCAGCTGGTTGGACACATCGATCGCCACGTCGATCGGGATGGCGAACGACAGGCCCATGAAGCCGCCGGAACGGGTGAAGATCTGCGAGTTGATACCCACCACTTCGCCCTTCATGTTGAACAACGGGCCGCCGGAGTTACCCGGGTTGATGGCCACGTCGGTCTGGATGAACGGTACATAGGTGTCGTTGGGCAGGGTGCGGCCCTTGGCGCTGACGATACCTTTGGTCACCGAGTGGTCAAAGCCGAACGGCGAGCCGATGGCCAGTACCCACTCGCCAACCTTGAGCTTCTCGGAATCGCCCAGCTTGACGATCGGCAGGTTCTTGCCTTCGACCTTCAGCAGGGCCACATCGGTACGCGGGTCGGTGCCGATCAGCTTGGCCTGCAGCTCACTGCGGTCCGACAGGCGGACGATGATCTCGTCAGCATCGGCCACCACGTGGTTGTTGGTGAGCACATAACCGTCGCTGGAAATGATGAAGCCCGACCCCAGCGACATCGCCTCACGCTGGCGATCACCGCGCGGGGAGCGTGGCTGCTGCGGCATGTTGCGCTCGAAGAACTCGCGGAACATCGGCGGCAGGCCTTCCAGGTCCGGCATCTGCCCGGCGGCCATGCGCCGGTCCGGGAGCTTCTGCTTGGTACTGATGTTGACCACCGCCGGCGAGGCTTGCTCGACCAGGGTGGTGAAGTCCGGCAGGGCTTCCTCGGCCTGGGCGGTGAGCACCTGGCCGAGCATCAGCACGGCGGCGAACATCGATAGGTAGGATTTCAAGCGTGGTGTTGACATACGACTCCCGTCACAACGAGCGGTAGTTTAGAAAGGCCCCTGCACAACGCAGGAAAGGCCAGGCTCCTGAAAGCCTGACCTATAGAAAATTTGCCGATGGATTGCAAATGACAATGCTTTAATTTCATTTCAGCCGTATGTCCGCCCACCTTGGCAAAATTGCGAAAAGCGCGCCATCACTGGCGCGCCTGGGCATCCTGGGGGCGCATCGACAGTGCGACGCGTTCTGCCGTACCCAATGGGATTTCGCCGACCACGGTCACCATCACCTTGCCCTTGGGCGTGTTCAGGCGACGCGAAACCGCTGAAGTCGGGCCCAGCTGGGTGCGCATGTCGGTGCCGCCATCATCCTTGACCGATTCGAGGAATACCGAGAAACGCGCCAGGCCATCGTCGTACATGAGGCTGCTGACGGTGCTCCCGCGTTTCGGATCGGGGCGCACCGAACTGTTGACCAGCTCGAACCCGGGCGGCAGCCAGTCCGAGCGCCAGCCGGCGACGCTGTCGTTGCCAGCGGCCGCAACCTGCTGCACCGGCTTGCAGGCAGCGCTGGGGCGCAGGTCATTGTCGCTGGGCGACTGACTGGTATCGAGGCGGGTCATCTGGAAGCGCTCCAGCAACTGCCCTTTGTCGTTGAGCATCAACGAGCGCAGCGGCAAACCGGTTAAACGGTCCAGATGCAATTCGAAAGCATAGCGGTGCTGGTCACGGGGGGTGAGCGTCACGATCACGGCGTCGCGCCCGGCGACCCGTGACTTGCCCGCCACGCTCAAGTCGTACCAACCCATCAGTTTCAGCGGATCAAGCACACGCGAGGCATTGTCCGGCGGCGTTGTCACACCGCTGACCAAGTCCCCGCTGACACACTCTACCTTTCCGTCCACGCGCACGATTTCCTGGGCGGCGCCATCGAGCTGCAATAGCCGCTCGCTGACCTTGCCGTCCACGACTTTGTGCCAGATATCGTGGGAAGAAAAACTGCCGTTGCGTTCGTAGACAAAAGAGCCTTGATAGCTCTGTTTTTGCTCGGCCTGTGCCAGCTTGTTCAGCCACTCATTCGCCTGGGGCGAAGAGTTGGCCGCCAATGCTGGCACCACCATGCAGCTGCCAATCAGCAGCGACAGGAGAGGTAGCGCGCGCATGATCCTCCTTACTTAACGGTTTTCCAGGCTGGCAGCGCGGGCATACGGCAAGGCGGTTTCAGTGCCCTTGAGCGCAGATTCCTGGGCGTGCTGGCGCAGATAGCCTGGCAGACGCTGATCCCATCCGGCCTGGTTCTGCAACACGCCGTTGGCCATTGGCCCGGTCGGTTGCTCACTGCTTTCACTATAGCCTGCCAGAACGGCCGGGCCCTGGGCTTGCGGCACGCTCAGACCCTGCTGGGCAGGTTGCTGGGCAGCCAGCTCGGCGCCGGTGATTTCGTCCTGGTTGTACATACGTACACCGGCCAGCACGGCCACGGTGACCGAGGCAGCAACCGCCAGGCGGCCAATGCTGCGCCACGGGCCTTTGTTGACCTTGGCCGGCACGGCTTCGTCAGCCAGCGCCGCAGACACCGCCGAGGCGATATCCAGGTTCGGCAGCAGCAGCTCCTTGTGCATGGCTGCACGGGCAACCTGGTAACGCGACCAGGTGGCACGGGTTTCGGCATTGTCGACGGCGCTCAGCACCCGACGCAGTTCCAGTTCGTCCGCTTCGTTATCCATCACCGCGGACAGCGATTCCTGCAAAGCTTCACGACTCATGGCGGTTCCTCTCTTGGCTGTCGCCGCTGTCTCAGGTTTCCTGCAACAACGGCTGCAGGGCTTTATCTATGGCCTCCCGAGCGCGGAAGATTCGAGAGCGCACGGTACCCACCGGACATTGCATGACACTCGCAATGTCTTCGTAACTCAGTCCGTCGAACTCGCGCAGGGTCAACGCCGTGCGCAGGTCTTCAGGCAGTTGCTGGATGGTGCGATGGACAGTGCCTTCGATTTCATCCCGCAACAACGAGCGCTCTGGGGATTCGAGATCCTTGAGACCATGATCGCCGTCATAAAACTCCGCATCCTCGGAGCTCACATCGCTGTCTGGCGGCCGTCTTCCACGGGACACCAGGTAGTTCTTCGCCGTGTTGATGGCGATGCGGTACAGCCACGTATAAAACGCACTGTCGCCGCGGAAGTTGCCAAGCGCACGGTAGGCCTTGATGAAGGCTTCCTGTGCTACATCCTGGGCCTCGTGGGTATCGTGAACGAACCGCACGATCAACCCGAGAATCTTGTGCTGATACTTCAGCACCAACAGATCGAACGCTCGCCTGTCACCGCGCTGCACGCGCTCGACAAGCTGCTGATCCTCTTCCTGGGTTAGCATGAACACTCCTCGGTGAACTCGAAGGAGCGCTGCATCAGCCATCGTTCAGGCTTGCAACCATAGACTCGGGCTTTGCGCAAAAGTTCTCCCCTCCAAGCAAGTTTCCTGCAGCCCTTGGTCGGCTTGCACGGAAGACGCGGCGCGGGCACGGCCGGCTACGTCGATAATCAGGTTTCGAATACGCAGGTACAGCCCGGAAAAGGCCTGCCACCCTGCGTCGCCGCGGCAAACTGTGGCGTGCGGGCAGCCTTCATAGGATTTCCGGGCATACCGGAAAGTTCCCGCAAAGGTTGTCGCGAACTGGCGGGCGGCATGGAAATTGGCCACCCGGGGCTGCTATAAAGGCTACCCGGCCAAGTTTAACGATAGTTTCACATTGCCATCGGCGCGTGACTATTGTGCCGTGCCCCTCCCGAAGATTACTAGTGTCCCGACATGAGCCAACAATTCCAACATGATGTCCTGGTGATCGGCAGCGGTGCCGCCGGTCTCAGCCTGGCACTGAACCTCCCCAGCCACCTGCGCGTCGCCGTGCTCAGCAAGGGCGACCTGGCCAACGGCTCGACCTTCTGGGCCCAGGGCGGTGTTGCAGCGGTGCTGGACAATACCGATACCGTACAGTCGCATGTCGAGGATACCCTCAATGCTGGCGGCGGCCTGTGCCATGAAGATGCGGTACGTTTTACCGTCGAGCACAGCCGCGAGGCCATCCAGTGGCTGATCGAGCAAGGCGTGCCCTTTACCCGCGACGAGCACAACAGCGTCGACGACGGCGGCTTCGAGTTCCACCTGACCCGCGAAGGCGGCCATAGCCACCGGCGCATCATTCACGCTGCCGACGCCACCGGTGCAGCAATTTTCACCACGCTGCTGGCCCAGGCCCGCCTGCGCCCGAATATCCAGTTGCTGGAGCAGCGTGTGGCGGTCGACCTGATCACCGAGCGCCGCCTGGGCCTGCCCGGCGAGCGCTGCCTGGGCGCCTATGTGCTCGACCGCAATACCGGTGAGGTAGATACCTTCGGCGCACGCTTCACGGTACTGGCCACGGGCGGTGCGGCCAAAGTCTACCTGTACACCAGCAACCCCGATGGCGCCTGCGGCGACGGCATTGCCATGGCCTGGCGCGCGGGGTGCCGGGTGGCGAACCTGGAATTCAACCAGTTCCACCCGACGTGCCTGTACCACCCGCAAGCCAAGAGCTTCCTGGTTACCGAAGCCCTGCGCGGCGAGGGTGCCCTGCTGCGCCTGCCCAATGGCGAGCGCTTCATGCCACGTTTCGATCCGCGCGAGGAACTGGCCCCGCGCGACATCGTGGCGCGTGCCATCGACCACGAGATGAAGCGCCTGGGCGTGGACTGCGTGTACCTGGACATCACCCACAAGCCCGCCGACTTCATCAAGAGCCACTTCCCAACCGTGTACGAACGCTGCCTGGGCTTTGGCATCGACATCACCCGCCAGCCGATCCCGGTGGTGCCAGCCGCGCACTACACCTGTGGCGGGGTTATGGTCGATGACCGCGGGCATACCGACGTACCAGGCCTGTACGCCATCGGCGAGACCAGCTTTACCGGCCTGCACGGCGCCAACCGCATGGCCAGCAACTCGTTGCTGGAATGCTTCGTGTATGGCCGCGCGGCGGCTGCGGACATCCAGGCGAACCTGGAGCAAGTGGCGATGCCCCAGGCCTTGCCTGGGTGGGACGCCAGCCAGGTTACAGACTCGGACGAAGACGTGATCATTGCGCACAACTGGGACGAATTGCGGCGATTCATGTGGGACTATGTCGGCATCGTGCGCACCAGCAAGCGCCTGCAGCGGGCCCAGCACCGCATTCGCCTGCTGCTGGACGAAATCGACGAGTTCTACAGCAATTACAAGGTCAGCCGGGACCTGATCGAGCTGCGTAATCTGGCGCAGGTGGCCGAGCTGATGATTTTGTCGGCGATGCAGCGCAAGGAAAGCCGGGGGTTGCATTACACCCTGGATTACCCGGGAATGCTGGATGAGGCGAGGGATACGGTGCTGAGTCCTTTGTGAGAGGGGGACTGGGCTAGCGTGCGGGTTGAGACCGGCAGTTGCCCGCCTTGCCATCTCCAGCGCCTGTGAAATCGAGTGCCGCGCGGGCGGCGCTCGATTTCACAGGCGCCGAAAATGCCATGGTGAACACCTGTCAGCCCTGACCCGCCCCCACATCAGCCCAACGTCGCCGACTGAACTTCAACCGCACCCGCAATCGCCGATGCTCATCCGGCCTCAGCGCATCGCGCAGCACACACTGGCTCTCCCCCACACACCGCCCGGGCCGCACAAAACGCAACACCACCAACCCCGGTAGCGCCACGCTGTCGCGACACAACCGCACCGGCTGCCAGCCACGCGCGCGGCTGAACACCTGCCAGCCGCGCATATCACGGCGCAGGCCGACAACGGCATGTTCATGGGTCAACAGAATTCGTCGGGGAATGGCGCAGCCAGCGTGGGCAATGCAGGCGGCGAGCACAGAAACGGCCAGCCACCCAGGCAGCGGGCTCGCACACACGGCAAGCCATGCCAGCACCTGACAGGTCAGGTAGGCCGCCAGCAGCAGGCGCGAGCCCTGCCAGCGGCACTCGAAGCACTCACTTGGGCTGGACACGGTCCAGAATGATGCGGACCATGCGCTGCAGCTCCGGGTCTTCGGACTCGGTACGCTCCATGAACCAGCCGAACATGTCCTGATCCTCACAGCTCAACAGGCGCACATACAGCTCGCGGTCAGTCTCGTTGAGGGTGGCGTACACTTCCTGGGTGAAAGGCACCAGCAGCACGTCCAGCTCCAGCATGCCGCGGCGGCTGTGCCAGAAAAGCCGGTTGAGTTCAGTTTGTTCGACCATGGGGCCCTCCTCGAATGGCCGGCCAGTATACAGCCAGGCGAGCGAAGCGGCACCGGGCGTTGGTCTAGTCACCTACCTATTTTGTTACCGGCGTTCTATGATGGCCGCCAGTCTTTAGCCACCGCGATGACCCATGGCCGATTCCGCTTTCTTCTGCCCCCTGTCCCACGAGGGCATCCTCGCCGTCCGCGGCTCCGATGCAGGCAAGTTCCTGCAAGGCCAGCTGACCTGCAACATCAACTATCTCAGCCCTGAATACGCCAGCCTCGGCGCCCGCTGCATGGTCAAGGGGCGCATGCAGTCAAGCTTCCGCATCCTGCCAGAAGGCAACGGCTACCTGCTGGCCATGGCCAGCGAGCTGCTAGACGCGCAATTGGCTGACCTGAAAAAGTACGCCGTGTTCTCCAAGGCCACGCTGACCGATGAAAGTGCCGCCTGGGCACGCTTCGGCCTGCAGGGTGGCGACACTGCACTGCAGTCGCTGGGGCTCGATGTGCCCGCAGACGCCGGCAGCACCGCGCGCCATGACGGCCTGATCGCCATCGCAGTGTCGGCGGGCCGCGTGGAACTGTGGGTACCTGCAGACAGCGCCGCCAGGGTGCGCCAGGCACTGGCCGGCGCCCTTCCCGAAGGCACCCTCGACGACTGGTTGCTGGGGCAGATCCGCGCCGGTATCGGCCAGGTCATGGGGCCAACCCGCGAGCTGTTCATCCCGCAGATGATCAACCTGCAGGCAGTTGACGGTGTCAGCTTCAAGAAGGGCTGCTACACCGGCCAGGAAATCGTCGCGCGCATGCAGTACCTGGGCAAGCTCAAACGCCGCCAGTACCGCCTGGCACTGGACCAGCAGGCTGCCCCCGCCCCGGGTGCCGAGATATTCTCGCCTACCCATGGCTCGTCGGTCGGTGAGGTGGTGCTGGCTGCCAATAATGGCGCGGGCTGCGAACTGCTCGCGGTGCTCAGCGCCGATGCGGTGGCCGACGACAATCTTCACCTGGGCAGCCTGGAAGGCCCGCGCCTGCAGGTGCTGACCCTGCCCTACGAACTGGACCGCGACCAGGAAATCCTGCGCTGACCAGCCTGCCCCGCCCCTGCGGCGGGGCCGCACCACCACTGCGGTAGACAAGCCCATGAACAAGCTGGCCGAGATGGTTCAAGCACAATTGCTTGATGCCATCGAAAAGGATGACCTGGTCCTGCCGACACTGCCCGAGGTTGCCTTGAGCATCCGCGAGGCAGCGGAAGACAGCGAGATCAGCGTAGCGGCCCTGAGCAAGGTAATCGGTCGCGATGCGGCCCTTTCAGCGCGCCTGATCAAGGTAGTCAACAGCCCATTGCTGCGCGCCGCGGTCGAGGTCACCGACCTGCATACCGCTATCACGCGGCTGGGGATCAATTACAGCTGCAACCTGGCCATCGGCCTGGTAATCGAACAGATTTTCCACGCACGGGCGCCGGCGGTTGAGCATAAACTGCGCGATATCTGGGCAAACAGCCTGGAAGTTGCCGGTATCAGCTATGAAGTCTGCCGTCGCTTCACCCAGCTCAAACCCGACCAGGCCACCCTTGGCGGGCTGGTCAACCAGATTGGCGCCCTGCCGGTGCTGATCTATGCCGAAGAGCACAACGAACTGTTGTCGGACCCGGTGTGCCTGCACTATGTGATCGAGCAGATTCAGCCGGTGCTGGGCGACAAGATCCTCAAGGCGTGGGAGTTTCCCGAGCAGTTGGTGAGCCTGCCAAGCCAGATCCAGGACCTGGACCGGCAGACCGACAAGGTCGATTACATCGACATCGTGCAGATCGCCCGCTGCATCAGCCAGCGCGGCCGCAACCGGCCGCTGGCAGCGCTGCCGGCGTACCGCCACCTGGGGTTGCCGTTCGGCACCGAGCTGGAGGTGGATGAGCTGCTGGAGGCGCGAAGCATGTTGCGCTGAGTGGTGTAAGCCTGTGCTGGCCTCTTCGCGGCAATCCGGTTCACCCGCGAAGAGGCCAGCACAGGCAAACCCATCAGTCGGCAATAAAGCTCACCCGCACCCGCAACCCACCATTGGCTCCATCATGCAGGCTCACCTGCGCCAGATGCGCCCGGCAGATTTCGCCAACAATCGCCAAGCCAAGCCCGCTACCCTGCGCGCTACGCCGATAGAAACGTTCGAACACCCGTTCGCGCTCGGCCTCGGGAATCCCCGGCCCATCGTCCTCGACCTCCAGCACCGCCGGCGCCAATACCCGCAGAATCACATTGCCGCCCGCCGGTGTATGCGCCAGGGCATTGTCCACCAGGTTGCTCAGCAGTTCGTTGAGCAGCGTCGGCTCCCCCTTCAGCCATACCGGCGCCTCGGCCTCGAGCGCCAGCGCGACCCCGCGCTTGTGGGCCAGCGGCGCCATGGCCATGCCCAGCTCACGGGCCAGCTGGCTCAAGTCCAGGCGCTGCGCGCCGCCCTCGGCAATCGCTCGAGCACCGTTCTCGACCCGCGCCAGCGACAGCAGCTGGTTGGCCAGGTGGGTCAGGCGATCGGTACCCTGGGCCGCAGATTCCAGGGTCTGCCGCCACTCCTGCGGCTCGGAAGAGCGCAGGCCCAACTCGACCCGTGCCTTCAGCGCCGCCAGTGGTGTACGCAGCTCATGTGCGGCGTCGGCGATGAACTGCGCCTGGCGCTCGAACTGGCCGCGCAAGCGCTCGGTAAAGTGGTTCAAGGCCCGTACCAGCGGACCCAGCTCGCGCTGCACCTGTACCACCGGCAGGGCCCGCAGGTCGTCCGGCTGGCGCTCTTCCACCGCTGTGCGCAGGCGCTCCAGCGGCCGCAGCGCTGCACTCACGGCAAACCACACCATCACCAGTGCACCCAGTGCCAGCATCCCCAGGCGCAACAGGGTATCGGCCATCAGCCCGCGAGCCATGCGCACCCGCGCTTCCTCTGTTTCGGCAACGCGAATTTCCGCCATGCCGTTCATGTTCGGCTCGCTGACCGCCTTCAGCAGGCTGACCACGCGCACGTCCTGGCCCAGGTAGGTGGCGTTGTAGAACCGCGCCAGCGCCGGGTAGTCGTCGGTGCGGGGGGTGCCCGCAGGTGGTGCAGGCAGGTTCTCGTAGCCGGAAATCAGCCGCTGCTTGATATCCAGCACCTGATAGTAGATCCGCCCGGCGCTGTCATAGGCGAAGGTATCCAGGGCCACGTAGGGCACGTCCGCACTCAGCGAGCCATCGCGTTGCGACAGACCGGCGGCGATGGTCCGCGCCGACGCCAGCAGTGTGCGGTCGTAGGCGGTGTCGGCGGCCTCTCGGCCGTTCCAGTACGCGCTCAGGCCGCTGGCCAGCATCAGCACCACCAGCAACAGGGCCAGATTGCCCAGCAAGCGCCCGCGCAGGCTACCGTTGTCACGCATCGCGATGCTCGAGCAGGTAGCCCAGGCCGCGGAAGGTGACAATGGCCACCGGGTGGCCGTCCAGCTTCTTGCGCAGGCGGTGGATGTAGATTTCGATGGCGTCGGGGCTGGCCTCTTCGTCCAGGCCGAACACCTGGGCGGCCAGTTGCTCCTTGCTCATCACGCGGCCCGGCCGGGCGATCAGCGCTTCCAGCACGCTCTGTTCGCGCGAGGTCAGGGTCAGGTTGTCGTCACCGAGCGAGAAACGCCGTGTGTCGAGGTCGTACACCAGCGGCCCACAGCGTTGCTGGCGCTCACCACCGAGCACGCTGCGGCGCAGCAGGGCCTTCACCCGGGCCTCCAGCTCGGTCAGCTCGAACGGCTTGGCCAGGTAGTCGTCGGCCCCCAGGTTCAAGCCATGCACCCGGTCCTTGACGTCGCTGCGCGCGGTCAGCATCAGCACCGGCACGGTCTTGCCGCGGCCACGCAGGCGCGCCAGCACCTCGAAGCCATCCATGCGCGGCAAGCCGACATCCAGCACGACCACCGCATATTCCTCACTGGCCAAGGCCAGGTCGGCAGCCACGCCGTCATGCAGCACATCCACGGTCAGGCCGTGGCTCTTCAGGGCCTGGGCCACGCTTTCGGCCAGTTGCAGATGGTCTTCGACCAGCAGCACACGCATCGGTTTCTCCCTGCTCGGGTGGGGCGGTGGCGCGGAGTGTACCGCTGTACTCAGGCCTGTGAAGCCCCTGGTAACAAACCTTTCTCATTGAAAGGTTAGCGAAAGGTTCGTTGCCTAGCATCGCACCACGGTCGCTCCTCGCGCCGAAAAAAGCACCAGCAAGGTGCAACGAATAAGAACAATAAACGGAGTCATCATCGATGCTGTCATCGCAGCCGCAGGCGTTCGCGCCTACCCGTTCCTTTGCCGCACGCCCCTCTGCCATCGCCAGCGCCCTTGCGCTTGCCGGTGTTGCCCCGATGAGCCAGGCCGCCTTCTTCGAAGACAGCACAGCCACCTTCGAAACCCGAAACATGTACTTCAACCGCGACTTCCGCGACGGCACCAGCGCGCAACAATCCAAGCGCGACGAGTGGGCCCAGGGTTTCATCCTCAACTTCGAGTCCGGCTACACCGATGGCACCGTAGGCTTTGGCCTGGATGCGCTGGGCATGCTCGGCATCAAGCTCGACTCCAGCCCCGACCGCACCGACAGCGGCCTGCTGCCGGCCCACGATAATGGCAAGGCTGCCGACGAGTACTCCAAACTCGGGCTGACCGGCAAGGTCAAGATCTCGCAGACCGAACTGAAGATCGGCACCCTGATCCCCGAACTGCCGACCCTGCAGCCCAACGATGGGCGGATCCTGCCGCAAACCTTCGAAGGCGGCCTGCTTACCTCGAAGGAGATCAAGGGCCTGACGTTCACCGGTGGCCGCCTGGACAAGGCCAAGGACCGCAACGACACCAACTGGGAAGACCTGGCCCTGAACAACAAGAACGGCCGCTTTGGTGGCTCGTTCAGCGCCGACAACCTGGCCCTGGGTGGCCTGGACTACCAGTTCACCGACCGCATCACCGGCAGCTACCACTTCGCCCAGCTCGACGATATCTACCGCCAGCACTTCATCGGCATGGTCGCGACCCAGCCGTGGGGCCCGGGTACCTTCGGCGCCGACCTGCGCCTGGCAGTCAGTGACGACGCCGGCGCCGCCAAGGCCGGCAACATCGACAACACCACGGTCAACGGCATGCTCAGCTACAGCCTGGGCGGACACAAGGTCAGCGGTGCCTGGCAGCAGTTGTCCGGCGACAGCGCCTTCCCGTATGTCGATGGCGCCGACCCGTATCTGGTCAACTTCGTCCAGATCAACGACTTTGCCGGTGCCGACGAGCGTTCCTGGCAGGCGCGCTACGACTACAACTTTGCCGCGCTCGGCGTACCTGGCCTGACCTTCATGACCCGCTACATCAGCGGCGACAACGTCAGCCGCGCCGCCGGTGGTGAAGGCAAGGAGTGGGAGCGCAATACCGAACTGAAGTACGTGGTACAAAGCGGCGCGCTGAAAAACGTCGCCGTGCGCCTGCGCAACGCCACCTTCCGCTCCAACTTCGCCCGGGATGCCGACGAAGTGCGGCTGCTGGTGAGCTACAGCGTGGCGCTGTGGTAAGCCAATAGCGATAACCCGATAACAACAACGCTCACGGAGATCGACGATGACCTTTTCACTGCGCCGCCTTGTCCTCGCTACCGGCTGCCTGCTGCTGGCCGGCAACGCCCTCGCTGCCGAACCGAAACGCCCCGAATGCATCGCCCCGGCCTCGCCGGGCGGTGGCTTCGACCTGACCTGCAAGCTGGTGCAAAGCGCCTTGGTGCAGGAAAAGATCCTCAGCAAGCCGATGCGCGTCACCTACATGCCCGGCGGTGTCGGCGCCGTGGCGTACAACGCCGTGGTTGCCCAGCGCCCGGGCGATGCCGGCACCCTGGTGGCCTGGTCCAGCGGCTCGTTGCTGAACCTGGCCCAGGGCAAGTTCGGCCGCTTTGACGAGAACGCAGTCAAATGGCTGGCTGCGGTCGGCACCAGCTACGGCGCCATCGCGGTGAAAAGCGACTCGCCCTACAAAACCCTCGATGACCTGGTCGCGGCGCTGAAGAAAGACCCGAGCAAGGTCGTGATCGGCTCCGGCGGCACCGTCGGCAGCCAGGACTGGATGCAGACCGCGCTGATCGCCAAGGCCGCCGGCATCAACCCGCGTGACCTGCGCTACGTGGCCCTGGAAGGCGGCGGCGAGATCGCCACGGCACTGCTGGGTGGGCACATCCAGGTCGGTTCGACGGACATCTCCGACTCCATGCCGCATATCCAGAGCGGCAACATGCGCATCCTGGCGGTGTTCTCGGAAAAACGCCTGGACGAGCCGGAAATGAAGGACATCCCTACCGCCAAGGAGCAGGGCTACGACATCGTCTGGCCGGTGGTGCGCGGCTTCTACCTGGGGCCAAAGGTGAGCGACGAGGACTACGCCTGGTGGAAGGCCTCGTTCGACAAGATGCTGGCCTCGGAAGACTTCGCCAAGCTGCGTGACCAGCGCGAACTGTTCCCGTTCGCCATGACCGGTGAAGAGCTGGACGGCTATGTGAAGAAGCAAGTGGCTGACTACAAGGCACTGGCCAAGGAATTCGGCCTGGTCCAGTAAGCCTCCAACGACACCCGCTCTTTGTAGGAGCGGCCTTGTGTCGCGAAAGGGCTGCAAAGCAGCCCCAGCGATTTGTGCACCGCTGCTGGAATCGTGGGGCCGCTTCGCAGCCCTTTCGCGACACAGGGCCGCTCCTACAAAGGATCTGCGTCTTGCCGAACAACAAGAGGATTCCTTGATGATCCTGCAACGCATCTTCGCCCTGGCCCTGCTGGCGGTGTGCGCCGTCCTGGCCGTGATGGCCTGGCCCTACCAGGCGGCGTTTTCCTATGAACCGGTAGGCCCGCGCGCCTACCCACTGTTGATGCTGGGCCTGATGGGCCTGGGTTTGCTGTACCTGGCGTTCCGCCCTACGCCCATCGTGCGCAAGGACGATGAGCCCGAGCTGGACCGCCACACCCTGATCAAGATCGCCGCCTGCGTCGGCCTGCTGCTGGTCTTTGCCGCCACCTTCGAACCCCTGGGCTTTATCCTCAGCGCCATCCTCGTCGGTCTGCCAATGGCCCGCCTGTACGGCGGTCGCTGGCTGCACAGCGCCATCGTGGTGGTCGGCATGAGCGTGTTCCTCTACTGGCTGTTCGACCGCGTGATGGACGTGCCCCTGCCCCTTGGCCTGCTGAGCGTACTGGAGAACTGACACATGGATACCTTGAGCTACCTGGGCCAGGGCTTCGGCGTCGCCCTGTCCCCCTACAACCTGGTCACGGCCCTGTCCGGCACCCTTATCGGCACCGTGGTCGGCCTGCTGCCGGGCCTGGGTCCGATCAACGGCGTGGCTCTGCTGATCCCCATCGCCTTCGCCCTGGGCCTGCCGCCGGAGTCGGCGCTGATCCTGCTGGCGGCGGTGTACCTGGGTTGCGAGTACGGCGGGCGTATCAGCTCGATCCTGCTGAACATCCCGGGCGAAGCCTCGACCGTGATGACCACCCTGGACGGCTACCCGATGGCGCGCAAGGGCCTGGCGGGCGTGGCCCTGTCGTTGTCGGCATGGAGTTCGTTCATCGGCGCCTTCATTGCCACCTGCGGCATGGTGCTGTTCGCCCCGCTGCTGGCGAAATGGGCAATCGCCTTCGGGCCGGCGGAATACTTCGTGCTGATGGTTTTCGCCATCGTCGCCCTGGGCGGCATGGCGGGTGACAAGCCGCTGAAGACCTTCATCGCCGCCTTGATCGGCCTGTTCCTTTCGGCAGTCGGTATCGATGCCAACAGCGGTGTGTACCGTTTCACCGGTGACAGCGTGCACCTGGCCGACG
>NZ_JABMCN010000061.1 GCF_013179515.1 Pseudomonas sp. CM27
CTCGCATCTGCCACCAACCGCGGCGGGTCGCCGGCGCGACGCGGCGCGTCGAGGGTATTGATCTGCCGGCCAGTCACCGACCGGGCGGTATCGATCACCTGCTGCACCGAGAACCCCAGGCCATTGCCCAGGTTGAACGCGGCCCGTTCACCGCCCGCCAGCAGGTAATCCACCGCCAGCGCATGCGCCGCGGCAAGGTCAGCCACATGCACGTAGTCGCGTATGCAGGTGCCATCTGCGGTGTCGTAGTCGCGGCCGAACACCGTCACCGCCTCGCGGCGGCCTGATGCGGCCTGCAGTATAAGCGGGATCAGGTGGGTCTCCGGATCGTGACGCTCCCCGAGCTGGCCTTCCGGGTCGGCACCCGCTGCATTGAAGTAGCGCAGGCAAACCGACTTCAGGCCATAGGCCCGGTCGAAGTCCTCGAGGATCTGCTCGACCATCCATTTGCTCAGCCCGTAAGGGTTGATCGGCCCCTTGGCGTGCGCTTCGTCGATGGGGACATACTGCGGGTTGCCGTAAACGGCGGCACTCGAAGAAAACACCAGATGCCTGATGCCGGCATTGACCATGGCCTGCAACAGAGAGAGGGTGGCCGCCACGTTGTTCTGGTAGTACTTGCCTGGCGCGCTCACCGACTCGCCCACCTGGATGAACGAGGCAAAGTGAAACACGGCGTCGAAGCGGCAGACGCCAAACAGCACATCCAGTGCGGGTTCGTCGGCAATGTCGAGTTTGGCCCACTGGATGCCCGGGCCGGGTGATACCAGGTCCGCCACCACCACCTCATGGCCGCTGCCCAGCAGGTGCTTGACCATGTGCGAGCCAATGTAGCCCGCGCCACCCACTACCAGAAACTTCATCCGCACCTCCTGTGTTCTGCTGTGTTGTACAGACGCAGTGAACCGTCCCTGAAACGTGCAGGTGGGATGATCAGCTACCGGTGACCTGAGCGTAGATGGCCATATGCTCTATTTCAAGAACAGCCAGTTGGACATGTAGTTGCCATCGAAAGTGACGGTGTAATGCCCATCCTTGTAGGCTGCCGGCAGGGCCTTCAGTTGCGCCTGTGCATCGCGGGCGAACAGTTTCAGGCCTGCAGGCGCCTTGATTGTCAGGCTGCCTTGCAGCGGTTCTACGTTGAACGGTGTCTTGTCATCGGCCTTGGGCATGGCACGGGTGCCGAGTGACAGCAGCAACTCGCGCGACTGGCCCAGGGGTTTGCCGTCCAGGCTTTGCAGCACCACGCTGGCGTAGGGTGTCTGCGTTTGCACCTCAAGCGCGCCCAGGCTGATCGAGCGGCCACCCAGCCAGCCGCTGGCGGCCTGGGTCAGCGGTGTGTCGATGGTGTAGATGCCTTGTTGCCAGTTGCGCTTCAGTTCGCCGGTGTCGGTCACCGACTCGCTGGCATCGGCGGCCAGCAGCGATTGCTGCGGGTCGTGCAGCACCTGCGCGTCAGCGGGGAGGGCGGCGGGCTTCAGCCAGGGCAGTTGTGGGGTCTGCGGCAAGGCAATCTGCAGCCGGCCTTTCTCCATGGCGGTGCGCAACAGTGGCGAATTGCGCGGGGTGATTTCCTGGTCGTACAGGGTGGCAGGCGTGGGCGCGAACACGTAGTGGGTGGTTGCCGGCTTCACGTCGCCGCGCCGATAAAGCAGGGCGGCAGCGGGCAGGGTGGCGAGCATGGCCGGATCGTTGTACGCGTGCCAGTTGTCTGCGGTGCGCCAACCTGGGTTGAAGCCTTGCTGGCTGTAGGCGTACTGCATCATCGCGTCCCAGCCCTGGTGGCTGGCAGTGCCGGCCACGTACAGCGGCAGTGAGTGGCGATCAGGCAGCGGGAATGGCTCGGCGTTCCACTCGGTCACGGTCAGTGGCTTGCCGACCACCTGGGCGGCAGCGATCCAGTCGATCATGCCGTCGCTGGTCAGCGGGTTTTTCTCCAGCTGGCCAATGGCACCGTAGCTGTGGGCGTCGATCACATCGCCCACCGTCAGGGCAGGCAGTGCGCTCAGCCCATTGCCGCCCCAGGTGCTGGTGGTGGCGATCGGCACCTTGACCCCAAGGCCGCGCAAGTGCGCGATCATGTCGGTGCTGAAGCGCTGCTCCAGTTCATTGAGGAACAGCTTCGACGGGCCATGCTCCCAGGCCCGCCAGGTCTGGTCGACGGGGAGGTCGTACTGCCTGGCGAAGGCTTCGGCCGCTTTCATGTAGCGTTTGCTGTGCTGCGGTACATCCTTGTTCGGCATCAGGGCGTTGCCGTAGTGTTGGGTGATGTCGTTCTCGTTGGTGATCAGCACGGCGGCGATGGCCGGGTCGTCCTTGTAAGCCAGGCCGGTGTATTCATTCACATGGGTCAGGTACTGCTCGGCGAACCGTTTCATCGCTTTCTGGATACTGTCGTTCACGTAGGCGTAACCCTTCAGGTCGACGCGACCTTCCTTCTCGGGCAGCTCATTGAAGTCTTCAATATTGTCGTCGGCGGTAAACGCACGCTGCACGTGCATGTCCAGCCAGATGTAGATGCCCTCATCCTTGAGTGCCTTGATCCACAGATCGAGCTTGCGCAGCGACTCGGCGCTGAGCTGCTGGGTATCACGCACCAGCGTACCGTCGCCAAACACGTTGGGGCTGACCCACGGCGAATCGTGGTGGTGCAGGCGCACCAGGTTGAAGCCCAGTGCCGACAGGCGCCTGGCCTGTTGGCGGATTTCTTCGTCGGGGCTTTTGAACAGCGCGTAGGCGGACATGTTGGTGCCCCAGAAGCGCACTGATGTGTTGTCGTCGAACATCAGCTGTTCACCGACCGCCTTGACGAAGCCGCGTTTGCCGGCGGGCTTTTCTGCCGCATTGAGGAACGACAGATCCACCGGCGAGGTGCGCCAGTCCAGCTGGTCATCGGGCCAGCTGGCGGGGTCGGCCAGGCCAAAGCGTTCGGTTGGGGTCGGCCCCAGGTCGATGTCGCCGGTCACGTTCAGCACCGCTTTGATCTGCTTGCGCCCGGCGTTGATCGGGTTGTCGTACAAAAAAGCGCGCAACTCGGAAGGGTTGCCGCGTTCGAAATACACCTTGGCCAGTGGCGGGTCGAAGCGCATTTCGATGCGTCGGCCCTGGTCAACCTGGCCCCATGACCAGCCACGATTACCCGGCAGCAGCTGCGGGGCGCCCATGCCTGCGGCGATCTGCGCCGGGTCGAACTGGAACACCATGCCGCCGCCAATCACCCCGCTCTGACGGCTGTGGGCGTCGAGGTCGAAGGCCCAGCTCAGGGTTTGCGGCTGCTCCTTGCGGATGTCGGCTGCCAGGTCGAAGTCCAGCTCCTTGTTCTTGCCCTGCAGTGTGTAGTGGTAGGGGCCATTGACCTTGAATGTCGTGTAGAAGCCGGTCCAGCTCCAGTTGGCGGCCCAGAAGTCGAACTTGGCCTGCATCACCGGCCCACCACCACGGGTCACCGTGGGCAGGCCATTCTGCTCATCGACACTGACCTGCCAGGCCGACGCCCAGCCTGCCAAAGGCAACAGGGCCAGGCCGGCCAACGCCGACAAGCGCAGCAGGTGACGTAGATCAAGCACGGTCATGGAGATTACCTGGGTTGAGGCCGGGGTCGGCCAGTTCGATGGCCTGGCTGCTGTGCAGCCTGCGCACCATCTGGATATAGGCCACGCCCAGCCCGGCGATCGACCAGTACACGACCGGGATGAAGGTGATGCTGCTGACGGTGAAGATGATCATCAGAATGCCGATGAGCGTTGCCAACAGCACCCGGCCAAGCTGTCGTCGCTCATCGTCCTTGTCGGCAAAGCTGAGCATGGCCTTGCGGATGCCGAACAGCACCACGGCGAAAAACGCCACGAACAGGCTTAGCCCGACCAGCCCGACGCGCAGTGCCAGGTTGATGTAGGTGTTGACGATGTCGATGATGCCTTCGCCCTGGATCATCGATTGCATTTCCGGGGTGTTACGGAAATCGAACGAGCCGAACAACGGGTTGCGTTGGATGACGATCCAGGAGTTGTCCATCAAGCGCTCGCGGTAGGTGATGTTCTCTTTTTCGATGTTGCCGATGTAGGGCAGCAGGTCCAGCACCTTTTCACCGCCTGGCACCACGGTCAGCAGGGGCAGGGCCAGCATGCCGGCTCCACCCAGCAGCGCCAGGCGCCTGACCGCCCCTTTGCCAAGGGCGATGAACACCACCACGATCACCACCGCGCCGATCCAGGGGCCGCGCGACAGCGGCGCGAACAGGCCGGCGGCCAGCAGCAGGGCGCCCATGGCGCGATGCAGCGGCCGTTGCACATAGCCCTGCACGAACAGGAACAAGCCAATCGCCACGCTCATCACATAGCCCAGCGCAATGGCTTGCCCGGTGGTGGCACTGGCGCGCAGCGAGCCGCCCCGGCTCAGGTAACCGGACATGCTCCATGGCACGCCCATGGCGTCGACCAGGGCGCTGTACAGCAACCAGTGACGCACGTACTCGGCCACGGCGATCAGGGCCAGCACGAAGGACGCCAGGACGAACGCCAGCAGGGTGTCCTTGAAGTCGCTGACCTGGCGCAGGCCCCGGCTGGCGACGTAATACGGCAGGAACACGTCGACGTACAGGTACAGCGCCTGGCGCAAGGTGTCGGTCAGGGTAGTCTCGCGCAGGTACAGCACGCTCATCAGCACCAGCCCGGCGGCCAGCAATCTGTCGGGCCAGGTACGACCGAAGCGCAGGGTGTCGCCTTGCTGGCGCAAGGCCAGTGCCGCCGGCAGCAGCACGCACAGGGTCAGCAGGCGAATGTGGTTGAGGTCGACCAGGTAATTGACCACGCCAAACCCGGGCACTTGCACCGATGCCGGCGGAATCAGGAACAGCAACATGTAGAACAGCGCCATGGGGTTATGTTCACGGCGCCCGGCGATGAACAGGATCACGCCGCCGGCGGCCAGGTACAGCCAGAAGCTGTGCGACACGAAGGCCAGCACAGTCAGCAGGAACCACAGGTTGCGCCGGCGCTTGTAGTCGCCCAGCGGGATCAGGTCGGTGGCAGGGCGGCGCGACAGCACGAACACCACGCTTGCCAGAAACAGAATGACGATCAACGCACGAAAATGTTCAGGCATCGGCTATGTACACCTTTCCCTCGGTGGGCAACGGCTAGCATCGTGGCTAATTGAAACTATAGTGACTTTTAGCCAATCAGTCAGAGATTGAAGTCATGCCGTCGATTGATGTGACAGCTGCCGCGAGCCTGCGCGACCGGGCTCTGCGAGCCGGGTCCTGGAACCTGCTCTCGCAGGTCGCGTCGCAGGTGATGCGCCTGGGCGGTAACCTGATCATGGCGCGCTTGCTGCTACCGGAAATGTTCGGGGTAATGGTTATTGCCACCACGGTTTCGGTACTCCTTCACCTGCTGTCGGACGTCGGGCTGCGGCAGAACATCATCCAGAGCCACCGGGGTGATGACCCGGACTTCCTCAATACCGCCTGGACCGTGCAGATCATCCGCGGCTTCCTGTTGTTTGGCCTGACCCTGCTGCTGGCCTTTGGCGCGTGGCTGGCCCAGGTGGCCGAACTGTGGCCGGCCGACTCCACCTATGCCGCGCCGGTGCTGCCGATGGTGCTGGCAGTGACCGGGCTGTCGGCGCTCATCTGGGGTTTCCAGTCCACCAAGATAGATGTCGCTGTCAGAACTTTCCAACAGAAGCGCGTGGTGCTGGTGGACCTGGCCTCGCAGGTCGCCGGTCTGGTGGTGATGCTGGTAATGGGCTTGCTGACCCACTCGATCTGGGCGCTCGTTATCGCCGGCCTGGTATCGGCCGTGGCCTGGACCGTACTGGGGCATACCGCCCTGGAAGGCCCCGGCAACCACTTGCGCTGGGACCGCACGGCGCTGACCGAGCTGATCGTGTTCGGCCGCTGGATCCTGCTGTCGTCGATGGTGGGTGTGCTGGCCATGTACGGCGACCGGATCCTGTTTGGCGCCAGTATGTCGGCGGCGCAACTGGGCGTGTATTCGATTGCCGTGCTGATTCTGGGCGCGGTGCAGACCGCGCTGATGAAAGTGGTCGGCGCTGTGGCACTGCCCGCGTTCAGCGAAGCGGCGCGGGCCGATGACAAGGCACGCCTGAAGGCGCTGTATCACCGCTTCCGCCTGCTGGTCGACCTGCTGGTGTTGTTCATCTGTGGCGGTTTTTTGACCGCCAGCCCGTTGCTGATCGGCTGGATGTACGACGAGCGCTACCAGGAAGCTGGCCCTATGCTAGCAATTCTTTCACTCTCGTTCCTCACATTGCGCTATACATTGGCACATCAGGTATGGATTGCCTTGGGCCTGACCAAGTACCAGGCCATGGACAACATCATCCGCCTGGTCTCACTGTGGGGGCTGCTACCGCTGCTGCTGGCGCTGGGCGGTGTGGAGTGGGCGATCTGGGGGGTTGCCCTGCATACCGTGCCGACGCTGGTGCTGGTCGTGTATGTGAATTGCAAACTGGATATATTCAGCCTCAAACGTGAGCTGGTGGTGCTGCCTATGCTACCGGTCGGGGCGCTGTGCGGGGCGCTGCTGACAGCCTTCTTCAACTGGCTGTGACGCAGCTTGCAGGGTAAAACTTTCAATGGTACAGGTCACGGGATCATGGGGAAGCTTACGTTTTGTACTGCGCAGTTGGGTCGTCGGGGCTTTCTTCAGAGTTGTGTATTGCTGGGCGTGGGTGGCGCGGTGTTTGGCGCTTCGTCGGCGGTCGTTGGCAAATCCGCTGAAAAGCCCGGTTTTGTGGTGATCAACGGCTGGGTCCTGCCGTCCCGTTACTTCCGGAACGCGCAAGCATGATCAATGACTATCAGCAGCAAAAGACGCTGCGCGACAGCTACGATTTCTGCATCGTCGGTGCCGGGCCTGCCGGCATCACGCTGGGCCTGCGCCTGGCCGCCGCTGGCTGGAGCGTGCTGCTCGCCGAAGGCGGGGGGCGCGAGCACGCGCTGCAGTCGCAAGGCTTGTATGCCTGTGAATCCACGGGCCTGGAACTGTATGCCGAGGAAACCCGCCTGCGTTACCTGGGTGGCACCTCCAACCACTGGGCCGGCCGTTGCCGGCCATTCACCCCCTCCGACTTCACCCTCGCCCCGCCTGGCGAGCTGCCTGGCTGGCCGATCCCCTATTCGGAGATTGAAGGCTACCTGCCAGCGGCCATGGAGATCGTCGACCTGCCCAGCGGGGCGGAATTCCATGCAATGAATACCGGGCTCAACGGCGGCGATTTCGAGCCTGATCGCTTCCTGCTCAGCCCGCCTACGCGTTTCGCGCAGAAATACGCCACGGCCCTTGAACAGACCAAGGGCCTGGACGTGTTCATCAACTGCAACTGTGTCGACCTGGAGTTCGACACGGCTTCCGGCCGCCTGGCTGCGGTGGTGTTGTCCGACTACCAGCACAACCGTCAGCGCCTGGTGGCAAGCAACTTCATCCTGGCCACCGGCGCCATCGAGAATGCCCGGCAGTTGCTGAACAGCCAGTCACTGCTGGCGGCAGGCGTGGTGAGCAAGAAGGGGCTGGTCGGTGGGTGTTTCATGGAACACCTGAACATCGAGCTGGGCACTTTCATCCTCAAGTCAGGGCAGGACCCGGAGCCCCGCCAGTACTACACCACCGATGCCTTCGTCGACGAGTACAAGGCCGGTAAAGGCAATGTCACGGCCGTATTGCTGGCCGACGTGCAAACCTATGGGCGCACGGCCGAGGTCAAGCATTTTCTGGAGAACCTGGCCTGCGACATGGGTATTTCCAGCAAGGTCGAGTTCGTCGCCAAGTTCAGCTGCCCCGGTGACGGCGTGATCAGCACCATGATCGAGCAGTTTCCCAACTTGCAAAGCCGCATTTCGCTGCTGGACGAGAAGGACGCGCTGGGTGTGGCCAAGGTCAATGTCAATTGGGCCCTGAGCGCTGATGACCGGCATACCATCAAATGCATCGGCAGCGAACTGGCCCAGCAGTTTGCCGAAATGGACCTGGGCTTCGTCAAGCTCAACGACTTCGTCTATGACACCTCGATACCGCTGAAAATGGCGCCACATGCCCACCACATGGGCACCACGCGCATGGCCGCCTCGCCGCAGTACGGCGTTGTCGATGCCAACTGCAAGGTGTTCGGTACCGAAAACCTGTACGTCGCCGGCAGCAGTATCTTTGCCAAGGGCGGCGCCTCCAACCCGACCATGCCGTTGTTGCAGTTTGCCGTGCGGCTGGCCGACCACCTCGATGCCAAGATGAGAGCGGCCAGCGGCGCCGCAGCGTGAAGCATGTTGTACATGGGTTGAGTGCGCGGCGGTCAGTACCTAGAAGAACGAGCCCCGAAGCGCCTCAGGGACAGTCCAGATTGCAATGATTGCGAGGCCAGGCAGTATGAAGGGATGGATACGTAGTGCCGTGACGCGTTATGTCCACGCAACCGGGCGGGGAACCTCGTTCTACAAGAGGTTCTTCAACCCAACAGGCCTGGAGTGGGGCGCCTACCTGGCCCGCTGGGGCGGTTTCCACTCGGTGGGCAGCAACTTCTTTGTCAACCAGGGGTGCAACATCACCGACCCGTCGCTGGTACGCATCGGTAACAGCGTGGGGTTGTCCGACTGTACCTTGATCGGTCATGACGGCGTGGTATTGCTGATCGAACACCGCTTCGGCAAGCACCTGGACTCGGTCGGTTTCATCGACATCAAGGACAACTGCTTCATCGGCCACGGTGCCATCGTCATGCCCCGCGTGACCATCGGGCCGGAGTCGATCGTGGCGGCTGGCGCGGTGGTTACCAAGGACGTACCGCCCGGGACTGTCTATGGCGGCAATCCGGCCACCTTCATCTGCACCACCGAGGCGTTGATCCAGCGGGTGGAGGCACGCTGCGAAGCCTACCCGTGGATCGACATCGTCAAGCAACGCAAGGGTGCTTACGACCCGGAGGTGGAACCGATGCTCAGGGCGCAACGGCGCCAGTATTTCTTCGGGGACAGCAATAATGGCTAAGCCTGTGGATGTGATGGTGGTCAACTTCAACACCGCCGGGTTGTTGCAGCCCATGTTCGATGCGCTGCGCCAGGCCGACAGCGAACGGCTGGCCAGCTACCTGGTGGTGGACAACGCCTCGGCCGACGACTCGGTGCAGCGCCTGGCCGAGGTGTGCCCGCAAGCGCTGTTGCTGAGCAACAAGCAGAACATCGGTTTTGGCCGCGCCAACAACCAGTTGCTGGCGCACTTGCAAGGCAAGTACGCCTTGCTGCTGAACACCGATGCATTCGTCGCCGCCGACTCCCTGCAGAAAACCGTCGACTACATGGATGCCCACCCGGAGTGTGGCGTGCTGGGCGTGCGCCTGGAGGGCCGCGATGGCGACTTGCAGCCCAGCTGCCGCTACTTCCCGACCCCCCTCAACGTGTTTGTCGGGCGAACCGGGCTGGGGCGCTTTTTCCCCGGCTTGAAAATGGTCGACGAAATGAACTGGGACCATGCCTCGGTGCGCGAATGCGACTGGCTGCCTGGCTGTTTCTACCTGGTGCGCCGCGAAGTGCTCGACCAGGTCGGCCTGTTCGACCCGCGCTACTTCCTTTATTACGAGGAGGTCGACCATTGCAAGCGGGTCAAGGAGGCGGGCTGGAAGGTGGTGTTCTACCCGCATACCACGGTGGTGCACATCGGCGGTGAAAGCTCCAAGTCGGTGGCCGAGCTGGAGGCGGCCAGCCGGCAGATTTCGTCATACCAGATCGAAAGCGAGTTGCTGTACTTCCGCAAGCATCATGGCGTGGCGGGCCTGGCCCTGCACATGCTGCTCGTCACCCTGGGGGACCTGGTGCTGGCACTCAAGGCGCTGTTGAAACGACGCGGATGGGGCGCGATCCAGGCCTGCTGGCGGCATTGCCGGGCGACCTGGTCACTGCTGCTCAAGACCCGCTACGCCAGCCAACCGACAAGGTAGGTAGAGCCATGTTCGAGAATATCCGTGCCGATTTGCGCGCCCATGGCGGCGACTGGGGCGCCCAGGGTTTCTGGGTACTGCTGGTATATCGCTTCGGCCGCTGGCGCTACCACGTTCGCCCGGCACTGCTGCGCAAGCTGTGCTCGTTCATCTACAAGGTGCTGTTCAAGTTCGTGCAGATCATCACCGGTATCGAGCTGCCCTGCGAGGTAGAGATCGGGCGCAACTTTGTCATCGACCATTTTGGCGGCATCGTCGTCAGTGGCTATGCCCGCTTTGGCGATGACTGCCGCATCCGCAACGGCGTGGTGGTGGGTTTGAAAAATGTCGACGAACCGATTGCCCCGGTATTCGGCAACAATGTCGATATCGGTACCGGAGCCAAGGTGCTGGGCAGCATCCGCATCGGCAACAACGTGATCATCGGCGCCAATGCCGTGGTGCTGGTGGATGTGCCGGACAACTCGCTTGCAGTGGGGGTGCCGGCCACCATCAAGGCGCGGCAACCGGCCGCCACGGCAGCGGTGGAGTGACACCCATGGCGACAGGGATCGGGGTGGTGGTTATCGGCCGCAACGAAGGCCAGCGCCTGGCGCGCTGCCTGGGTTCGCTGGCGCAGGGTGCGGACCGGGTCATGTATGTCGACTCGGGCTCCACCGACGGCTCGCTGCCGCTGGCGCGCAGCCTGGGGGTGGAGGTAATGGCGCTGGACATGCGCCGCCCGTTCACCGCTGCGCGCGCACGCAACGAAGGCTTCGTCGCCTTGCGGCAGCTATCGCCTTCGATACAGCTGGTGCAGTTCGTCGATGGCGATTGCGAGGTGGATGCAGGCTGGCTGGCCACGGCGCAGGCGTTTCTGCATGACCACCCCGACGTGGCGGTGGTGTGTGGCCGCCGGCGTGAGCGCTTCCCGCAGCGCTCGGTGTACAACCTGCTGTGCGACCTGGAGTGGGACACCCCCATCGGTGAGGCCAAGGCCTGCGGCGGCGATGCACTGATGCGCGCGGACGCATTTGCCGCGGTCGGCGGTTTTCGCCCCGACCTGATCGCCGGCGAAGAGCCAGAACTGTGCGTGCGCTTGCGGGCCAAAGGGTGGAAGGTCTGGCGCCTGGCCGCCGAAATGACCCTGCACGACGCCGCCATGACCCGTTTCAGCCAGTGGTGGCGGCGTAGCCTGCGCGCTGGACATGCCTATGCCGAGGGGGCTTACCTGCATGGCCGGCCGCCAGAGCGGCACTGGCTGCGCGAGTCACGCCGGGCCTGGTTGTGGGGCCTGGGCATACCGCTGGCCATCGTCCTGGCCTGCCTGCTGCTGGGCAGCTGGGGCCTGCTGTTGCTGTTGATCTACCCGCTACAGGCAGTACGCCTGGCCCGCCGTGGTGGCAAGTCGGCGCGCGAGAACTGGCTGCAGGCGGTGTTTCTGGTGTTGGGCAAGTTCCCGGAAATGCTCGGCCAGCTGAAATTCTTGCGCCACCGCTTTGCGGCCGGCAAATCGGCGTTGATCGAGTACAAGTGAGAGAAACCCATGATGCTCGGCACCCTCGTGAAAAGCGTGTTCACCTTGCAACCGGGCTACTCGTTGCGGGCGTTGAACAACAAGTACAAGCTGACGCTGCAGATTGCCAGGCAATGGCCTGAGCTTGAGGCGTTCAGCCGGCGCATGACGGTGGCCCTGGGACGGCAAGGTCTGCAGCGGCTGGGCGTGGACTGCATCGGCGTGGTGCAATGGCCCTACATCAGCCAGCGCTGGGAGGCGCCCGAGCGCCTGGAGGTGGTGGCGTCGCACTTTGAAGTGCTGGCCGGGCAGTTTCCGGCACTGTTGCTGCTGGGGCGCGACGAAAGCCTGACGCTGTGCGATCTGGCGGCGCATTCGCCAGGCTGCCGCCTGGTGCTTGACCGGCCGATCTGGTTCAAGCGCGAAGGCGAGCTGGTGCTGAACCTGTTCCAGGGCGACCTGCGCGTGGCCTCCCTGGCATTCACCCTGTGCCGTAGCCAGGGTGAGCTGTGCCTGTTCATCGGTGCCGTGCAGGGCATTCACAAAGGCATCGACAGCGAAACCTCGCTGGCCATCTACCGCGACCTGACCAAGGACTTCGAGGGCCTGCGCCCGCGCAGCCTGCTGCTCGAAGCCTTGAAGTGCCTGGCCAGGACGTTGGGCGTGACGCAGCTGTATGCGGTCAGCGATGCCTGCCGGCATCACCGCCACCCGTATTTTGGCAACGACAAAGGCCAGGACCTGGCGGCCAACTACGACGTGATCTGGCAGGAAAACGCCGCCACAGCGTCGAATCGCGAGGACTTCTTCGCCATCCCGCTGGCACCCGCGCAGCGGGCAGAAGCGGACATTCCGGCGAAGAAACGGGCGATGTATCGCCGCCGCCAGGCGTTGCTCGACGATCTTTTCAACCGCTTGCAGGCAGCATTGCCAAGCAGCGGGAGCAACCTTGGACTACAAGGAAAACAGGGGGATGCATTTGTCGTGAGTGCATCAGCAGTGGATCGACCACCTGTAGTCGACAGCCTGAAGTGAAGGTTGCCTGAGGCGGTAGGTCATCAAGCGGGTTTGGATGTGGATTCGTATGCGCATTGCTTACTTCATCAATCAGTACCCGAAAGTCAGCCACAGTTTCATCCGTCGCGAGATCCTGGCGCTGGAGCGCCAGGGGGTAGAGGTGCAGCGCATCGCCCTGCGCGGGTGGGACGCCGAGGTGCAGGACGCCGAGGACGTGAGCGAACGGGACAAGACCCGCTATGTATTGCAAGGCGGGCTCAAGGGGCTGCTGGCGCCGACGTGGCAGGTGCTGCGGGCACAGCCTGGACGGTTTTTCCGGGCGCTGCGGCTGGCCATGCGCCTGGGCCTGCGAGCCGACCGCAGCTGGCCTTACCACATGGTCTACCTGGCCGAGGCTTGCCAGGTAGTGCAATGGCTGCAGGCAGGGGAGGCGAAACACGTGCACGCCCATTTCGGCACCAACTCCACCGAAGTCGTGATGCTGGCCAACGCGCTGGGCGGGCCGGCGTACAGCTTTACCGTGCACGGGCCGGAAGAGTTCGACAAGCCGCAGTTTCTGCATATGGGCGAGAAGGTGCGGCGTGCGGCTTTTGTGGCGGCGGTGAGCTCTTACGGGCGCAGTCAGCTGTTCCGCTGGGTGGCGCACGAGCACTGGGCCAAGGTCAAGGTGGTGCATTGCGGCCTGGAGCGTGGTTTTCATGAGGTGCCACCGGTTGCCGTGCCCACGGCGCCGCGGCTGGTGTGCGTAGGGCGCCTGTGCGAACAGAAAGGCCAGCTGCTGCTGCTGGAGGCGGCGCGCAGGCTGGCCGCCGAGTCGATCGCTTTCGAGCTGGTACTGGCCGGTGACGGCGAGATGCGCGGGGAGATCGAGGCCTTGATTGCCCGGCATGGCCTACAGCAACACGTGCGCATCACCGGCTGGATCAGCAGTGCCCAGGTGCGCGAAGAAATCCTCGCCGCCCGCGCGCTGGTGTTGCCCAGTTTCGCCGAGGGCCTGCCGGTGGTGATCATGGAAGCCATGGCCCTGCGCCGGCCAGTGCTGACCACCTATGTAGCGGGCATCCCCGAACTGGTGCGGCCGGGCGAAAACGGCTGGCTGTTCCCGGCCGGAGCCGTGGACGAGCTGACCACCGCCATGGCCGACTGCCTGGCGCAGCCCGCCGAGGCCCTCCAGCGGATGGGCGAGGCGGCCTACCAGCGCGTGTTGCAACGGCACGATATCGACACCGAGGCGGCCAGGCTGGCCGGCTACTTCAAGGCATTCGCATGATAAGTGTATTGGGTTGGTTGCTGGGCCTGCTGACGGTCATCGTCCTGGTGCCGGTGTTGGTGTTGCTGGTGCAGGTGCTGATGGCGTGCCTGCCGGTGCGGGTGCGGCCGCTGGGTAGCGGCGATCGTCCGCGGCTAGCGGTGTTGGTGCCCGCCCATGACGAGGCTTCGATCATTCGTGCCACGCTGGCGAGCGTTGTTCCGCAATTGCGCGAAGGCGACCGCTTGCTGGTGGTGGCCGACAACTGCACTGACGACACCGCGCAGCTGGCCCGCGAAGCCGGCGCCGAAGTGGTGGAGCGCCACGATGCGTTGCTGCGCGGCAAAGGCTACGCCCTGGATTTCGGCGTGCGGCACCTGGCCGAGCAGCCGCCTGAGGTGGTGATCGTGGTCGACGCCGATTGCCTGGTCGCGGCAGGGGCCATCGACTGCCTGGCGCGGCGTTACCGCGAGGCCGGTCGGCCGGTACAGTCGCTGTACCTGATGCGCGCCCCCGCCGGTGCCGGGTTGAAAGTGCAGGTGGCCGAGTTCGCCTGGCGGGTCAAGAACCTGGTACGCCCACGCGGCTGGTCGCGTTTGGGGCTGCCGTGCCAGCTAATGGGCGCAGGCATGGCCTTCGGTTGGGACGACCTGGCCTTGATCAACCTGGCCAATGGTCACCTGGTCGAGGATGTGAAGCTGGGCCTGGACCTCTGTCAGCAGGGCAAGCCGCCACTGTTCTGCCCGGAGGCCCTGGTCACCAGCCAGTTCCCGCTCAGCCAGCAAGGCCTCACCAGCCAGCGCACCCGCTGGGAGCATGGCCATCTGGGCCTGATGCTGGCAGACGCCCCTAAACGCGCGGCGGCCGCCTTCAGGCAGCGCAACGGCAGCCTGGCGGCGATGACCCTGGACTTGCTGGTGCCGCCGCTGGCGTTGCTGGTGCTGACGTTACTGGGGCTCAACCTGCTGACCTGGCTGGCGTACCTGCTGTTTGGCCTGGCCACACCGGCGTGGCTCGCCCTGGGTGCACTGGCATTGCTGGGCTTGGCGGTGGTGCTGGCCTGGGCGCGCTTCTGTCGCGAGCTGATCCCGTTTTCGGTACTGCTGTATGCCCCGTTCTACGCCGCAAGGAAAATTCCCTTGTACCTGAGTTTCCTGATCAGGCGCCAGGTCGAGTGGGTGCGTTCAAAAAGGGATGACGACTGATGGCTCAGTGGCTGTGGCAGGAACGCTGGAAGCGCATTATCTGCCAGCTGGAAGTGGTGGCAGACGGCGCCTCGGCGCAGCACCTGCTGGACCGCCTGGCGACCCCCGAAACGGCCACGGTGCTGGGCTTCGTCAACGCCCATGCGATGAACCTGGTGGTGCGTGATGGCGCCTATTGCCAGGCACTGTCGGCTGCCGATGTGCTGCTGCGCGATGGCTCGGGCATGGCGATGCTATACCGCCGCCTGGGGCTGGAGCCCGGGCTGAACATGAATGGCACCGACTTCATTCCAACGCTGATGGTGGCCTACCGTGGGCGCCGGGTGGCGTTCTGGGGCACCCGACAACCCTTCCTGGACCAGGCCGCGCAACGCTGTGAAAGCCTGTTTGGCGTAGTGCCGGTGTCCGTTCACGACGGTTTTGCCAGCGTCGAAACCTACCTGCAGCTGGCCCGCGAGCAACGTCCCGAACTGATCGTGCTGGGGATGGGGATGCCCAAGCAGGAAGCCGTGGCCGCACGGTTGGCGGCCGTCGGCGGCCCGTGCCTGATCGTGTGCGGCGGAGCCATCCTGGACTTTCTCGGTGGCAAGGTCAGCCGCGCTCCTGGTTGGCTGCGGCGCTTGGGTGGCGAGTGGCTGTACCGGCTGGTACGCGAGCCCAGGCGCTTGTTCATGCGTTATGTGGTGGGCAACCCATTGTTCTTGTTGCGCACCCTGCTGTACCGCCGAGCCGTGGATTCGGCCAGGCGCACCGTATAAATCGGCCAAAATGCGCGTGCTGGGTGATTCCCGGCTCGCCAGCAACGGGTGGCTGCTACAGTGATATCAATGGCTTGGGCGCGGCACTATCCTGCTCCACTGGCTTTGCAAAAGCTGTTTCAAGACTGGCTGTTTGATGAAAGGCATTCGCTACGCTCAAATTCATGAGGTCTGAGATGGTTTTCGAACCCAGAAGCAGTCGCTCCTTGCTCCAGAGAAGAAGCAGCGTAAGCAACGCCATCCAGGCGGGCCTCGATGGCATCGCCGTGACCGGCATTGCCTGGTACCTGATCTACGACCAGTTCGGCTACATCACCTCCGATTACGTGATCATGCTGCTGTTGCTGATTGGTGCATTGGCGGTCATTTACGACCATTACGCGATCTACCGCACCAACGTCGGGCTTTCCATCAAGGCCTTCCGGCTGTTCAAGGCGTGGTCGGCAACGTTCTGTTTCCTGGTGGTGATGGCCTTCCTGACCAAGCAGAGCGAAACCTATTCGCGGCTATTGGTCGGGCAACTGTTCGTCATTGGTTACGTGGCCCAGTTGTTCCTGCACTTTGCGGTGCGTGAGTTGCAAAAGCGCTTTACCGCGCATGCGCGCCTGGACAATGCCCTGATCATTGGCGCCGGTGACCTGGCCAACTTTTTGTATCAGAAGATCAGCAACAACCCGTGGTTCGGCGAACGGGTGCTGGGTTGCGTGCTGATCGACAACGCTGACGATCAGGGCCGCGAGAATACCGAGGGCAAGCAGCGGCTGCCGGTGCTGGGGCATGTTGCCGATCTGGACGAGCTGGTGGCCAAGCACGCTATCCGTACCGTGTACCTGGTCACGCCATTGGGTGGCTCCGAAGTGATCAATGACGTGTACTTCAAGCTGCTCGACAAGTGCATTGCCGTGAACTGGGTGCCGGATATCTTCTCGTTGCGCCTTATCAACCATAGCGTGCGGGAAATCGCCGGTATCCCGGTGCTGACGCTGTCGGAAACGCCGTTGACGGGCATGAGCCTGTTCTTGAAAAACCTTGAGGACAGGGTGCTGGCGGCGCTGATCCTGCTGTGTGCGTCACCGGTGTTGCTGGCGGTGGCCTTGGCCATCAAGATCGATAGCCGCGGCCCGGTGTTCTTCCGCCAGGAACGCACGGGCTGGACCGGCGAATCGTTCCGCATCTGGAAGTTCAGGAGCATGCATGTTCACCAGCCGGAGCAGGGCGTGGTGAAGCAGGCGCAGAAGAATGACCCGCGGCTGACCCGGGTCGGTGCCTTCATTCGCCGCACCAGCCTGGATGAGCTGCCACAGTTGTTCAATGTGCTGACCGGGGAAATGTCGCTGGTCGGGCCCCGGCCGCATGCCTTGCAACATGACACGTTGTACTCGCAGGACATCGTCGATTACTTCGCCCGCCACAACATCAAACCTGGCATGACCGGCCTGGCGCAGGTGCGTGGCTTCAGGGGCGAAACCAGGGATATCGAGCAGATGATCCAGCGGGTTGACTCGGACATCGAGTACATCAACAACTGGTCGCTGTGGCTGGATTTCGTGATTCTGGTGCGCACATTGAACGCCTTCACCGGCAAGCAAGCGTATTAGGATCCGCGAGCATTCTGGGGAGCCGCTACTCCTTGTTTAGCGGATGCAGCTCCCTGAATCCCCGGGCTTCCTCCACCAGCCAGTCATGCACCGCCCGCGCCCCCGGCTGGTTCAACCCCCCTGGCGGGTAATGCACCACGTAACGCTTGTGGTTGGCGATAGGCACGCCGAACGGCACGATCAGCGCCCCGCGTTCCAGTTCATCGTTAAGCAGCGTGCGTCGGGCAATCGCCACACCAATGCCGGCAATGGCGGCCTCGATGGTGAGGTGGTTGCGGTTGAAGGTATGCCCACGCCGCACATCCAGGCCCGCGGCACCGATGCCCTCGAGGTAGAACTCCCATTCCGCATATTCCGAGCTGCCGCGCCAGGCGGTGATGTCGTGCAGCAGCGGGTAGTGCGCCAGGTCGGCCGGCCCATGCAGGGGCGGCCGACCGCGCAGCAGGCTGGGTGAGCACACCGGAAAGATCTGTTCATCCAGCAATGGTGTCGAAAGCATGCCTGGGTAACTGCCATCGTTCAGGTCGATGGCCAGGTCGAAATCACCAGGGTTCAGCGCCTGCGCACTGTCTTCAGCCACCAGCCGCAGCTCGATGTCCGGGTAGCGCTGCTGAAAGCGCGGCAGCCGTGGCGTGAGCCATTTGGCCAGGAACGACGGGATCGAGCGCACGCGCAAGGTGCCCCGGATTTCACCCGCGTCCAGGCGCAGCAGCTCGGCCTCGATGCTGCCGTAGGCCTCGGCCACCGTCTGCGCCAGGCGCTGTCCCTCGGCGCTCAGCTCCACCCCACGCGCCCGGCGCAGGAACAGCCGGTAGCCCAGGCGTTCTTCCAGCTGGCGCATCTGCTGGCTGACCGCGCCCGGGGTAATGTGCAGCTCTTCGGCGCAGCGGGTAAAGGACAGATGCCGGGCTGCACAGGCGAACACGTGCAGCCAGACGAACACCTGACCGTTGAGTTGTCCTTTCATCGTTTAGTACCACTAAAGGCTTGCTTAGAAAGTTTCGTTGGTCATCCGTTACCCAGGGCGTCAGTATCACGCAAAATCGCGTCAAAGCTCAATTTCTCTAGATACCCGTGCTTTGGATACATATCAAGGTACGGTCAGGCATTAGTATGGCTATCAGTGTTTTCGACCTCTTCAAAATCGGCATCGGGCCCTCCAGCTCCCACACTGTCGGCCCCATGCGGGCAGCGGCGACATTTGCCCAGGTCCTGCGCGAGCAGGGGCTGCTGGCAGGGGTAACGCGCGTCGAAGTGCGGCTGTATGGCTCGCTGTCGGCTACCGGGGTGGGCCATGCTACCGACCGTGCCTGCCTGCTGGGGCTGATGGGCCAGTGGCCAGACCGTATCGACCCGGCCACCATCGAGTCACGCATCGGTCAGGTGCTGCAGGAGCAGTGCCTGATGCTCGATGGCAGCCACCCGCTGGCGTTCGAGTACGCACGCGACATGTTGTTGCTCGACGAGAACCTGCCGTATCACCCCAATGCCATGAGCCTCGAAGCCATGGGCGGGCAGGGCAGTCTGTTGCGCCAGACCTACTATTCGGTGGGTGGCGGCTTTATCGTAGAGCAGGCCGAAATCGATGCGCCGGCGGACGCTGCGAATGCAGTGGCATTGCCTTACGAGTTCGACAGTGCTGCCCAGCTGCTGGCGTTGTGCAAGGCGCACAACCTGAGCGTGGCGCAACTGATGATGGCCAACGAATGTGCCTGGCGCCCGGAAGCCGAGGTGCGTGAAGGCCTGCTGCGTATCTGGGCTGCAATGCAGGATTGCGTAGATAACGGGCTGCGCAACGAGGGCATCCTGCCTGGCGGTCTGCACGTCAAACGTCGCGCGGCCCGGTTGCACCGCAGCCTGCAGGAGCTGGGCAAACCCAACGTGATCGGCTCGACGCTCAGCGCCATGGAATGGGTCAACCTGTTTGCCCTGGCGGTCAACGAAGAGAACGCCGCCGGTGGGCGCATGGTGACCGCGCCTACCAACGGTGCTGCCGGTATCATCCCGGCGGTGTTGCACTACTACATGAAATTCAACCCGACCACGAGCGATGCCGATGTGGTGGATTTCCTGCTTGGCGCAGCGGCTGTCGGCATTCTCTGCAAGAAGAATGCATCGATTTCCGGCGCCGAAGTCGGCTGCCAGGGCGAGGTGGGATCGGCCTGTTCGATGGCCGCTGCCGGCCTGGCCCAGGTGCTGGGTGCCACGCCACCCCAGCTGGAAAACGCGGCCGAGATCGCCCTGGAACACAACCTCGGGCTGACCTGCGATCCGGTCGGCGGACTGGTGCAAGTGCCGTGCATCGAGCGTAACGCGATTGCTGCGGTGAAGGCGATCAACGCCGTGCAGATGGCGCTGCGTGGGGATGGTGAGCACTTTATTTCACTCGACCGGGTGATCCGCACCATGCGTGACACCGGCGCGGACATGCATGCCAACTACAAGGAAACCTCTCGGGGCGGCCTGGCGGTTGCGTTCGTCGAGTGTTGATTCTGCCGTAGGAGCAGCCTAGCGCTGCGAAGAGGCCGGTAGCTGAAGTAGTTTCTGCATTCCTGAACCGGCCTCTTCGCAGCACAAGGCTGCTCCTGCAGTGTCCGCTGCAAGGCTTAGCGGGCTTTCTGCTTCGCCTCGATGAAGCTGGCGCGCATGTCCTTGGCCCAGCCGTCCAGTACTGGCTTGACGTCATTCAAGGTCAGTTTCTGGGTATCGTTTTCAAGTTCCTGACCCGCGCCTTTGCGCACCACCTGGGCCAACACCTTCTGATTGGCGCCATCCAGGAAGGCAGCCTCCACACCCACATCCACATCCTGGTCACGGCCACCGGTGGCCGTGTTCACGCCTGCCGCAATCAGCGCGATGGGGATCACCTCATACGGCCTGAGCCCCTCGTTGCTGGTGGACACCGCAGTAATTGCCGGGCGCACCACGATTACCCCCGGGCCGGGGCCCTTGGCCAGTGGCATCACGCTACCGATTTCACGGCGCAGCGCTTCATTGAAGTAGCGGGTGATCTCCTGCAGCGTCTGCGCCGAGATGACGGCTGTCGGCTGCGGCTTGGGGTAGAACTGGCTGGGCTCGACGAACACCTGGCTGTACTGGTTGATGTTGGCCTTGGGGTCGATCCAGCGCATTACCGGGTCACCCGACGGGCTCTTGGCTTCTTGCAGCCGGCTGTAATCCTTGAGGAAGCCGGAATAGTCCTTGGGGTCAACGCTATGGCTGGAGCAGGCGGCTACGGCAAGCAGCGCGGCGCACAACAGGGTAAGGCGGGGCAGTGATTTCATGATGAAGAGGCATCCATGAGAGGTCGGCCAGAACAACGCTAGCAGGTGCGAGACGGTTGGCCAGTGGGCATCGCGTGTCCAGGCGGCGAAATTTCCTACCGATACATAGGATCATGCCAACTAGTCATCAGCGACCGGTAGTGGAAAGCTATGCCCGATACGGGTATGGTTGGGTTGTGTAATGGAAATTTTCAAGCGCAAGGATTTCGCGCGTTGGCAAGCTGCTCACAGGCTCAGTGACGAAATGCTCTGCAAAACCGTGGATGATGTGCAGGGGCCTGGTCGATGCAAGCCTGGGTGGGGAGTTGTTCAAAAAACGCGTAGCTGCGCAGGGTATGGGCAAGCGTGGTGGTTATCGAACCCTGGTTTCCGCCCGCATCGGCAATCGCTGTGTGTTCCTGTATGGTTTCGCCAAAAGCGACAAGGCCACTATCACGCAGGAAGAGCAAAAGGCGCTGCAATTCGCAGGCAAGGTTTTTCTGGACTTATCACCGTTGGCGCTTGGCCGGGCGATTCTAGCGGGTGTGTTGATGGAGGTCTGCTGTGAGCAGCAAATTGATTGAATCGTTACGTGAGGACCTTGTTGCGCTGCACAAGGCCGGGGCAGTCGGCAAAGTCACCCTTCGCGATTACGAAGCGCTGTGTCCCGCGCCCGTGCGGGATTTCAGCGCGCTGGACATCCGTCGATTGCGCGAGGCGCTCAACTTCAGTCAACCGGTCTTTGCGATGCATTTACATACCAGTGCGTCGACGGTTCGCAAATGGGAGCAGGGCGAGACAAGCCCTTCCGGGCCTGCCTTGAAGTTGCTGAATGTCATTAAAGACAAAGGCCTGCAGGTTCTTCTTTAAGCCTCCATTTGCCCCGAAGCGGCTGCCTGGCTGCTACCCCAGCACCTCGCGCAACCGGTACCACAACATTCCCAGGGCCAGCAGCGGCGAGCGCAATGCCTTGCCGCCAGGGAAGGTCAGGTGTGGTACGGCGCTGAACACATCCAGGCCCTGGCTATGGCCGACAGCAATGCCTTCGGCCAGCAGCTTCGCCGTCCAGTGGGTCACGTTCAGGCCATGCCCGGAATAGCCTTGAGCGTAATACACGTTCGGGTATTGGCTGAGTCGCCCGACCTGAGGGAAGCGGTTGGCGGTAATGCCGATCATGCCGCCCCATTGGTAGTCGATGCGCACATTGGCCAGTTGCGGGAACACCTTCAGCACCTTTGGTCGCATATACGCGGCAATGTCCTTGGGGTCGCGCCCGGAGTAGTGGCAGGCGCCGCCGAACAGCAGGCGGCGGTCTGCGGTGAGGCGGTAGTAGTCCAGGCCGACCTTCTGGTCGCACAGCGCCATGTTCTGCGGGATCAGGCTGCTGGCCAGTGCCTTGGGCAATGGCTCGGTAGCGACCACGTAGCTGCCGGCCGGTAGCACCTTGCCGCTCAAGCGCGGTTCCAGTTCATCGAGGTGGGCGTTGCAACCCAGCACCAGGCTGCTCGCCCGTACCTTGCCGCGTGCGGTATGCACGCCAACGCTGGGGCCGTGCTCGATGCGCAGTACCGGGCTCTGCTCGAAGATGCGCACACCCAGGCCATGGGCGGCGCGGGCTTCGCCCTGGACCAGGTCCAGCGGGTGGAGGTGGCCCGAGCCCATGTCGACCAGGCCGCCGGCATACTGGTCGCTGGCAACGATCTCATGCAATTGGCCGGCGTCGACCAGGCGGGTTTCAGGGCGGTAGCCCAGCGCGGCCAGGTCATCCTGTTCATCCTTGAAGGCCTCGAACTGGGCGGGGGTGTTGGCCAGCTCACAGAATCCCCAGCGCAGGTCGCAATCGATGCCGTACTGGGCGATGCGGCTGGCGACCAGCGCCACAGAGTCGATGCCGGCCTGCTTCAGGTAGCGCACGCCATCCTGGCCGACATGCCGGGCGAAACCGCTGACGTCGTGGCCGATGCCGCGAATCAGCTGGCCACCATTGCGCCCGCTGGCGCCCCAGCCGATGCGTCGGCCTTCCAGCAGTACCACCGACAGGCCGCGCTCGGCCAGCTCCAGGGCCGTATTGACGCCGGTCAGCCCGCCGCCGACCACGCACACGTCGGCCGTCAGTTCGCCGTCCAGGCTGGGGTAGGGCGCTGCATCGCGAGCCGTGGCGGCGTAGTACGATGCGGTGTGTTGGGTATCGAAAGACATGGGCGTTCTCGGCTCAGCGATTGGACTTGATCTTGCTCCACGAGCGGGTCATGAGGCGCATGATCTTCGGGCTCGGGGTGCTGGAGATGTACAGCTTGTCCAGCACGTCCTGGGGTGGGTAGATCTCGGCGTTGTGCACCAGTGATGCATCCATGTAGGCCTTGGCGTCCGGGTTGGCGTTGGCATAGCCGACCGTGGCGCTGACCTTGGCGATCACCTTGGGGTCGAGCAGGTAGTTGATGAAAGCCAGGGCCTGGTCGGGGTTGCTGGCGTCCTTGGGGATGGCCAGCAGGTCGAACCACAGGTTGCTGCCTTCCTTGGGAATGCTGTAGGCGATGTTCACGCCGTTGTTGGCCTCCACGGCGCGGTTGGCAGCCTGGAACACGTCGCCGGAGTAGCCGAAGGCCACGCAGACATCGCCGTTGGCCAGGTCGGAGACGTACTTGGAGGAATGGAAGTAGGTGATGTACGGGCGCAGCTTGAGCAAGCGGTCTTCGGCTTTGGCGTAATCGGCCGGTGATTCGCTGCCCGGGTCCAGGCCCAGGTAGTTGAGCATGGCCGGGAACAGTTCGTCGGGCGAGTCCATGAATGCCACGCCGCATTGCTTGAGCTTTTTCAGGTTCTCGGGCTCGAACAGCACCGCCCACGAGTCGATATGGTCGACGCCCAGCGCCGCCTTGACCTTGTCGACGTTGTAGCCGATGCCACTGGTACCCCACAGGTAAGGCACGGCGTACTGGTTACCCGGGTCGTTCTGTTCAAGCTGCTTGAGCAGTTTGGGGTCCAGGTGCTGCCAGTTCGTCAGCTTGCTGCGGTCCAGCGGCAGAAACGCACCGGCCTGGGCCTGGCGAGCGAGGAAGTGGTTGGACGGCACCACCACGTCATACCCGGTACGCCCGGCCAGCAGCTTGCCTTCGAGGGTTTCGTTGGAGTCGAACACGTCATACACCACCTTGATCCCGCTGCTGGCCTGGAAGTCGGCCAGAGTGGTGTCACCTATGTAGTCGGTCCAGTTGTACACGCTGACGCTGGGGACGGCGTGGGCGGTGGTGGCGAACAGCAGGGTGAATGCAGCGGGTATCAGGGTTTGCAGATGACGCATGGGGACACCTCGTTGGTCTTGTTCTTCGAGTTCGGTGTTAAAGGGGGCTGCTTCGCAGCCCAATCGCCGGCAAGCCAGCTCCCACAGGTACAGCGCTGGCTTCAGGCTCATGGGTAACCTGTGGGAGCTGGCTTGCCGGCGATTGGGGTGCAAAGCACCCCCAGACGGTCAGACGCTCATCATCAGGAACTCGCGTTCCCACGAGCTGATCACCCGCTTGTAGTTCTCGTGCTCGGCACGCTTGACTGCCACGTAGCCCTGGACGAACTGCTTGCCCAGGTACTCCTGCACGGTCTCGCAGTCCTCCATGTGCTGCAGCGCGTCCTCGATAGTGATCGGCAGGCGCAGGTTGCGCCGCTCGTAGGCACGGCCCTGCACCGGGGCACTGGGGTTGATCTGCTCGACCATGCCCAGGTAGCCGCACAGCAGGCTGGCGGCGATGGCCAGATACGGGTTGGCATCGGCGCCCGGCAAGCGGTTTTCAACGCGCATTGCCTCGGGGCTGGAGGTGGGCACCCGCAGGCCGGCCGTGCGGTTTTCTTCACCCCACTCGACATTGACCGGTGCCGAGGTGTCCGGCAGGAAGCGGCGGAACGAGTTGACGTTGGGGGCGAACATCGGCAGCAGCTTGGGGATGTACTTCTGCAAGCCGCCGATATGGTGCAGGAACAGCTGGCTCATGCTGCCGTCTTCATTGGCGAAAATCGGCTTGCCGGTCGCGATGTCGACCACGCTCTGGTGCAAGTGCATGGCACTGCCCGGCTCGTCGGTGATCGGCTTGGCCATGAAGGTGGCGGCCACGTTGTGCTTGAGCGCCGCTTCGCGCATGGTGCGCTTGAACACGGTGATCTGGTCGGCCAGGTCCAGCGCGTCGCCGTGGCGGAAGTTGATCTCCATCTGCGCCGGGCCGTCTTCGTGGATCAGCGTGTCCAGGTCCAGGCCCTGGATTTCGCACCAGTCGTAGACGTCTTCGAACAACGGGTCGAATTCGTTGGCGGCATCGATCGAGAACGACTGGCGGCCGCTTTCGGCACGCCCGGAGCGCCCCAGCGGGACTTGCAGCGGCAAGTCCGGGTCTTCGCAGCGTTTGGTCAGGTAGAATTCCATCTCGGGCGCGACGATCGGCTG
>NZ_JABMCN010000062.1 GCF_013179515.1 Pseudomonas sp. CM27
AGCTGCGAGGCGATGAAGACGCCGAGGCCCATGCCAAGGATCCCCCAGACCACCGTCATGATGGCGAACTGGCGGACGACCTTATAGTTATAAGCAGTCGGACTGATTGCTGTGCTCATTCTAAGGTTCCACGGTTTTGATGTTCTTGTTGGTCGAAAAATCGGCGCCAGTATTGATAACCACCGCGGTTACCGCAACGCAACTTTGGTACGCCGACCCGTGTCCGGGCCCGTTCACTGATGTCCCGCAGCGATCGGGTCTGAACGATTGTACACAAATAAATATTTGTAATGTGTACCGTTTTTCATATTTTTCTGATCGATCGGTCAGGCTTTTATCGGGGCGGCGACAGGCCATGCGCCGCGTCTGCGTCGGCCCTTTTGGAGCGACGCCCGCTGAGGCAACAAGCTTAGTTGTGTTCGGAGGGGGTGCAAGGGAGGGTATGTGGCGGGCAAGAGCGGGGACCGCTTTGCGACCCTATCGCCGGCAAGCCAGCTCCCACAGGATTTCACAACGCTGAAGTCTTGCGCTGTACCTGTGGGAGCTGGCTTGCCGGCGATGGGCTGCAAAGCAGCCCCCGGGTGTTACTGGGCGGTGAGGTTTTCAGGCTCCTGCGACAGGCTGTACACATAAGCCGCCAACAGATGCACTTTGTCATTACCCTGGATCTCGGCCTGCGCCGGCATCTGCCCCTGGCGACCATAGCGAATGGTCTGCTGCAGCTGCGCAAAGCTCGAACCATAGATGAACGCCTGCGGATGAGTCAGGTCCGGCGCCCCCATGGCCGCTGTACCTTTCCCTTCCGGCCCGTGGCAGGCCACGCAGTTGGCGGCGAAAACCTCCTTGCCCTTGGCCGCGTCGGCCTTGATCCCTTCCGGCAGGCTGCGGCCATCGAGGTTGGTCAGCACGAACGCAGCCACATCCGCCACGCCCTGCTCGCCGATCACTTGCGCCCAGGCCGGCATCACACCGTGGCGGCCGTTCATGATCGAAGCCTTGATGGTTTCCGGCTCGCCACCCCAACGCCAGTCCTTGTCGGTGAGGTTGGGGAAGCCATAGGCACCCTTGGCGTCCGAGCCATGGCACACCGAACAGTTCGATGCGAACAGGCGCCCGCCCATCTTCAGCGCTTGCGGGTCCTTGGCCACTTCCTCGACTGGCATGGCGGCGTACCTGGCGAAGATCGGGCCGAACCTGGCATCCGCCTTGTCCATTTCCTTTTGCCATTCGTTGACGCCGGTCCAGCCGTTTTCATAGCCCGGCAGGATACCTTTCCAGTTGCCCAGGCCCGGGTAGAGGATCAGGTAGCCGACCGAGAACACCAGGGTGCCGACGAACAGCCAGAACCACCACTTGGGCAGCGGGTTGTCGTATTCCTCGATGCCGTCAAAGCTGTGGCCCATGGTCTGGTCGGTGGTGTTGTTGCTCTGGCCCTTGCGGGTCGACAGCAACAGCCAGGTCAGGCCGATCAGGCTGCCGATGGTCAGTACGCTGATGTACGTACTCCAGAAGGTGGTCATTGCCCATTACTCCTAACGGCAGTCTTGGCAGGTTCCTGCCCGGCAGCGGGCAGGCGGTCGTCGTCGAAGGGCAGCAGGCGCGCTTCGGCGAAATCACGGTCGCGGCGGCGGTTGAATACCCACAGGCTGAGGCCGATGAAGGCGATCATCACCACCAGGGTGCCCAGACCGCGGATCATGCCGATGTCCATTTCCATCGCAGTCACCTCTTGTTCTTGATCGCGGTGCCGAGCACCTGCAGGTAGGCGACCAGGGCATCCATCTCGGTCTTGCCCTTGACCGCCTCGCGGGCCCCGGCAATGTCTTCGTCGGTGTACGGCACGCCGAGGGTGCGCAGGGTGCGCATCTTGGTGTCGGTGTGGCTGTTGTCGACCTGCTCGGCCACCAGCCACGGGTACGACGGCATCTTCGACTCCGGTACCACGTTGCGCGGGTTGTACAGGTGCGCGCGGTGCCAGTCGTCCGAGTAGCGGCCACCGACCCTGGCCAGGTCCGGCCCGGTGCGTTTGGAGCCCCACAGGAACGGGTGGTCCCACACGCTCTCGCCGGCCACCGAGTAGTGGCCGTAGCGTTCGGTTTCGGCGCGGAACGGGCGGATCATCTGCGAGTGGCAGCCCACGCAGCCTTCGCGGATGTAGATGTCGCGGCCTTCCAGTTGCAGCGCCGTGTAGGGCTTCATGCCCTCCACCGGCTTGTTGGTCACATCCTGGAAGAACAGCGGGACGATCTGGGTCAGGCCGCCGATACTGACGGCGAACACCATCAGCAGGGCCAGCAGGCCGACGTTTTTCTCGATGACTTCATGTTTCATCAGGCAGGTCTCCTCAAGCCAGCTGGGCGTTCGCAGGGGCGATATCGAGCGCCGGCGAACGGACGGTGCGCCAGGTGTTCCAGGCCATCAGGAACATGCCGCTGAGGAAGATCGCGCCGCCGACGAAGCGCACCACGAAGCCTGGGTGGCTGGCCACCAGGGTTTCCACGAACGAGTAGGTGAGCGTGCCGTCACTGTTGACCGCACGCCACATCAGGCCCTGGGCGATGCCGTTGACCCACATCGAGGCGATGTACAGCACAGTGCCGATGGTAGCCAGCCAGAAGTGCGCGTTGATCAGGCCGAGGCTGTGCATGCGTTCTTTGCCGAACACTTTCGGGATGGTGTGGTACAGCGCGCCGATCGAGATCATCGCCACCCAGCCGAGCGCGCCGGCGTGCACGTGGCCGATGGTCCAGTCGGTGTAGTGAGACAGGGCGTTGACCGTCTTGATGGCCATCATCGGCCCTTCGAAGGTGGACATGCCGTAGAACGCCAGCGACACCACCAGGAAGCGCAAGATCGGGTCGCTGCGCAGTTTGTGCCAGGCACCCGACAAGGTCATCATGCCGTTGATCATGCCGCCCCAGCTGGGTGCCAGCAGGATCAGCGACATCACCATGCCCAGCGACTGCGCCCAGTCGGGCAGGGCGGTGTAGTGCAGGTGGTGCGGGCCGGCCCAGATGTACAGGGTGATCAGCGCCCAGAAGTGCACGATCGACAAGCGATAGGAATACACCGGGCGTTCGGCCTGCTTGGGCACGTAGTAGTACATCATCCCCAGGAAGCCCGCGGTCAGGAAGAAGCCCACCGCGTTGTGGCCGTACCACCATTGCACCATGGCGTCGGTGGCGCCGGCATACACCGAATACGACTTGGTCAGGCTGACCGGCAGTTCCAGGTTGTTGACCAGATGCAGCAACGCCACAGTCAGGATAAAGGCGCCGAAGAACCAGTTACCCACGTAGATGTGCTTGGTGTTGCGCTTCATCAGCGTGCCGAAGAACACGATGGCATAGCAGACCCAGACAATTGTGATCAGGATGTCGATCGGCCATTCCAGCTCGGCGTACTCCTTGGAGCTGGTGTAGCCCAGTGGCAGGCTGATGGCCGCCAGCACGATCACCAGTTGCCAGCCCCAGAAGGTGAACGCCGCCAACCTAGGCGAAAACAGGGTGGTCTGGCAGGTGCGTTGCACCGAATAATAGGAGGTGGCGAACAGTGCGCAGCCGCCGAAGGCGAAGATCACCGCATTGGTATGCAGGGGCCGCAGGCGGCCGAAGCTGGTCCAGGGGAGGTCGAAGTTGAGGGAAGGCCAGGCGAGCTGGGCGGCGATGAAGACGCCGAGCCCCATCCCGACGATTCCCCACACCACCGTCATGATGGCGAATTGGCGGACCACCTTGTAGTTATAGGCGGTACTGCTGGTTGTGTTCATGTATGGGTTCCCATCCACGGTTATTTGGCAGGCTTTACAGCGAGGCAAGCATGATTAATGGGCAAAGTGCCGGTATTGACGGGGATCAATGGGCGAAGGTCGCAAATGTCCCAGGCTTGCGCTGCGATCCTGCCCAGGTGCAGGGCAAAGACGGCTACAAGGGCTGCCTGATCCTGGCCCACGGCGCCCGTGCGCCGATGGACAGCGGGTTCATGGAAGAAATGGCGCAAAGGCTTGCGGCACTTGGGGTAGCGGTAGTGCGCTTCGAGTTTCCGTACATGGCCGAGCGCAGGGTTGGCGGCGGCAAGCGGCCGCCGAATCCGCAAAAGGTTTTGCTGGAATGCTGGCGCGAGGTGTACCGGCAGGTGCGACCTTTGGTCGCGGGCAAGCTTGCCGTGGGCGGCAAGTCCATGGGCGGGCGCATGGCCAGCCTGGTGGCTGACGAATTGGGCGCGGATGCGCTGGTGTGCCTGGGCTACCCGTTCTATGCGGTGGGCAAACCGGAGAAGCCACGGGTCGAGCACCTGGCCGATCTGAAGACGCCGACGTTGATCGTGCAGGGCGAGCGGGATGCGCTGGGCAATCGCGAGGCGGTGGCGGGGTATGTGTTGTCGCCGGCGATCGAGGTGTGCTGGCTAGTGGCGGGGGACCATGACCTGAAGCCGTTGAAGGCGTCGGGGTTCAGTCATGAGCAGCATATGCAGGCGGCCGCCGAAAAAGTAGCAGATTTCCTGGTTGGCAGATGATTTGTAGGAGCGGCCTTGTGTCGCGAAAGGGCTGCGAAGCAGCCCCAGGATCCAAGCTTCGCAACCGGAGTTGCTGGGGCCGCGTTGCGGCCCTTTCGCGACACAAGGCCGCTCCTACAACGAGCGTGCCGATAGCAATGCTTAGTCGCGGTACTCGCACAGGTAAGCGGTATCCACTGCCACTTTCAGCTGGAACTTGCTGTCGGCAGCCACGTTGAACTTGTCGCCAGCCTTGAAGGTTTCCCAGTTGTCGCTACCCGGCAGCTTCACGGTCAGCGCACCCGATACCACGTGCATGATCTCGCGCTTGGCGGTACCGAATTCGTACTCGCCCGGGGCCATGACGCCCACGGTGGCCGGGCCTTCTTCGCCCGCGAATGCGATCGACTTGACGGTGCCGTTGAAGTACTCGTTGACCTGGAACATGGGCGACTCCTGAATAGAGGGAGATGAAAAAAGGGCTGGCCAGTATGCCCAAGCCCATCCGCCCCGTCATCCGCTTTCAGGTGCCATTTGGAGGCAGGGTCGAAGGCAGTAACCGCGCCGTGTTGCGCGCATCTTCCAGGGCCCGGTGCTGCTGCCCGCAAAAGTGCATGCCGGCCAGTTGCAGGGCACCATTGAGCCCGGTGGGGCGCTGCAGGTGGCGGGCCTTGGCAAAGCGTTGCTTGAGGTTGATATGGGGCAGGCTGCGCAGCAGGCTGTCGAGCCCCTGCTGCTGCCATTCCTGATGCAACTGCTGGCGGTCGTAGTCGCCCCAACTGACCCAGCCCTGAAGCTGCCCGCGATAATGCCCGAGCCAGCGCTCGAAGCTCGCCCACACCTCGCGAAACGGCACGGCGCTGTCCACGTCGGCCTGGCTGATGTGGGTCAGCTCGCGGCAGAACGGGGTCAGCTGCGGCCGCCGCCGCGGCCGCACGAAGCGCTGGAAGTGGTCGACTTCGCGGCCTTCGCGGGTCACAAGGCTTGCGCCGATTTCAATGATTTCCATCTCTGTGACCGGCCACCCACCCTCGTCGGTAGTGGCTTCCAGGTCGATCACCAACCAATGGCCCATAGCAGGCTCCCTTGCAGATCCTGCTAGAGCGTAGCCAAACTCGGGGCATCCGGCACCCTATGGCATTTTGCCGTCTGCCTTGGCATAAAGAGCGGCATGAAGAGTGGCAAAGATCAGGCATCAGCAGTTGTGCCCTCCCCGGAAAACGCCTAGCTTAGGCGGACCCAGGCATGATCCGTTACGAGTGTCCGTCTTGACTCCAGCGCCCGGCCTCAAGGCCTTGTCCACCCTGATGCTGCTGGCCATGTTCTGGCTGGCGGGGCCGGCATGGGCTGGTGCAGCGGTCGAGGTCAAGATCGGCGCGGCGCATTTCCCGCCTTACACGGTGCGCCCGGAACAGGGGGCCGACACCGGCCTGCTGCCGCAACTGATCGACGCGCTGAACCGCGCTCAGCAGCACTACCATTTTGTACTGGTGCCGACGTCCATCCAGCGGCGCTTTGGTGACTTCCAGCAAGGCCGCACCGACATGGCCATCTTCGAAAACCCGCAATGGGGCTGGCAAACGATTGCCCACCAGACCGTGGACATGGGCCTGGAAGACGCCGAAGTATTCGTTGCCCGCCAGGCCAACGGCCGTGACCCGCGTTACTTCGACGAGCTGCGCGGCAAGCGCCTGGCCCTTTTCAACGGCTATCACTATGCGTTCGCCGGCTTCAAGGCCGACCCGGACTACCTGCGCAAAACCTACAGCGCGACCCTGACCTACTCACACGACAGCAACCTGCTGATGGTGCAGGCAGGCCGTGCGGATATCGCGCTGGTCACCCGTTCCTACCTCAGCGACTTTCTGGCGCGCAACCCGGCCAGCCAGGCGCAGCTGGTGCCGTCGCAGCGTATCGACCAGGTCTATCACCACTACGCCTTGCTGCGCCCGGGCGCGCCGATTGGCGAGCAGTCGTTCGCCGAGCTGCTGCGGGGCCTGCGCGACAGCGGTGAGCTGGCGCGCATCTTCGCGCCCTATCGCATCACGGTCACGGCACCCAAGGAGTAAATTCCGGCGCGCCGGCCTCGTTCCCAGCAGTGAGCCTTTTCTTCATTTTAGTGAGTCGAGCCCATGCCCTTCGATGCCGCTTCGCAGCCACAATCACCGCCTCGCTGGCGCAGCCTCAGTGCCGAGGAGGGCGATAGCGTGTTGAGCTTGTCGCTTGAAGGCCGCCCGCTGATCCAGTTGCGGCTGGAGGCGGGTGCCACCCTGCATGTTCACCTTGAGCGCCTGTGCCCCGAGCGCCCCTATCAAGCCTTGTGGGCTGCGTGCTACTGGCTGTTGTCCCGCGACACAGCCTGCCAGCGCCTGGCCTGGCACCTGCCCGAGGCGCTGCCGCAAGCGTTGGCCAGTGGCCTGCTGCTGATCGCTGAACGGCCGGGTGAGTACCTGTGCGAGCGGGCGCTGTTCTGGCAGTTGCCGCAGCCTTGGCTGGGCGAGGCGGCGGCCGCGGTGTACCCGCAGCAGATGCAGCTCAGCAACGGCAAGCGCCACCCGCGCCGCGCGCCCAAACCGCGTGGCGAAGTGTACCGGCGTTTCGATGCACGGCTGGGGAGCTGGGTGTCGCTGCGCACCCTGGAGATCGAGCACGATCTGGAGCGTTTCAACCGCTGGCAGAACAACCCGCGGGTAGAAGCGTTCTGGCAGGAGGGTGGCTCGCTTGCCCAGCACCATGAGTACCTGAGCAAGCTTGAAGCGGACCCGCATACGCTGACGCTGATCGGCTGCTTCGATGATGAGCCGTTCGCCTATTTCGAGGCGTATTGGGCCAAGGAAGACCGCATCGCGCCGTTCTATCCGGCCGACGACTACGACCGTGGCATTCACATGCTGGTGGGGGAGGAGAGCCATCGCGGTCCGCACAAGGTGGCCAGCTGGCTCTCGGCGCTGGTGCACTACCTGTTCCTGGATGACCCGCGTACCCAGCGGGTGGTGGCCGAGCCGCGCGCCGACAACGGCAAGATGATCGGCTACATGCAGGATCAGTGTTTCCATTGCGACAAGGAATTCGACTTCCCGCACAAGCGGGCGGCGCTGATGATTCTCGGGCGGGAGCGGTTTTTCGACCGCTGCAAGCTGGCTTGAGGGCCATGGGGCCGCTTTGCGGCCCATCGCAGGCAAGCCAGCTCCCGCAGGGATGGCGCATGGCTTGAAGTTGATGCGGTCGATGTGGGAGCTGGCTTGCCGGCGATGGGCTGCGTAGCAGCCCCATGGACGCGAACCTGAAGACTCAAGCCTGCCGGTTGGCCGTCTTGCGGCAATGCACCAGGGCATCGCGAATCATGAAGTTGACCAGCGTCGGCGACACGCCCAACTCCTTGGCGATGTCCTTCTGCGGCACGCCATGCAGGCGGTACATCTCGAAGGCATAGCGGGTGCGCTGCGGTAGCTCGTTCAAGGCTTCGGCAATGTCGTCCAGTGCGGCAAGGTTGATGTGCGTGGCTTCGGGCGATGCGTTCTGGATGACCACGTTCAGGCCTTCCTCCTCGGTGCCGGAGTACTTCAGCTCCATCGCCTGCTTGCGGTAGTGGTCGATCGCCAGGTTGCGCACGATCTGGAACAGGTAGCTGAGCTGCGCCTTGAACGACGAGGTGATCTGCGGGGCGGCGCTGAGCCTGAAGAACGCATCCTGCACCACATCTTCGGCGCGTGAGCGGCAGCCGGTAATGCGTGCAGCGATCTTGACCAGGATGCTGCGGTTGTCGACGAAGGCCTGGAGTAATGGTGAATCGCACTTACTTGTGGATAGTTGTTCCGCCATGGAAATCACCTTGTCACAGAGGGGAAAGGACGCACCCGTTTTTGGGAAGCTTCCTACGACGTGCGACAAACTATTCAGAATGATAATGATTGTCAAATACGAAACGTAATTAGTATCTGTATCTTTCGGTTCTAAGGGCAGCCCTCTTAAGGCATGCCCCCACAACCCCCAAAACCCCAACCCCCCGCTAATTTCTCCCCCCGCCCATCCGTTCCCCTGTGTACATCCCCGGCCGCCGACCCTGCCCGCCCCACGTCGCGGAGCAGCCGGCCGACCCCACCAGACACTGGCAGGAACACCCCATGACGGACGCCTTCGAACTCCCGCTCTCGCTGGTCCAGGCCCTGGCGCAACGCGCCGCGCAGACCCCGGACAAGATCGCCTTGCGCTTTCTGGCCGATGCTCCCGGCGAGCAGGCCATGCTCAGCTACCGGGACCTCGACCAGCGCGCGCGCACCATCGCCGCTGCGTTGCAGGCCCGTGCCAGCTTCGGCGACCGTGCAGTGCTGTTGTTCCCCAGCGGGCCGGACTACGTGGCGGCGTTCTTCGGTTGCCTGTACGCGGGCGTGATCGCGGTGCCGGCCTACCCGCCGGAATCCGCACGCCAGCACCACCAGGACCGCTTGCTGTCGATCATCGCCGACGCCGAACCGCGCCTGCTGCTGACCGTGGCGGCGCTGCACCACAGCCTGCAAGGGCTGCATGCCCTGGCGGCAGCCGATGGCCCCGAACTGCTGGCGGTGGATGGCCTGGACCCGGCACTGGCCGCCAGCTGGCGCGAGCCGGCGCTGAAGGGCGATGACATCGCCTTCCTGCAGTACACCTCGGGCTCCACCGCACTGCCCAAGGGCGTGCAGGTCAGCCACGGCAACCTGGTGGCCAACGAGCAACTGATCCGCTGTGGCTTCGGCATCGACCTCAACCCCGACGACGTGATCGTCAGTTGGCTGCCGCTGTACCACGACATGGGCCTGATCGGCGGGCTGCTGCAGCCGATCTTCAGCGGCGTGCCTTGCGTGCTGATGTCGCCGGGTTACTTCCTGGCCCGCCCGCTGCGCTGGTTGCAGGCCATCAGCGAGTACGGCGGCACCATCAGCGGTGGCCCCGACTTCGCCTATCGCCTGTGCAGCGAGCGGGTCAGCGAAGCGTCCCTGGCCGGCCTCGACCTGAGCCGCTGGCGTGTCGCCTACTCCGGCTCCGAGCCGATCCGCCAGGACAGCCTGGCGACCTTCGCCGACAAGTTCCAGGCCTGCGGCTTCGACCGGCAGAACTTCTTCGCCAGCTACGGCTTGGCCGAGGCGACCCTGTTCGTCAGCGGCAGCCGCCGTGGCCAGGGCATCGCCGCACTGGAACTGGACGCCCAAGCCTTCGCCGCCAACCGCGCCGAGCCCGGCAAGGGCAGTGTGCTGATGAGCTGCGGCTACCCCCAGCCAGGGCACGCGGTACGTGTCGTCGAACCGCAGCGTCTGCAGGTGCTGGGCGACAATCAGGTTGGCGAAATCTGGGCCGGTGGCCCGAGCATCGCCCTGGGTTACTGGCGCAACCCCGAAGCCAGCGCCCGCACTTTTGTCGAAATGGACGGCCAGACCTGGCTGCGTACCGGCGACCTTGGCTTCATGCGGGGCGGCGAAGTGTTCGTCACCGGGCGCCTGAAAGACATGTTGATCGTGCGCGGGCAGAACCTGTACCCGCAGGACCTGGAAAAAACCCTGGAGCGCGAAGTCGAGGTGCTGCGCAAAGGCCGGGTGGCGGTGTTCGCGGTCGAGCACCAAGGCGAGGAGGGCATCGGCGTTGCAGTGGAAATCAGCCGCAACGTGCAAAAGGCAATCAAGCCCCAGGAACTGATCAGGACGCTGCGCCAGGTCATCGCCGATGCGTGCCGCCAAGCCCCGGCCGTGGTCCTGCTGCTGAACCCCGGCGCACTGCCGAAAACCTCCAGCGGCAAGCTGCAGCGCTCGGCCTGCCGCCTGCGCATGGACGATGGCAGCCTGGACTGCTACGCGCGCTTCCCCGAGGTGAGCGAAGCGCGTGCGGGCGCGGCGGCGGGTGATGAACTGCAGGCACGCATCGCCGGCGTCTGGCGCGACATCCTCAAGGTAGGGTCGGTGGCGGCAGACGACCACTTCCTGTTGCTGGGCGGCAACTCCATCGCCGCCACCCAGGCCACCGCACGCCTGGCCGATGAGCTGGGCATCAACCTGAGCCTGCGCACCTTGCTCGAAGCGCCGGTACTGGCCGATTACAGCAACGCCGTGGCCAGCCTGCTCGCCGAAGGCGGTGCCCAGAACGCGGCAATCGCTACCTTGGAGCGCGCTCAGGCGTTGCCCCAGTCGCTGGCGCAAAACCGCCTGTGGTTACTCTGGCAGTTACAGCCGCAATCGGCGGCCTACAACATTCCGGCCGGCCTGCGTTTGCGTGGGGAGCTTGACCAAAGCGCACTGGAAGCCGCCTTCCAGGCATTGGTAGCGCGCCACGAATCCCTGCGCACCGTGTTCAGCGAAGACAACGGCCAGGCGCTGCAGCGCATCCTGGCGCATCAGCCCCTCGACGTGCAGCGCCTGGACCTGCAAGGCCTGGGTGGCGAAGCGGTTGCGGCCCGGCGCGAAGCCGAGGCCCGGTTGCCGTTCGACCTGACCCAGGGCCCGCTGCTGCGCGTCACCCTGGTACGCCTGGGCGATGAAGATCACCAGCTGTGGGTGACCCTGCACCACATCGTGGCCGACGGTTGGTCGCTGAATATTCTGCTCGACGAGTTTGCCAAGCTGTACGCCGCGCGTTGCCAAGGCCTGGAGGCCACACTGGCGCCGCAGACCCTGGGTTACGCCGACTACGGCACCTGGCAGCGCCAGTGGCTGGCCGCAGGCGAAGCCAAGCGACAATTGCAGTACTGGAAAGGCAAACTGGGCGATGAGCTGCCGGTGCTCGACCTGTGCACCGACCACCCGCGCGCCAACCAGCGCGAGCACAGCGCCGCCCGGCTCAGCCTCAAGGTCCCGGCCCAGCTTGCCGACGCGCTCAAGGGCCTGGCCCGTGAGCAGCAGGCCAGCCTGTTCATGGTCCTGCTGGCAGGCTGGCAGGCGCTGTTGCACCGCTACAGCGGCCAGGCCGACATTCGCGTCGGCGTACCCAATGCCAACCGCCCACGCCTGGAAACCCAGGGTATGCTCGGCTTCTTCATCAATACCCAGGTGCTGCGCGCACAACTGGATGGTCGCCTGCCGTTCACCCAGCTGCTGACGCAGGTGCGCCAGGCCACGCTGGAGGCACAGGCCAATCAGGACCTGCCCTTCGAACAGCTGGTCGAAGCCCTGCCCGAAGCCCGTGAGCAGGGCCTGTTCCAGGTCATGTTCAACCATCAGCAACGCGACCTGTCGGCCCTGCGCCGGCTGCCGGGTCTGCTGGCCGAAGAGCTGCCATGGCACAGCCGCGAGGCCAAGTTCGACTTGCAGCTGCACAGTGAAGAAGACCACCAGGGCCGCCTGAGCCTGGCCTTCGACTATGCCGCCGAGCTGTTCGAGGCCAGCACCGTCAAGCGCCTGGCACAGCATCTGCTGGCCCTGCTGGAGCAGGTGTGTTCCGCGCCGCAACGGGCGCTGGGCGAAGTGCAGTTGCTTGACGCGCCAAGCCGCGCGCAGTTGCTGGGTTGGGGCCAGGCACCCACCGCTGCGCCGCAGCGCCTGTTGGTAGAACAGCTCCACGAGCAGGCACGCGCGACCCCGCAACGCACTGCCCTGGCCTGGGAAGGTGGCAGCCTGGATTACACCGAGCTGCACCAGCAGGCCAACCGCCTGGCCCACTACCTGCGCGACAAAGGCGTCGGTCCCGACACCTGCGTGGCCATCGCCATCGAGCGTTCGCCACAACTGCTGGTCGGCCTGCTGGCGATTCTGAAGGCAGGCGGTGCCTACGTGCCGCTGGACGTGGATTACCCGGCCGAGCGCCTGGCGTATATGCTCGCCGACTGCAATGCCGGCCTGCTGCTTAGCCACAGCAACCTGCTGGGCAAGCTGCCGCAGGTCGAAGGGGTGAGCGCCATCGCCCTCGACCAGTTGCACCTGGACAGCTGGCCCAGCCATGCCCCCGGCCTGCACCTGCACGGCGACAACCTGGCCTACGTGATTTACACCTCCGGCTCCACCGGCCAGCCCAAAGGCGTGGGCAGCACCCACGCGGCGTTGGCCGAGCGCCTGCAATGGATGCAAGCCACCTATGCGCTGAACGACAGCGACGTGCTGATGCAGAAGGCGCCAATCAGCTTCGACGTTTCGGTGTGGGAGTGCTTCTGGCCGCTGGTCACCGGTTGCAAGCTGGTGCTTGCCGGCCCCGGCGAGCACCGCGACCCGCAGCGCATCGCCGCGCTGGTACAGGCCCATGGCGTGACCACGCTGCACTTTGTGCCGCCACTGTTGCAAGTGTTCGTCCAGGAGCCTCAGGCTGCCGCCTGCAGCAGCCTGCGCCGGCTGTTCTCCGGTGGCGAGGCGCTGCCTGCCGCACTGCGGGACCGGGTGTTGCAAGTGCTGCCCCAGGTGCAGTTGCACAACCGCTATGGCCCGACCGAAACCGCCATCAACGTCACTCACTGGCACTGCCAGGTTGCAGATGGCGAGCGTTCGCCAATCGGCCGCCCGCTGGGCAATGTGCTGTGCCGCGTGCTGGACGATGAACTGGAACTGGCCGCCCCGGGCGTTGCGGGCGAGCTGTACCTGGGCGGGGCGGGCCTGGCCCGTGGCTACCTCGGCCGCCCGGGCCTTACCGCCGAGCGCTTCGTACCCCACACCGACGGCAACGGCGAACGCCTGTACCGCAGTGGCGACCGTGCCCGCTGGCAGGCCCAGCTCGAGGCGCTGGAGTACCTTGGCCGCATCGACCAGCAGGTAAAGGTGCGTGGCTTCCGCGTCGAGCCCGAGGAAGTCCAGGCCTGCCTGCTCGCACAGGCGGGTGTCGAGCAGGCGCTGGTCGTGATCCACAAGGATGCTGTCGGTGCGCAACTGGTCGGTTACTACAGCGGCAGCGCTCAGCCTGCCGAGGTGCTGGCCGTGCTGGCTGAACAACTGCCGGTCTACATGGTGCCGGCACAACTGATCCCGCTGGCACAGATGCCCCTGGGCCCCAGTGGCAAGGTCGATCGCAAGGCGCTGCCGGCCCCGGTGTGGCAGCAGCGTGAGCACGTCGAACCGCAAACCGAGCTGCAGCAACAGGTTGCCGCCATCTGGCGCGAAGTGCTGAACCTGCCGCGCGTGGGCTTGCAGGACGACTTTTTTGCCCTGGGCGGCCACTCGCTGCTGGCGACCCAGATCGTCTCGCGCAGCCGCCAGGCCTGCGATGTCGAACTGCCGCTCAAGGCCTTGTTCGAAGCCAGCGAGCTGGGTGCGTTCTGTGCCGAGATTGCGCGTATTCGCGCAGCCGGTGAGCGCAACCTGCAAGGCGAGATCGCCCGCGTCGATCGCCGCCAGGCGGTGCCGCTGTCGTATTCGCAGCAGCGCATGTGGTTCCTCTGGCAGATGGAGCCGGGCAGCCCGGCTTATAACGTCGGCGGCATGGCACGCCTGCGCGGCACCCTGCATGTGGATGCTTTCGAGCGCGCGCTGCAGGCGCTGATTGTGCGCCACGAAACCCTGCGCACCACCTTCCCCAGCATCGACGGCGTGCCGTACCAGTGCGTGGCCGAAGACAGCGGCCTGCAGCTGGACTGGCAGGATTTCAGCGCCTTGCCCGTCGATATGCGCCAGCAAAGCCTGCAGCAGCTGGCCGACGACCAGGCGCACCAGCCGTTCGACCTGGAGCGCGGCCCGCTGCTGCGTGCCTGCCTGGTCAAGGCCGGGGAGCGCGAGCACTTCTTCGTCCTGACCCTGCACCACATCGTCACCGAAGGTTGGGCCATGGACATCTTCGCCCGCGAGCTGGGCGAGCTATACGAAGCCTTCGTCGATGACCGCGAGTCGCCGCTGGCGCCACTGCCGGTTCAATACCTGGACTACAGCGTGTGGCAGCGGCAATGGCTGGAAAGCGGCGAAGGCGCCCGCCAGCTCGCCTACTGGCAAGCCCGCCTGGGCGACGAGCACCCGGTGCTGGCCTTGCCCGCCGACCGCCCGCGCCCGGCTGTGCAGAGCCACCGCGGCGAGCTGTTCCGCTTTGAGCTCGACCCGGCACTGGTCGCCCGCGTGCATGCGTTCAACAGCCAGCGCGGCCTGACCCTGTTCATGACCATGACCGCCACCCTGGCCGCCTTGCTGCACCGCTACAGCGGCCAGCGCGACCTGCGCATCGGCGCGCCGGTGGCCAACCGCATTCGCCCTGAAAGCGAAGGCCTCATCGGCGCCTTCCTCAACACCCAGGTGCTGCGCTGCGAGCTGGACGGGCAGATGACCGCCAGCGCGTTGCTGGAGCAGATACGCCAGGCCGCCATTGAAGGCCAATCGCACCAGGACCTGCCTTTCGATCAGCTGGTAGAAGCCTTGCAGCCGCCGCGCAGCAGCGCCTATAACCCGCTGTTCCAGGTGATGTGCAACGTGCAGCGCTGGGCCTTCCAGCAAAGCCGCACGCTGGCGGGCATGCAGGTGGATTACCTGGTCAACGACGCCAGCGCCACCAAGTTCGACCTGTACCTGGAGGTGACCGACCTCGACGGCCGTCTGGGCTGCTGCCTGACCTACAGCCGCGACCTGTTCGACGAGCCGCGCATTGCGCGCATGGCCGAGCACTGGCAGCACTTGCTGGTCGGCCTGCTGGACAACCCGCAACAGCGCCTGTGCGAGCTGCCGATGCTGAGCAACGCCGAGCAGCAGGTGATGGTGAGCCAGCTGCAGGGCGAGCATGACTTCGACCTCAAGCAGACCCTGCATGGCCTGTTTGCCGCCCAGGCCGCACGCACGCCGCAGGCGGGTGCGCTGACCTTTGCCGGCCAGCACATGAGCTATGCCGAACTCGACCAGCAGGCCAACCGCCTGGCCCGCGCCCTGCGTGAGCGTGGTGTCGGCCCGCAGGTGCGCGTGGGCCTGGCGCTGGAGCGCTCGCTGGAAATGGTCGTCGGCCTGCTGGCCATTCTCAAGGCCGGTGGTGCCTACGTGCCGCTCGATCCCGAGTACCCGCTCGACCGCCTGCGCTACATGATCGAAGACAGCCGCATCGGCCTGCTGCTAGGCCAGCGCGAGCTGCTGCAAAGCCTGGGCGAGCTGCCCGAAGGGGTGGCGCGCTGGAGCCTGGAAGACGACGCTGCCAGTTTGTCGAGGTATAGCGATGCAGCGCTGGACAACCTTACCCTGCCGCAACACCAGGCCTATCTGATCTACACCTCCGGGTCCACCGGCAAGCCCAAAGGTGTGGTGGTCAGCCACGGCGAGTTCGCCATGCATTGCCAGGCAGTCATCGCTGCGTTCGGCATGCGCAGCGATGACTGCGAGCTGCACTTCTATTCGATCAACTTCGACGCTGCCAGCGAGCGCCTGTGGGTGCCGTTGATGTGCGGTGCCCGTGTGGTGCTGCGCGCCCAGGGGCAGTGGGGCGCCGAGGAAATCTGCCAGCTGGTGCGCGACCAGCAGGTGAGCATTCTTGGTTTCACCCCCAGCTACGGTAGCCAGCTGGCGCAGTACCTGGGCGGGCAGGCCGAACAGTTGCCCGTGCGCTTGGTGATCACTGGTGGCGAAGCGTTGACCGGCGAGCACCTGCAGCGCATCCGCCAGGCGTTTGTGCCGCAGCAGTTCTTCAACGCCTACGGCCCGACCGAAACCGTGGTCATGCCACTGGCCTGCCTGGCGCCAGAGGCGCTGCCGCCGGAGCTGGGCAGCGTGCCGATCGGTCGCGTCATCGGCAGCCGTACCGCCTACATCCTCGACGAAGACCTGGCCCTGCTGCCACAAGGCGGCATTGGTGAGTTGTATGTCGGCGGCGCCGGCCTTGCCCAGGGCTATCACGACCGCCCGGGCCTCAGTGCCGAGCGCTTCGTTGCCGACCCGTTCAGCACCCAAGGCGGGCGCCTGTATCGCACCGGTGACCTGGTGCGCCTAGGCACGGATGGCCTGGTGGAGTACGTCGGCCGTGCCGACCAGCAGGTCAAGATCCGCGGCTTCCGCATCGAGCTGGGCGAAATCGAAAGCCGCCTGCAGGCGCATGCCGATGTCGAAGAGGCGGTGGTGCTGGCGCTCGACCTGCCGGGTGGCAAGCAACTGGTGGGTTACCTGGTGTGCCGACAGGCCGCCGCCGACAGCGAGGCGCAAAGCCGCTTGCGTGAGGCGGTGAAGGCCGACGCTCGCCAGCATCTGCCGGACTACATGGTGCCCGCGCACCTGGTGCTGCTGACCAACCTGCCGCTGATGGGCAACGGCAAGCTTGATCGCCGTGCGTTGCCGCTGCCGGACCTGGAACAGGCGCGCCAGCAATACCAGGCGCCTGGCAACGAGGTGGAAGCGCAACTGGCGCAGATCTGGCGCGACGTGCTGAACATTGCCCGGGTCGGCGTGCAGGACAACTTCTTCGAACTGGGTGGCGACTCGATCCTGTCGATCCAGGTGGTCAGCCGCGCCCGTCAGGCCGGCCTGCAATTCACCCCGCGCGACCTGTTCCAGCACCAGACCATCCAGACCCTGGCGGCCGTCGCCCGCCACAGCGAAGCCCCGGGCAACATCGAACAGGGCTTGCGCCAAGGCCAGACTGGCCTGACGCCGATCCAGCACTGGCTCTTCGACAGCGAAGTGCCGCAGCCGCAGCACTGGAACCAGGCCGTGCTGCTGGAGGCGCGGCAGCCGTTGGACGAGGCCGCACTGGAACAGGCGCTGGCCGGCCTGGTGCAGCACCACGACAGCCTGCGCCTGCGTTTCAGCGACGCCGCTGGCCGCTGGCAGGCCGAATACACCGCGCCTGCCGCCGAGCAGCTGCTGTGGACCGCCAGCGTCGCCGACTTCAATGATTGCGAGGCGTTGTACAGCGACCTGCAGCGCAGCCTCGACCTGCAACAGGGCCCGCTGCTGCGCGCCTTGCTGGTGCAGGACGGGCAGGGCAGCCAGCGCCTGTTGCTGGCGATCCATCACCTGGTGGTCGATGGCGTGTCGTGGCGCGTGCTGCTCGAAGACCTGCAGGCGCTGTACCGCGGCCAGCCGTTGCCGGCCAAGACCCATGCCATGGGCGACTGGGCCGCGCGCCTGGCCAGCTACGCCGGCAGCGATTCGCTGCGCGACGAGCTGGGCTGGTGGCAAGGGCAGCTGGGCGGCGTGCGCCGTGAGCTGCCGTGCGATCACCCGCAGGGCGGCAACCTGCACCGCCATGCCCGCACCCTGGCCATCGGCCTGGATGTGGAGCAGACCCGGCAGTTGCTGCAGCAGGCCCCGGCGGCCTACCACACCCAGGTCAACGACCTGCTGCTGACCGCCCTGGCGCGTGCCCTGTGCACATGGAGCGGCGCCGAAGAAGTGCTGGTACAGCTTGAAGGCCATGGCCGCGACGGGCTGTTCGAAGACATGGACCTGACCCGCAGCGTCGGCTGGTTCACCAACGCTTATCCCCTGAGCCTGCGCCCGCTGCCGGGCGAGGACGAGGTGGCACGGGCCGGTTCGATCAAGCGTATCAAGGAGCAGCTGCGCCAGGTGCCGCACAAAGGCCTGGGCTACGGCGTGCTGCGCTACCTGGCCGATGCGGCCGGGCGCGAGCAGATGGCGGCCTTGCCGCAAGCGCGGATCACCTTCAACTACCTCGGCCAGTTCGACCAGCAGTTCGACAGCACCGCGCTGTTCCAGCCATTGGACAGCGCTGCCGGTCTGGCGCATGACCTCGACGCGCCGCTGCCCAACTGGCTGAGCGTCGATGGCCAGGTGTATGGCGGCGCCCTGCAACTGCGCTGGACCTTCAGCGCCCAGCGCTATGACGAGCCGACCATCGCCCGCCTGGCCGAGGCCTATCGCCAGGAGCTGCTGGCGCTGATCGCCCATTGCCTGGCCGATGGCAATGGCAGCTTCACACCCTCGGACTTCCCGCTGGCGCACCTGACCCAGCAGCAGATCGACGCGCTGCCGGTGCCGGCTGCACAGATCGAGGACGTTTACCCGCTGACCCCGATGCAGGAAGGCATGCTGCTGCATACCCTGCTGGAGCCGGGCACCGGTCTGTATTACATGCAAGACCGCTACCGCATCAACAGCGCGCTCGACCCTGAACGCTTTGCCCAGGCCTGGCAGGCCGTAGTCGCGCGCCACGAGGCGCTGCGCGCATCGTTCAGCTGGAACAGCGGCGAGGCGATGCTGCAGATCATCCACAAACCGGGCAACCTGGCGGTGGACTACCAGGACTGGCGCGGCGTTGCCGATGACGCCCAGGAGCAGCGCCTGCAGGCCTTGCACAAGCAGGAGCGCGAAGCCGGCTTTGCCTTGCTCAGCGAAGCGCCGTTCCACCTGCGCCTGGTGCGGGTGGCCGACCAGCGCTACTGGTTCATGATGAGCAACCACCACATCCTCATCGATGCGTGGTGCCGCTCGCTGTTGATGAACGACTTCTTCGAGCTCTACCAGGCCCTCGGCGAAGGCCGCCAGGCGCAGCTGCCGGTGCCGCCGCGCTACCGCGACTACATCGGCTGGCTGCAACGCCAGGGCCTGGACGACGCACGCGCCTGGTGGCAGGCCAGCCTGGCCGGCTTCGAACGCGCCACGGCGATCCCCAGCGACCGCCCGCTGCGTCATGACCATGCCGGTGACGGCATGATCGTGGGCGACTGCCATACCCGCCTGGACATAAGCGAAGGCGGGCGCCTGCGCGAACTGGCCCAGGCCCATCAACTCACCGTCAACACCTTCGCCCAGGCGGCCTGGGCGCTGGTACTGGCACGCTACAGTGGCGAGCGCGACGTGGCCTTTGGTGTCACCGTTGCAGGGCGCCCGGTCAGCATGCCGCAGATGCAGCGCACCGTCGGCCTGTTCATCAACAGCGTCGCCCTGCGCGTGCAGTTGCCGGCAGCCGGCGAGCGCTGCAGCGTGCGCCAGTGGCTGCAAAGCCTGCTGGAGCGCAACATGGAACTGCGCGAGTACGAGTACCTGCCGCTGGTGGCAATCCAGGAATGCAGCGAACTGCCCAAGGGCCAGCCACTGTTCAACAGCCTGTTCGTGTTCGAGAATGCGCCGGTGGAAACCGCCGTGCTCGACCACGCCCAGCACTTGAACGCCAGCTCCGACTCGGGCCGTACCCACACCAACTTCCCGCTGACGGCGGTGTGCTACCCGGGCGATGACCTGGGCCTGCACCTGTCGTTCGACCAGCGCTACTTCGACTACCCGACCGTCGAGCGCCTGCTCGCCGAGTTCAAGCGCCTGCTGCTGGCGCTGGTGCAAGGTTTTGAAGGGGAGGTGAGTGCACTGCCGCTGCTGGGCGACGAGGAGCAGCGCTTCCTGCTGGAGGACTGCAACCGCACCGAGCGCGCCTACCCCCTGGAGCAAAGCTACATCGCGCAGTTCGAAGCGCAGGTCGCCGCGCACCCGCAACGTACCGTGGCGCGCTGCCTGGAGGCCGCCTACGACTACGCCGGCCTGAACCTGGCGGCCAACCGACTGGGCCACGCCTTGGTAGCCGCCGGGGTCAGCGTGGACCAGCCGGTGGCGTTGCTGGCCGAACGCGGGCTGCCGTTGCTGGGTATGATCGTCGCCAGCTTCAAGGCCGGTGCTGGCTACCTGCCGCTGGACCCGGGCCTGCCGGCGGCGCGCCTGCAAAGCATTGTCCAGCTCAGCCGCACGCCAGTGCTGGTGTGCAGCGCGGCCTGTGCCGAGCAGGGGCGGCAGTTGCTGGGTGAACTGGAAGCGACCGTGCGGCCGCAGTTGCTGGTGTGGGAAGACATCCAGGCCAGCTCGGTGGCGAGCCACAACCCGGGTATCCACAGTGGGCCGGATAACCTCGCCTATGTGATCTACACCTCAGGCTCCACCGGCCTGCCGAAGGGGGTGATGGTCGAGCAGCGCGGCATGCTCAACAACCAGCTGAGCAAGGTGCCCTACCTGGCGCTGAGCGAGCACGACGTGATCGCCCAGACCGCCTCGCAGAGCTTCGACATTTCGGTGTGGCAGTTCCTTGCGGCACCGTTGTTCGGCGCCAAAGTGGAGATCGTGCCCAACGCCATCGCGCATGACCCGCAGGGCTTGCTGGCGCATGTGCAGGCCACTGGCATTACCGTGCTGGAAAGCGTGCCGTCGCTGATCCAGGGCATGCTGGCCAACGACCACCAGGCGCTGGATGGCCTGCGCTGGATGCTGCCGACCGGCGAAGCCATGCCACCGGAACTGGCGGCGCAATGGTTGCAGCGATACCCGCACATCGGCCTGGTGAACGCCTATGGCCCGGCGGAGTGTTCGGATGACGTGGCGTTCTTCCGCGTCGATGCCGCGTCGACCCAAGGCAGCTACCTGCCGATCGGCACCCCCACCGACAACAACCGCCTTTACCTGTTTGCCGAGGACCAGACGCTGGTGCCGCTGGGGGCGGTGGGCGAGCTGTGCGTTGCCGGTACCGGTGTGGGCCGTGGCTATGTGGGTGACCCTGTGCGCACTGCGCTGGCGTTTATCCCTCATCCTTACGGGGCGCCGGGTGAACGCCTGTACCGCACGGGTGACCTGGCCCGGCAACGACCGGACGGTGTGCTGGAGTATGTCGGCCGCATCGACCATCAGGTGAAGATTCGCGGCTACCGCATCGAACTGGGCGAGATCGAGGCCAGGCTGCATAAGCAGGCCGAAATCCGCGATGCTGCCGTCGGGGTGCAGGAGGGTGTCAACGGCAAGCATTTGGTCGGTTACCTGGTGGCGCACCAGGGCATCGTCGCTGATGCCGCGCTGCTGGAGCGGGTCAAGCAGCGCCTGCGTGCCGAGTTGCCGGAGTACATGGTGCCGCTGCACTGGGGCTGGTTCGACAGCCTGCCGCACAACGCCAATGGCAAGCTCGACCGCAAGGCGCTGCCGGCCATTGATATCGGTGGCCAGCACAGCCAGGCATACCAGGCGCCGGGCAACGAGCTGGAGGAGGTACTGGCCGGTATCTGGGCTGATGTGCTGAAGGCCGACCGGGTCGGGGTGCATGACAACTTCTTCGAGTTGGGCGGGCATTCGCTGCTGGCCACGCAGATCGCCTCGCGGGTGCAGAAGCAACTGCAACTGAATGTGCCGCTGCGGGCGATGTTCGAGTGCAGCACGGTGGCGGAGCTTGCGGTGTATGTGCAGGGGTTGCAGGGCAGTGCGCTGGATGACGACAAGGTCGACCGGCTGAGTGACCTGATGGCCGAGCTGGAGGGGTTGTAGGGGAGGGTTCGGCTTGGGACTTGCAGAGTGGCGGAAATCGAGCGCCGCGCGGGCGGCGCTCGATCTCTGCCCCACTGCAAAACTCACGACATGCGCTAGCGCTTGCCGAGAATCTTGCCCAGCATCTCCGGCCGCGGTGCCCCCTGCTGGCTCTGCAGCTGGCCTTGCTCATCCTGATAGAAAATCGCCGGGGTAGCCTGCAACCCCAGCTCTTCCATCAGCGCCATGTTTGCCGCCAGCTTCTGCTGCACTGCCTCCGGCACCTGGTCCAGGGCCTTCAGCGTACTGGCCTTGCCTGCCTTCTCGTGCTGCTGCAGCGCCTTGGCCGGGTCTTTCGCTGCCAGCAGCGCCGCCGACTTGCCAGGGCTGTCCTCGCGGATGATGCCGACCATGATATGGCGCAACTGCACCTTGCCCGACTCCACCCACGGCCGCGCCTGCTCCCAGAACATGTTGCAGTACGGGCAGTTGGGATCGCTGAACAGGTATACCTTGCGCGGCGCATCGGCCTTGCCGTCGGCGATCCAGGCGGTTTTCTCCATCTTCGCCCAGACCTCCTTGCTCATCGGTGCGTACACCAGCTTTTGCAGCGGCTCGGCGCTGAGGTCCTTGCCCTGTTCGTCGAACAGGCTGCCGACCAGTACGTGCTTTCCGTCTGGGGTCAGGTACAGGGCCAGGGCGTTGTTCTGATACTCGGCGGCATAGCCGCGCAGGCCGTTGGGGGCGTCGAAGCTGCCCTTGATCACGGCGCCTTTGGCTTGCAGTTGCTGAACCGCCTTGGGCAGTTCTTCGGCCTGGAGGGCGGGGGCGGCCAGCAGGGCCAGTGAAAGGGGCAGTAGTGCAGTCAATCGCATGTCAGTTTCCTTGTGCGGCAGGGGCGGGCGCTGCGGCCCGGTCGAAAGGCTCCAGGGCATGGCGCAGGCTGGCCCGGGACAGCTCGCCCAGGTGGCTGTCGACCAGCCGCCCATCGGCGTCGTAGAACAGGGTGGTGGGCAGGGCCATGGAGCCGACGCGCTGGGCCAGCAGGCCGGTACCATCGAACAGCACATGGGTCAGGCTGAGGCCGGTGGTGGCGAGGAAGGTGCTGACGTTTTCCGGGGTTTCGCCCTGGTTGACGAACAGGAAGGTCACGTGCGGATAGTCGCCTTGCGCCTGTTGCAGTACCGGCATTTCGCGCCGGCAGGGTGGGCACCAGGTGGCCCAGATGTTGATCACCAATGGCTTGCCGCGGTAGCTGTGCAGTGCCACCGGCTGGCTGCCGGCATTGCGCAGGGTCAGTTCGGGCAGCTCGGTGCCTTTGCTGTACAAGTGCCCGCCGAAGCTGGCCAGGCCCCAGAACAATGCGCCGCTGAACAACGCCCAGCCCAGCGGCCGGCGCAGGCCCGGCTGGCGCCAGCCCTGCCACAGGGCTGCGAGTACGATGCCGGCCAGGCCCGACCAGAACAGGAAACCGCCATCACGGATGTCGATGACCTGCACCAGGTCGCCCTGGTACATGGGCCAGTAGGCCAGCACGAAGCCGGCGCGGGCGCACAGCAGGCCGATCAGGAACAGGTTGAAAAGCGCCGATTCCGGGCTCTGGCCGCCACGCCGGGCCACCCACCAGCCGACCACGCTGGCAATTACCAGGGCGGTCAGCATCAGCAGGTGGTTCAGGGCCATGGTCAGTGGCCCGAGGGTTACGGTGAGCATCAGCCTTGGCTCCTGGTCTGGGTCCAGTGTTGCTGGAACGTGGCCGCATCCACTTCACCGGTGATGCGCCGCGCGCGGCGTTCGTCGCCTTCCGGGCCGATCCAGATGATGCTTGGCGGGCCGGGTACCTGGTAGCGCTGCAGCAGGGCTTTGCTGGCCGGGCTGTCAGCGGTCACGTCCAGCCGTAGCAGGTGCACACCGGCCAGGCCGGCCTGCACGTCGCTGCGGGCGAATACCTGTTTTTCCATGACCTTGCACGACACGCACCAGTCGGCATAGTAGTCGACCATCACCCACTGGCCACGGGCCTTGGCTGCATCCAGTTCACGTTGCAGGTCTTCGGGGCGGCTGACGGTGACGAAGCGGTCTTCGGCGTGCTGGCTGGCGGCCGGTGCACCCCCCCCGGCGAACGGGCGCAGCGGCTGCCACAGGTCGTCGCCACCGGCTGCTGCACCCACCAGCAGCAGGCCGCCCCACAGGGCACACAGCAGGGGCACCGCGCGCAACGCCGGCAAACGTTGCAGGGCTGGCCAGGCAGCCCAGGCCAGGGCAATCAGCCAGGCGCCGCCAATGCCCAGCACCAGGGGGGCAGGCAGCAGGCTGCGCACGGTGTACAGCGCCATGGCCAGGAACACGAAGCCGAACACGCCTTTTACCCGGTTCATCCAGGCGCCCGGGCGCGGCAGGTAGCGGTTGCCCAGGGTCACCAGCAACAGCAGTGGCACACCCATGCCCAGGCCGAGGCTGAACAGCACCAGCGCACCTTGCAGCACGTCGCCGCTCTGGGCGATGTACAGCAGCGCGCCGGCCAGTGGCGCGGTCATGCACGGGCCGAGCAGCAGGCCGGACAGCGCGCCCAGCAGCGCCGCGCCATACAGGTTGCCACCGCGGGTACCTTGCCCGGCGCGGTCGAGGCGGTCACGCAGGGCGGCGGGCAGTTGCAGCTCGAAGGCACCAAACATCGGCAGGGCCAGCAGCACGAACAGCCCCGCCAGGCTGCCCAGCAGCCAGGGTTGCTGCAGCCAGGCCTGCAGGCTGGCTCCCAGCAGCGCGGCGACCACGCCCAGGGCGGCATACACCAGGGCCATGCTCAGCACGTAGACGCCGGCCAGCAGCCAACCGCGCCGGGCGCTGGCGCCATTGCCCATGACCAGCCCGGCGAGAATCGGCAGCATTGGCAGCGAGCAGGGGGTAAAGGCCAGCAGCAGGCCAAGGCCGAAGAATGCCAGTACGCCCCAGGCCAGGTTGCCGCTTTGCAGGCCGCTGGCCAGGGCTTGGTCGCTGGCTTGTTCGGCGGCGGGTGCCGCGCTGCCGCCCAGCTCGATCATGGTTGTTTGCGGCGGGTAGCACAGGCCGGCGTCGGCACAACCCTGCCAGCCAAGACGCAGCTGGCCCTGGGCGTTGGCGGGCAGCAGCAGTTCGAGCTGGTCGCGGTACACCGCGCTGTCTCCGAAGAACTCGTCATGGTGGTTGAGCGCCGGCGGCAATTGCGGGTGCTGCTCGGCCGGCAGGCCGTCGAATTTCAGGCGCTTCTGGTACA
>NZ_JABMCN010000063.1:0-5384 GCF_013179515.1 Pseudomonas sp. CM27
CGCCAGGTGCAGGCACGCCTTGGCATCGACTATGTGTTTGCCAATGAGCTGGAAGTGGTAGATGGCAAGGTGACCGGTGTGGCTGTAGAGCCGATCGTCGACGCCCAGCGCAAGGCTGAGCTGCTGCAGAAACTGGCCAGCGACGAAGGCCTGCAGCTGGAGCAGACCATTGCCGTGGGCGATGGCGCCAACGACCTGCCGATGCTGTCGCTGGCCGGCCTGGGCGTAGCGTTCCGCGCCAAGCCGCTGGTACGCCAGTCGGCCAAGCAGGCGATTTCCACCCTGGGGCTGGATGGCGTGTTGTACCTGCTGGGCCTGCGCGACCGCGACGCACGCGGCTGATCTGGAAATTCAGGGCTGCTTTGCAGCCCTGAAAAAAGGCCCTGCATGTGCAGGGCCTTTTTCATATGGCTTGAATCAAGCCTGCACAGGCACCGCCAGCTGCTGCCCCATGCGTACCGCCGACCCGGCACCCAGACTCTCAGCCCACTTCACCTGCTCTGGCCCGAACAGCACGATGGCGGTCGAACCCAGCTTGAAGCGCCCCAGCTCGGCACCTTTTTCCAAGTGAATCGGCGCACGGCTGCCCTCGTCATAACGGAAGGTCTTCAGCTCACGCTTGGGCGGCGTCACCAGCCCGGCCCACACGGTTTCGATCGAAGCGACGATCATGGCGCCAACCAGTACCACCGCCATCGGCCCGCGTTCGGTATCGAACAGGCAGACCACACGCTCGTTGCGGGCGAACAGCTCGGGGACGTTCTCTGCAGTCGTCTGGTTGACCGAGAACAGCCGGCCCGGCACATAGACCATTTCGCGCAAGGTACCGGCCAGCGGCATGTGCACGCGGTGATAGTCCTTGGGCGACAGGTAGATGGTGGCGAACTCGCCGCCCATGAACGGCGCGGCCATGGCCGGGTCACCACCCAGCAGCTCCTGGGCGCTGAAGCCGTGGCCCTTGGCCTGGAAGATGCGGCCATGCTCGATCGGGCCGAGCTGGCTGACGGCGCCGTCGGCCGGGCAGAGGATGGCGCCCGGGGTCTCGTCCAGCGGGCGGGCGCCGGGTTTCAGGGCGCGGGTGAAGAAGGCATTGAAGTGCTCGTAGGCACTGAGGTCCTCGACCATGGCTTCGGCCATGTTCACCTGGTAGCGCTTGGCGAACCAGGCGGTAAAGGCGTTCTTGAACCAGCGCACGCGGCACTCGGCGATGCAGCCGGCCAGCCGCGACAGCAGGTGGTGCGGCAGCAGGTACTGGCTGATGATGAACAAACGGGATTTCATGCAGGTTCCTTAGACTTCTACAGGCGTGTCCGGGTGGTTGCCCCATTCGCTCCACGAGCCGGCATAGGCCTTGACGCGTGGATAGCCGAGGGATTTGGCCACCAGGTAAGTGAAACCGGAGCGGCGGTGGGTCTGGCAGTGGGTGATCACTTCCTTGTCGGGGGTGATGCCCAGTTGCTCGAGAACTTGTTTGATGTCTGGGCGGATGCGCAGGTGGTCGTTGAGGTCCATGCCGGCGGTCCACTCGAAGTTGATTGCGCCGGGGATGTGGCCAGCCTTGGCGGCCAGCACCTTCTCGCCGTTGAATTCCTGCGGTGCGCGGGCGTCCCAGACCACCAGGTCATCGGAGCCCAGGCGGCTTTGCAGGTACTCGCGGGTTGCAGTTGGGACGCTGTCGATGTGCAGGCGTACCGGGGCGGTGCCACTGGCAGGTACCTCGGTGGACAGCCTGTCTGCCGGCCAGGCCTGGATACCGCCATTGAGGTAGTGGTAGCCCTTGTGGCCGATCACGTCGAGCAGCCAGATGAAGCGCCCGGCCCAGCCGCCGCCCTCATCGTCATACACCACGTACACGGCATCATCGCGGTGGCCGAGCTCGCTGAACAGTTTTTCCAGGTCGCCCAAGGGTGGCAGCAGGCCGGGCGCGGGGGGCTGGCCAAGCTGGGTACGCTTGCCTTCGACAAAGCGAGCGCCGGGGATATGCCCGCTGACATAGCGGTTGGCACTGCTGAGGTCGATCAGGATCAGCTGCGGCGAATCCAGGCGGGGCAGCAGGTCCGTGGCTTCGATCACCAGGGGCAGGCCGGTAAAGTCAGTCATCCACGGTCTCCAGTGTGGAAAGAGGGGCGATTGTAGCGCAAGGCTCAGCCCTTGCGGTTGGCAAACACCGACAAGGCTCGCTCGATGCATTGCGCGGTTTTGCCGAAGGCTTGCACGCTGATATCGGCCAGCGGCCGGCAGCCCTGGTCGGCCACCAGCAGCATCAGCACCTGATCGTTCACCGCCAACGAGCGTAGCAGCACATGCTCGCTGCGGAACAAGGCACGCAGCGGCGCGGGCAGCAGGGCGGAGAACTGGCTGTGGTTTTCCGGGGTGATGCGCAGCTGCCCGGCCTGGGACAGCAGCTTCTGCAGCAGTTTGTTCTGCGACACTTGCAGGGCCAGAGCGCTTGCTTCCTTTGCCAGGCCGGCGATCTGCTGCACGCGCAGGTAGTCGCTGGCCTTGTCCAGGCTCAACAGCATGATGCGCTGCATGCCGCAGGCCAGCAGGGCCTCGCGAGCCTGCGTCGCCAGGTGCACGGTGTTGGTGAACGGGCTGGGCTGGGCCAGCAGGTCCTGGCACAGCGTGCGCCAGCGCGCCAGGTCGTCGCTGCTCGGTGGTGGCGGGGCCAGCATGTCAGGGTGCGGGCGGCGTTGGTGCCATGGCCAGATCAGCGCTTCGGCCGGGTGGAACAGGGCATGGCGGGCGTGGCGACGGGCGCTGGCGGCAGCCTGCTGGTGCATCTGCTGCTGCACGTCTGCCAATGAAGTCTGCAGGTACAGCGCGGTCAGCAGTTGCCAGCGCAGCAGGTGCGGGTTGTCCCAGCCCACCTGCGCTGCCAGGGCCAGATTGTTGGCCAGCAACACAGTGTTGGCCGGCTGGTTGAACCAGCGGCGCAGGCCGGGTTCTGCATCCAGGCGGTGTTGCTGGCTGAGCAAGTCCTCGTCGCGGGCGATGCTCAGTACCTGAGCGAGTTGTTCGCGCTCTTCCAGCAGCAGACGATAACCCTGGGTCACCCACTGTGGCAGCCGCCAGTATTCCGCCATGGTCTGACACAGCGCCATGATGCGCACGCCAAATAGCTCGTCCTCTACCAGAGCGGCGTCCTCACCCTTGTGGATAACCCGCAGTTCCCAGGTGTCGAGCAGCTTGGGGTAGGCCAGCGCCAGCGGCCACAGTGGCGACAGGAACAGCAGGCTGCCCCAGTGAATTTCTTGCCACAGCCGCGCCAGACGGCTGGCGAACAGGCCGCTGGCCTGTTGCGAGGCATGCTGGCTGATCAGCTGAAACTGGCTGAGCACCGGCGGGATATCTTCGACCGGCACCGCAGGCAGGCGCTTGAGCAGCTGTGCACTGCGCTCCAGGCCCAGGCGGTTGAGGGCGACCTCCAGGCTTTCGGCGGGCTCGGCCTGGCTGGCATTGGTGGGGTGATTGGCTTCGCGCATCACCGACAGCACCAGCGCCGGGCTATCCTGCATCAGTTCGGCGATATCGCGCAGCGAGCGGCGGCTATCATTGATGGCGGCCATGACCCGGTCGTAGCTGTGCTTCGGCACGGGGATGCGAACACTCTCCAGCAGCTTTACCCAGGCCTCTAGCGTACGTGGAGCCTGAGCGGGCACCTTGGTTTCAATTGGCATTTTGACATCAGTCCGAACTGGCTTTTCGCTTTGAGTGGCTATAGTCTGGCGCAGTTCTGCCGATAAGTAGAAGAAGAGTTTTAAAGCTCCCGTCTCTCACCCTGACCACGACAGCAAGTGCTTTGAACCTATGGCTAAAATTATCGGCATCATCGTCGTATTCGCGAGCGTGCTCGGCGGGTACGTGCTCTCCCACGGCAAGATCGCAGCGCTGATCCAGCCGTTCGAAGTACTGATCATCGGCGGTGCGGCCTTCGGTGCATTCCTCCAGGCCAACCCCGGCTACATGACAATGCACGTCATCAAGAAGTCGATGAAGATGTTCGGCTCGCGCTTCAGCCACGCCTACTACCTGGAAGTGCTGGGGCTGGTCTACGAGATTCTCAACAAGAGCCGTCGCGAAGGCATGATGGCCATCGAGGCCGACATCGAGGACGCCGCCGCCAGCCCGATCTTCGCCAAGTACCCGACGGTGCTGGCCGACGAGCGCATGACCGCATTCGTCTGCGACTACCTGCGCATCATGTCCACCGGCAACATGGCCCCGCACGAACTCGAGGGCCTGTTCGACATGGAACTGCTGAGCATGAAGGAAGAGCTCGAGCACCCGTCGCATGCCGTGACCGGCATCGCCGACGGCATGCCGGGCTTCGGTATCGTTGCGGCGGTACTGGGTATCGTGGTGACCATGGCCTCGCTGGGCGATGGTGACCAGGCGGCCATCGGCATGCACGTGGGTGCAGCGCTGGTGGGTACCTTCTTCGGTATTCTGGCTGCCTACGGCTTCTTCGGCCCGCTGGCCAAGTGCCTGGAGCACGACGCCAAGGAAGAGTTGAACCTCTACGAATCGATCAAGGCCTCGCTGGTGGCCTCGGCCTCGGGCATGCCGCCTTCGCTGGCGGTCGAATTCGGGCGCAAGGTGCTGTACCCCAAGCACCGCCCAAGCTTCGCCGAGCTGGAACAAGCGGTTCGCGGTCGCTGAGTCATGGAGAACAATCAGCCCATCATCGTCAAGCGTGTCAAGCGCTATGGCGGCGGCCACCATGGTGGCGCCTGGAAAATCGCCTTTGCCGACTTCGCCACGGCGATGATGGCGTTCTTCCTGGTGCTGTGGCTGTTGTCCACGGCCACGCCTGAGCAGAAGATCGCCATTGCCGGCTACTTCCAGGACCCGATCGGTTTCTCCGAGAGCGGCACGCCTTATGTCATCGACCTGGGTGGTTCACCTGAGATGGCGCCGGAGAAAACCATCAATCCGGAAGTGAAGGCCGAGCCGACGCAGCAGTCCCCCACTCAGTTGAACAAAGACCAGGTCGAGACCATGGCCGAGCAGGTCGAGCGTGAGCGCCTGGAGCTGCTGCTGCAGGAACTGCAGAACAAGGTGGAAGAGAACCCGCAGCTGCAGAAGTTCAAGGACCAGATCCTGTTCGAGATTACCCAGGACGGCTTGCGCATCCAGATCATGGACGCCGAGAACCGGCCGATGTTCGACATCGGCAGCGCGCGCCTGCAGCCGTACTTCGAAGACATCCTGCTGGCGATGGCCGACACGATCAAGGCAGTGCCGAACAAGATCAGCGTCAGCGGCCACACCGATGCCAAACCGTATGCCGGCGCTGGCGAATTCGGCAACTGGGAGCTGTCGGCCAACCGCGCCAACGCCGCGCGCCGCGCCCTGGTCGCCGGTGGCTATCCGGATGGCCA
>NZ_JABMCN010000063.1:5484-24730 GCF_013179515.1 Pseudomonas sp. CM27
GCGTCAGCGGCCACACCGATGCCAAACCGTATGCCGGCGCTGGCGAATTCGGCAACTGGGAGCTGTCGGCCAACCGCGCCAACGCCGCGCGCCGCGCCCTGGTCGCCGGTGGCTATCCGGATGGCCAGGTGGCGCGGGTGGTGGGCTATGCCTCGTCTTCGCTGTTCGACCGCAAGAACCCGTTCAACCCGGTCAATCGCCGCATCGACATCATCGTGCTGACCAAGAAGGCCCAGCGCGACATCGAGGGTGAGCAGGGCGCGCCGGCTGCCGAGCCTGCGGCGCCCGCCAGTGGCGCTGCGCCGGGGGTATCTGCACCGGCTGCGCCAGCTAACCCGGGGCCTGGCGCCGACGCAGAGCAGGCGCCGATGCAGCCGCGTGAGCTGCGTCAGAAACTGAATATCTTCGAAGAGGGCACGTTGAAGATGGATGAAGCCAAGGAGCAGTAAGCCCTTTCGCGCCCTCAGTTAAGCAATTGGGGCCGCTTTGCGGCCCATCGCCGGCAAGCCAGGCTCCCACAAGTACGGCGCATGGCTTGAATTCGCTGCGGTCGGGGTGGGAGCTGGCTTGTCGTGGCGACGAACCGCGGCGATGGGCTGCGCAGCAGCCCCACTAGCCTTAACTGACTGGCATTAGGGCTTGCCCCGCGAAGCGCCGCGCGGGCGGCGCTCGATCTCACGGGCAGCATAAATGCCAAGCCGGTCAGTAGCTGTCTTCCGTCAAGCTGGCGATGATCGAGCGGTAGCTGTTCATGCGCTGCGGCTTGATACGGCCTTCGTCCAGCGCCTTGAGCAGCGCACAGCCCGGTTCGCGATCATGCCTGCAGTCGCGGAAGCGGCAGGTGCCGAACAGGTCGCGAAACTCGATGAAACCGTCTTCCACATCGGTACGGCTGACGTGGCCAAGGCCGAACTCGCGGATGCCCGGCGAGTCGATCAGGTCGCCGCCGTTGGGGAAGTGGTACAGGCGCGCGGTGGTGGTGGTGTGGGTGCCCTGGCCAGACCATTCGGACAGGTCGCCGACGCGGGTGCCGGCATCCGGCAGCAGGCTGTTGACCAGCGACGACTTGCCTACCCCGGACTGCCCGACGAACACGCTGATGTGGCCATCGAGCTGTTGTTGCAGGCGCTGCATGCCGTCGCCGTGGTGTGCCGAGACCTCCAGCAGCGGGTAGCCGAGCTCGCGGTAGACCTCCAGCAGTGCATGCAGGCCGGGGCCGTTCTCGTCGTTGACCAGGTCGGCCTTGTTCAGCAGCAGCAGCGGGCGCAGGCCGGCATGTTCGGCGGCGACCAGGTAGCGGTCGATCAGGTTCGGGTGCGGCTCCGGGGCCGGTGCGAACACGATCACGATCAAGTCGACGTTGGCGGCTACCGGCTTCAACTGGCCGTGGTTGTTCGGGCGGCACAGCTCGGTACTGCGTGGCATCTGCGCCACGATCACGCCGATACCCTGGTTGCCCGCACGCCATACCACACGGTCGCCGGTGACCAGCGCTGGCAGGTTGGCGCGCAAGTGGCAGCGGAATACCTGGCCGGCGGTTTCACCGTCCTGGGCTTCCACCTCGACCTGCACGCCGAAGTGCGCGATCACCAGGCCCAGTTGCTCCGGCCCCAGGTCGCCACCTTCCAGTTCCTGCAGCGCATTCTGCTCGCGTTTGGCGGCGCGCGCGGCGCGCTCGCCCTGGATTTTTTCGATACGCCAGTTCTGGCGGCGATTGAGCTGGCGTTTGGCCATGAAATTTCCGTGGTGGTTCGGTGTAGGGGCAGATTGAAACGGCAGGCAGTTTAGCACGGCAGGCTGAGGACCATTCCGCTTACCTGCATGCGGCGCATGGGCGTGCCCCGGCCACTAGGCTACTATGACGGCCTATACAAGGAGCACCTGCATGCAAAACCCACAGAACCTGATCTGGATCGACCTGGAAATGACCGGGCTGGATCCGGACAGCGACGTCATCATCGAGATGGCCACCATCGTCACCGACAGCGAGCTGAACACCTTGGCCGAGGGCCCGGTGATCGCCATTCACCACAGTGACGAAGTGCTGGCGCGCATGGACGAGTGGAACACCCGCACCCATGGCGGCTCGGGCCTGACCCAGCGTGTGCGCGAGAGCAAGGTCGGCATGGCCGAAGCCGAGGCGCAGACCATCGCCTTCCTTGAGCAGTGGGTGCCGAAAGGCAAGTCGCCGATCTGCGGCAACAGCATCTGCCAGGACCGCCGCTTCCTCTACCGCCATATGCGCGACCTGGAAAACTACTTCCATTACCGCAACCTGGATGTCTCGACCTTGAAGGAGCTGGCCGCGCGCTGGGCGCCGGACGTTCGCGACAGCTTCAAGAAGGGCAACACCCACCTGGCGCTGGATGATATCCGCGAATCGATCGCCGAGCTGCGCCACTATCGCGAGCACTTCATCAAGGTGTGAGCCGAAAGGGCGCAGATATTGTGCCTGCGCCCCCTTTTGGTGCCTTGGGCAACTGGTTAGACTGCGCGCCTTTCCTGCAGGGACCCGCGCCATGTTGTTGATGCTCTACCTCATCGCCATCACCGCCGAAGCCATGACCGGTGCATTGTCTGCCGGACGCCGCGGCATGGACTGGTTTGGCGTGGTACTGATCGCCTGCGTAACGGCCCTGGGTGGCGGTTCGGTGCGTGACGTGCTGCTCGGGCATTACCCGCTGACCTGGGTGAAGCACCCGGAGTACCTGGTGTTGACCAGCCTTGCTGCGCTGCTGACCATTTTCATCGCACCGATGATGCGCCGCCTGCGCTCATTGTTTCTGGTGCTCGACGCCCTGGGCCTGGTGGCCTTTACCCTGATTGGCTGCATGACCGCGCTGGAGATGGGGCAGGGCATGCTGGTGGCGTCGATCAGCGGGGTGATCACCGGGGTGTTTGGCGGCATCCTGCGGGATATCTTCTGCAACGACATTCCGCTGGTGTTCCGTCGTGAGCTTTATGCCAGCGTGTCGTTCGCGGCGGCCTGGTTCTACCTGGGTTGTGTGTATTTCCAGGTGCCGGCGGAGCAGGCGATGCTGCTGACCTTGTTCGGCGGGTTTCTGGTGCGGTTGCTGGCGATACGTTTTCACTGGGAAATGCCCAAGTTTCATTACAACGATCAGCAGTAAGTGCGCTCGTCTTGAGGGTTGCTGCGCCTGTGGGATCGAGCGCCGCGCGGGCGGCGCTCGATGTCTGCAACACCATCAAAATCAACGATTACGCCTAGCGGCCTCCATCCCCTTCAACGCCGTGCCGGGCCAGCGCCCACTCGACGTGCTCGCGCACCAATTCAGACGCATCCTCGCGCCGCGCCTTCAGCGCTTCTATCACCGGAATGGTCGACGGCGCATTGCCCAAGCCCACCGCCAGGTTGCGCAACCAGCGCTCATACCCCGCCCGGCGCAAAGGCCCGCCCTCGGTCTTGCGCAGGAAGGTCCGTTCATCCCACAAGAACATTTCAGCCAGCTCGGCATTCTCCAGCCCGTGCCGGGGCTGGAAGTCCTGCTCCTGGCTATGCCTTGCAAAGCGGTTCCATGGGCAGACGATCTGGCAGTCGTCGCAACCGAACACCCGGTTGCCCATCATCGAGCGCAACTCGACCGGGATTGGCCCCCGCAGCTCGATGGTCAGGTAGGAAATACAACGCCGCGCATCCAGCACATAAGGCCCGACAAACGCCTGGGTCGGGCAGATGTCCAGGCAGGCCTGGCAGCGCCCGCAGTGCTCGCTGGTGGTGGCTTCGTCCACCGGCAGCGGCAGTTCGACGAACAGTTCGGCGAGGAAAAAGTAGCTACCCGCTTTGCGGTTGAGCAGCAAGGTGTTCTTGCCGATCCAGCCCAGCCCGGCCTGTTCGGCCAAGGCCTTTTCCAGCACCGGTGCGCTGTCGACGAACGCGCGGTAGCCGAACGGGCCGATCGCCTCCTGAATGCGGTCGGCCAGAAACTGCACGCGCTTGCGCACCAGCTTGTGGTAATCGCGGCCCAGGGCGTAGCGCGACACGTAGGCTTTCTCCGGCTGCGCCAGGCGCTGTGCCATCTGCGTGTCGCCGGGCAGGTAGTCCATGCGCAGCGATACCACGCGTACCGTGCCAGGGATCAGCTGGTCGGGGTGCGAGCGCTTGCTGCCGTGGGCGCCCAGGTATTCCATTTCGCCCTGGTAGCCGGCGTCGAGCCAGCGCTGCAGGTGGTGTTCATGTTCGCCAAGGTCGACCCCGGCGATGCCGACGTGGGCAAAACCGAGTTCCTGGCCCCAAATCTTGATGGATTGGGCCAGTTGGGCGAGGTCAGGCGTAGAAGCGGACATGGATGGGCAAGGCAATACGGGCTCAGGTGCGTATAATTCTGCCAGACATTGGAGCCTTTGACCCCATGCCGCAGACCAAACACCCAAGCCTGACCCAACAAATGCTCAGCAGCGTGACCGTCGCGCACCTGCCGGCACGGCATGCGCACGCCCATAAAGGCGACTTTGGCCATGTGCTGGTGGTTGGTGGCGACCTCGGTACCGGTGGCGCTGTACTGCTCAGCGCTGAAGCCGCATTGCGCTGTGGCGCCGGGCTGGTCAGCGTGGCAACCCGGCCGGAGCACGTCGCGGCCAGCCTGACGCGCCTGCCCGAGGTCATGTGTCTGGGCGTCAGTTCGGCCAACCAGGTGATGGGTGTGCTGGAGCGCGCCTCGGTGCTGGTGGTCGGCCCAGGCCTGGGCCAGGCCGCATGGGGCCGTAGCCTGCTGTCGGCAGTGGCCAATGCCGAGCGGCCGCAGGTATGGGATGCCGACGCCCTGAACCTGCTGGCGCGCACCCCGCTGGCCTTGCCCAGCGGCAGCGTCCTCACCCCCCACCCAGGGGAGGCAGCCCGCCTGCTAGGGATTTCCACCGAGGCGGTGCAGGCGGACCGCCCGGGTGCTGCGCGCAAGCTGGCGCGTCGTTACAACAGCGTCTGCGTGCTTAAAGGCGCTGGCACCCTGGTGGCGGATCCCACCGGCAAGCTGGCGCTGTGCGAGCGCGGTCACCCGGCGATGGCGGGCGCGGGGCTAGGCGATGTGCTGACCGGTGTACTGGCGGCGTTGTTGGCCCAGGGGCTTGGCGCCTGGGAGGCGGCCGGCCTGGCGGTATGGCTGCACGCCTGTGCCGGCGAGCGTCTGGGTGTGAATGGTAGAGGCCTGGCGGCCAGCGATCTGGCGCCGGTCATTCGTGAGTTGTTGGAGGAGCATTCTGCGTGTCTGGTTTAACCCTGTTTCTGGCCGATGAAGCGGCCATGGTCGCCTTCGGCGGCAAAATGGCCGAAGTGACCGGCGGTCGCGGCGTGATTTTTCTGGAAGGTGACCTGGGTGCGGGTAAAACCACCCTGTCGCGTGGCCTGATTCGTGGGCTGGGCCATACTGGTGCAGTGAAAAGCCCTACCTTCACCGTGGTCGAACCCTACGAAATCGGCGAGGTCCGAGCCTTTCACTTCGACCTGTATCGCCTGGTCGATCCTGAGGAGCTGGAGTACATGGGTATTCGTGACTATTTCGACGGCGACCCGCTTTGCCTGTTCGAGTGGCCAGAAAAGGGTACGGGCGTTTTGCCAAAGCCTGACCTGACCATTACCATAAGCCCCCAAGCGGGCGGACGCTCGCTGATCCTTTCGCCGCAGGGGGCTCGCGGCGAGGCCTGGTGCGTCGCACTGGCCGAACACTATAAACAGTAAGTGGGGTAGGTATGCGCATACGCGCACTGGTCGCCATCGTTGGGCTGCTGCTGACAACGGTGACCGTTGACGCTCTGGCCGTCACTCAAGTCAAGAGCATGCGCCTGTGGCGCGCGCCGGACAACACGCGGCTGGTCTTCGACCTTTCAGGCCCCGTGCAGCATAGTGTCTTCACCCTCAGCGCGCCGGACCGCCTGGTTATCGACATCAATGGCGCAACCTTGGCTGCGCCACTGAACGTGGCCACCTCCAACACGCCGATAAGCAGCGTGCGTTCGGCCCAGCGGACGCCGACCGACCTGCGCGTGGTGGTCGACCTGAAAAAATCGGTCACCCCAAAGAGTTTCACCCTGGCGCCCAACGCCCAGTATGGCAATCGCCTGGTGGTCGACCTGTACGACCAGGAAGCCGACGCCATCGCCGCCAGCGCCCCGCCCCCGGCCCCGACCCCGGTACAAACCCCGGCGACCACCCCTGCGGTGCCGGTGAGCCCGGCCCAGCCCGCCATCAAGCTGCCGCCGGTACCGAGCGGCAAGCGGGACATCGTGGTCGCCATCGACGCCGGCCATGGCGGCGAAGACCCGGGTGCATCCGGCTCGCGTGGTCAGCATGAAAAAGACATCGTGCTGCAGATCGCCAAAGAGCTGCAGCGCCAGATCAACCGCGAGAAAGGCTTCCGGGCCGAGCTGACCCGTACTGGCGACTATTTCATCCCGCTGCGCAAACGCACGGAAATCGCCCGCAAGAAGGGCGCCGACCTGTTCATCTCCATTCATGCTGACGCCGCACCGTCGCGGGCTGCCTTTGGCGCCTCGGTGTTCGCCTTGTCCGACCGTGGTGCCACCTCCGAAACCGCGCGCTGGCTGGCCGACACGGAAAACCGCTCAGACCTTATCGGTGGTGCGGGCAATGTCAGCCTGGATGACAAGGACCGGATGTTGGCCGGTGTGCTGCTCGACCTGTCGATGACCGCCACCCTCAGCTCCAGCCTCAACGTCGGGCAGAAGGTGCTGGGCAACATGGGTCGCGTCACCTCGCTGCACAAGCAGCGTGTGGAGCAAGCCGGCTTCATGGTGCTGAAATCCCCGGATATTCCGTCGATCCTCGTTGAAACCGGGTTCATCTCGAACAATAACGAAGCGGCCAAACTGGCCACCGCCAGCCACCAGCAGGCCCTGGCCCGTTCTATTCACACGGGCGTGCGCCAGTACTTCCAGCAGAACCCGCCACCGGGCACCTATGTGGCCTGGCTGCGCGACACCGGCAAGATTGCCGCAGGCCCGCGTGAGCACACGGTTCGCCCAGGCGAAACCCTGGCCATGCTCGCCGTGCGCTACCAGGTCAGCGTTGCCAGCCTGCGCAGCACCAACAGCCTCAAGACCGATGAGCTGAAGGTCGGCCAGCGCCTCGATGTCCCGGCCACCACGCTGGCTTCGCAATGAGTGGTGGTTCGCGCATCCAGCTGCTCAGCCCGCGGCTGGCCAACCAGATTGCCGCCGGCGAAGTGGTCGAGCGGCCGGCCTCTGTCGCCAAGGAGCTGCTGGAAAACAGCCTGGACTCCGGCGCCCGACGTATCGACGTGGACGTGGAGCAGGGCGGCGTCAAGCTGCTGAAGGTGCGTGACGACGGCAGTGGTATTTCCGCCGACGACCTGCCGCTGGCCCTGGCCCGTCACGCCACCAGCAAGATCCGCGAGCTGGAAGACCTTGAAGGGGTATTGAGCCTGGGCTTCCGTGGTGAGGCCCTGGCCTCGATCAGCTCGGTGGCGCGCCTGACCCTGACCTCGCGTACCGCCAGCGCCAGCGAGGCCTGGCAGGTGGAAACCGAAGGTCGCGACATGACCCCGCGGGTACAGCCGGCGGCTCACCCGGTCGGTACGTCGGTGGAAGTGCGTGACCTGTTCTTCAATACCCCGGCCCGGCGCAAGTTCCTCAAGGCCGAGAAAACCGAATTCGATCACCTGCAGGAAGTCATCCGGCGGCTGGCCCTGGCGCGTTTCGATGTCGGCTTCCACCTGCGTCACAACGGCAAGAGCATCCTCAGCCTGCACGAAGCCCACGACGAGACCGCCCGCGCACGGCGGGTGGGCGCCATCTGTGGCGCGGGCTTCATGGAGCAGGCGCTGCCGATCGACGTCGAACGCAACGGCCTGCGCCTGTGGGGCTGGGTCGGCCTGCCGACCTTCTCGCGCAGCCAGGCAGACCTGCAGTACTTCTTCGTCAACGGCCGTGCAGTGCGCGACAAGCTGGTCGCCCACGCGGTGCGCCAGGCCTACCGCGACGTGCTGTTCAACGGGCGGCATCCGACGTTCGTGCTGTTTCTCGAGCTGGAACCCAACGGCGTCGACGTCAACGTGCACCCGACCAAGCACGAGGTGCGCTTCCGCGAAGGGCGCTCGGTTCACGACTTCCTGTATGGCACTCTGCACCGCGCCCTGGCCGATGTACGCCCGGAAGACCAGTTGGCGGCGCCTGCTGCGGTGACCGAGATGGTCCGCCCCACAGGCCCGCAGGCCGGCGAATTCGGGCCGCAGGGTGAAATGCGCCTGGCCTCGCCGGTGCTTGAGCAGCCGCGTGCCCCGCAACAGTCGTTTTCCAACGGTGGCAGTGGCGCGGGTTACCAGTACCAGTACACGCCACGTCCTTCGCAGCCGCTGCCGGCCGCCGAGGCGCAGGCGGTCTATCGCGACTTTTACAAACCGCTGGAAGGTGGTGGCGCGGCGCCAGCGACGGCCCTGCCTGAAAGCCAGGGTGACATCCCGCCGCTGGGGTATGCGCTGGCGCAGCTCAAGGGTATCTACATCCTGGCCGAGAACGCCGTCGGCCTGGTGCTGGTGGACATGCATGCCGCCCACGAGCGCATCATGTACGAGCGCCTCAAAGTGGCCATGGCCAGCGAAGGCCTCAGCGGCCAGCCGCTGCTGGTACCGGAAACCCTGGCCTTGAGCCAGCGCGAAGCCGACTGCGCCGAAGAGCACGCGCAGTGGTTCCAGCGCCTGGGCTTCGAATTGCAGCGCCTGGCCCCGGAAAGCCTGGCGATCCGCCAGATTCCGGCGCTGCTCAAGCAGGCCGAGGCCAACCGCCTGGTGCAGGACGTGCTCGCCGACCTGATGGAGTACGGCACCAGCGACCGTATCCAGGCGCACCTCAACGAACTGCTGGGCACCATGGCCTGCCACGGCGCGGTGCGCGCCAACCGGCGCCTGGCAATACCCGAGATGAATGCCCTGCTGCGCGACATGGAAAACACCGAACGCAGCGGCCAGTGCAACCATGGCCGTCCCACCTGGACCCAGATGGGCCTGGACGACCTGGACAAACTCTTCCTGCGCGGTCGATGAAATGAGCGTCAAGCCCCCTGCAATATTCCTGATGGGCCCGACGGCGGCCGGCAAGACCGACCTGGCTATCGAGCTGACCAAGGTGCTGCCGTGCGAGTTGATCAGCGTCGACTCGGCGCTGGTCTACCGCGGCATGGACATTGGTTCGGCCAAGCCCTCGAAAGAAATCCTTGCCGCCCACCCGCACCGGCTGATCGACATTCGCGACCCGGCCGAGAGCTATTCGGCCGCGCAGTTCCGTGCCGACGCACTGGAAGCCATGGCCGACATTACCGCGCGCGGCAAGATCCCGCTGCTGGTGGGTGGCACCATGCTCTATTACAAGGCCTTGATCGATGGCCTGGCAGACATGCCGGCGGCCGATGCTGCGGTCCGTGCCGAGCTGGAAGCCCAGGCAGACGCCTTGGGCCTGGCCGAACTGCACCGCCAACTGGCCGAAATCGACCCCGAGTCGGCAGCGCGAATTCACCCCAACGACCCGCAGCGGTTGATCCGTGCGCTGGAGGTGTTTCGGGTGAGCGGCGAGAGCATGACGGTTCATCGCCAGCGTCAATTCGCTGAAAGTCGCGGCGCAGACGCAGGCGCTGCCGGACATTTGCCCTATACTGTCGCGAGTTTGGCGATTGCTCCTACAGATCGTCACATTTTGCATCAGCGAATTGCGTTACGATTTTCACAAATGCTGGAACAGGGCTTCGTTGAAGAGGTCCGATCGCTGCGAGCCAGAAGTGACTTGCACGCCGGGCTGCCGTCTATACGGGCAGTGGGTTATCGGCAGGTCTGGGATTACCTGGACGGCAAGCTGACTGAGAATGAGATGCGAGAACGCGGTATCATCGCTACTCGGCAGCTGGCCAAGCGGCAGTTCACCTGGTTGCGTGGCTGGCCCGATGTTCACTGGCTTGACAGCCTGGCCTGCGACAATCTGTCCCGCACCTTGAAATACCTTGGGGCCATCTCCATATTGAGCTGAGTCCCTGCTGATTGCCGTCTATTCTTGCGAAGGGGCGGCCTAATTTATCGATTTTATTGATTTTCTATTATTTATCCTTACAGGAGTGCGGCATATGTCAAAAGGGCATTCGCTACAAGACCCTTACTTGAATACCTTGAGAAAAGAAAAGGTTCCGGTATCCATCTATCTGGTCAACGGAATCAAGCTGCAGGGCTCGATCGAATCCTTCGACCAGTTCGTGGTACTGCTGAAGAACACCGTCAGCCAGATGGTCTACAAGCACGCCATTTCGACCGTGGTTCCGGCCCGTCCGGTTCGCCTGCCAAGCCCGACCGATGCCGAGCACGGCGACAGCGAGCCAGGCAACGCCTGATAGGAGCCTGCATTGTTCTTTGAGCGCCACGGTGGTGGTGAGCGGGCGTTGCTCGTTCACTTGGAAGGTCAGAACCCTGAGGCGCGCGAAGATCCGCAGGAGTTTCAGGAGCTGGCACTGTCGGCCGGGGCGGATATCGTCTCGCTGGTGACAGTGACAAGGCATCAGCCTTCGGCGAAATACCTGATTGGCAGCGGCAAGGTCGAGGAGCTGCACGACCTGGTCCATGCCGAGCAGGTCGACCTGGTGATTTTCAATCACACCCTCACGCCCAGTCAGGAGCGCAACCTCGAACGTGTGTTCGAGTGCCGTGTGCTCGACCGGACCGGGCTGATCCTCGATATCTTCGCCCAGCGGGCGCGTACCCATGAAGGCAAGCTGCAGGTCGAACTGGCCCAGCTGGACCACATGAGCACGCGGCTGGTGCGCGGCTGGACCCACCTTGAGCGACAAAAAGGTGGTATCGGCCTGCGCGGCCCGGGTGAAACCCAGCTGGAAACCGACCGCCGCCTGTTGCGGGTGCGTATTCGCCAGATCAAGTCACGCCTGGAGAAGGTGCGCAGCCAGCGCGAGCAGGCGCGTCGCGGGCGCAAACGCGCAGACATCCCGTCGGTGTCGCTGGTGGGTTACACCAACGCCGGCAAGTCCACGCTGTTCAACGCCCTGACCCAATCCGAGGTGTACGCTGCCGACCAGCTGTTCGCCACGCTCGACCCGACCCTGCGCCGGCTTGAGCTGAACGACCTGGGGCCGATCGTGCTGGCCGACACCGTGGGCTTCATACGCCACCTGCCGCACAAGCTGGTCGAGGCATTTCGGGCTACGCTCGAAGAGTCGAGCAACTCCGACCTGCTGCTGCACGTGATCGACGCCCATGAGCCAGAGCGCATGGAGCAGATCGAGCAGGTGCTGGCGGTATTGGGCGAGATTGGTGCCGAAGGCTTGCCGATCCTCGAGGTGTATAACAAACTCGACCTGCTCGAAGATGTCGAGCCGCAGATCCAGCGCGATGCCGATGGCAAGCCGCAGCGGGTCTGGGTATCGGCACGCGATGGGCGTGGCCTGGAGCTTGTAGGCCAGGCGATTGCAGAATTGCTGGGGGATGATCTGTTTGTCGGCACACTGTGCCTGGAGCAGCGTTTTGCCCGCTTGCGCGCGCAATTCTTTGCCCTGGGTGCCGTGCGCAGTGAAGAGCATGATGAAGAAGGGCGCAGCTTGCTGAGCGTGCGACTGCCCATGGTCGAACTGAATCGCCTGGTCAGCCGTGAAGGCATGGAGCCGCAAGTGTTTGTCGAGCAACACACTTTGCAATAAATGCTCGTCGAGGTCGCCGGGCAGCAGTGACAGGCATTCTGTAGCATTGGACGGCGCGCCGTGGGCGCGTCTTTGCTTTATCAGATGGAGAGCGCTATGGCTTGGAACGAGCCGGGTGGCAACTCGAACAATCAGGATCCCTGGGGCGGTCGCCGTGGTGGCGGCGGCGGCGGTGGTGACAAGAAAGGTCCGCCGGATCTGGACGAGGCCTTCCGCAAACTGCAGGACAGCCTGAATGGCATGTTCGGTGGTAACAAGAAACGTGGCGGCGGTGACCGCAATGTCGGCAAGGGTGGCGGCTATGGTCTGCTGGGCATTGGCCTGGCGGTGCTGGCGGCTATCTGGCTGTACAGCGCCGTGTACGTGGTCGACGAGCAGGAGCAGGCCGTGGTGCTGCGCTTCGGCAAGTACTATGAGACGGTCGGTCCCGGCCTGAACATCTACTTCCCGCCAATCGATCGCAAGTACATGGAAAACGTCACGCGCGAGCGTGCCTACACCAAGCAGGGCCAGATGCTCACCGAAGACGAGAACATCGTCGAGGTGCCGCTGACCGTCCAGTACAAGATCAGCAACCTGCAGGACTTCGTGCTCAACGTCGACCAGCCTGAGGTAAGCCTTCAGCACGCGACCGACAGCGCCCTGCGCCACGTGGTGGGTTCCACCTCGATGGACCAGGTGCTGACCGAAGGCCGTGAGCAGATGGCCGTGGATATCCGCGAACGCCTGCAGCGCTTCCTCGACAACTACCGTACCGGTATCACCGTGACCCAGGTCAACGTACAGAGCGCGGCAGCCCCGCGTGAAGTGCAGGAAGCCTTCGACGACGTGATCCGTGCCCGCGAAGACGAGCAGCGCGCCCGCAACCAGGCCGAGTCCTACGCCAATGGCGTGGTCCCCGAAGCCCGTGGTCAGGCCCAGCGCATCATCGAGGACGCCAATGGTTACCGCGACGAAGTCATCGCTCGCGCCAAGGGTGAGGCAGACCGCTTCACCAAGCTGCTCGTCGAGTACCGCAAGGCACCTGACGTAACCCGTGAGCGTCTGTATCTGGAGACCATGCAAGAGGTCTACAGCAATTCGAGCAAGGTCATGGTGGCGACCAAGGACGGGCAGAACAACCTGCTCTACCTGCCACTGGACAAGATGGTCGAAGGCAGCCGCAACCCGTCCGCGCCAACCGGCAGCGTGTCGCCATCGGCCAACGATGCGGCCGCGCGTGCAGCGCAGGACCTGCAACAGCAACAGCAGCCGCTGCGCACTAGGGAGAGCCGCTGATGAGCAATAGATCGCTGATCGCCCTGATCGTCGCCGTGGTTTTGGCCATTGTGGCCTGGAACAGCTTCTACATCGTGGGCCAGACCGAGCGCGCGGTAATGCTGCGTTTCGGTAAGGTGGTCCAGGCCGATGTCCAGCCTGGCCTGCACGTGAAGATTCCGTACGTCAACCAGGTGCGCAAGTTCGACGCCCGTCTGATGACCCTCGACGCCCCGACCCAACGGTTCCTGACCCTGGAGAAGAAAGCGGTGATGGTCGACGCCTACGCCAAGTGGCGCGTCAAGGATGCGGAACGTTTCTACACCGCCACGTCCGGCATGAAGCAGATCGCCGACGAGCGCTTGTCGCGTCGTCTGGAAAGCGGCCTGCGTGACCAGTTTGGTAAACGTACCCTGCACGAGGTGGTTTCCGGTGAACGTGACGCACTGATGGCCGACATCACTGCTTCGCTGAACCGCATGGCCAACAAGGAGCTGGGCATCGAGGTGGTCGACGTTCGCGTCAAGGCCATCGACCTGCCGAAGGAAGTCAACCGCAGCGTGTTCGACCGCATGAGCACCGAGCGTGAGCGTGAAGCCCGCGAGCACCGTGCCAAGGGTAACGAGCTGGCTGAAGGTATCCGTGCCGATGCCGACCGTCAGCGCCGTGTGCTGCTGGCCGAGGCTTATCGCGAAGCAGAAGAAACCCGCGGTGATGGTGATGCCCAGGCGGCCGCTATCTATGCCAAGGCCTACAGCCAGGACGCTGATTTCTATGCGTTCCACCGTAGCCTGCAGGCATACCGCGAGAGCTTCTCGAGCAAGAGCGACGTGATGGTCCTGGACCCGAAGAACGAGTTCTTCCGTTACCTGGACAAGAGCAGGCCTTGATGTTCAGGCCCCTGAGCTGAATCGGGAGCACCCCGCCTGGCAGGTAAAATTCCAGGCAGGGTGCATCCTGAATCAAAAGGGGTGTATGATGAGGCAGCCGGGAAATTTCCCGGCTTTTTTGCGTCTGCAAGGTTGATTGGCACTGCGCCAGTTGACGGTTTGGTCAGGTCGCAAGGCAATTTGAGGGTGTCGGGTACGGTGGCTGCGCTGGGATCAGTGCTGCCCGCTGCTGTGCGCGATACCGGCTTTACTGACGGCTTGCCTGCTGGCAGCCGCCCGGACCAGAGGGGAAATGGCGTAATGGCAACGGTAGACCGCTGGCTACTGCCAGATGGCATCGAGGAAGTACTGCCACCTGAGGCTGCGCGCATCGAAATTGCGCGCCGCCAGGTGTTGGACCTGTTCCAGAGTTGGGGTTACGAACTGGTCGTCACCCCGCATATCGAGTACCTGGAGTCGCTGCTTACCGGCGCCGGCCAGGACCTGGATCAGCGCACCTTCAAGGTGGTGGACCCGCAGTCCGGCCGCCTGATGGGCTTCCGTGCCGACTTCACTCCGCAGGTGGCGCGCATCGACGCCCACACCCTGCGCCGTGAAGGCCCGAGCCGCCTGTGCTATGCCGGCAGCGTGCTGCACGCCCAGCCGCGTGCGCTGTCGACCTCGCGCAGCCCGATCCAGCTGGGTGCCGAGCTGTACGGCGACGCCAGCCCCGCCAGCGACGTCGAAGTCATCAGCCTGATGCTGGCCACGCTGCAACTGGCCGATGTGCCGGATGTGCACATGGACCTGGGCCACGTCGGCATCTACCGCGGCCTGGCGCGTGCGGCCGGCCTGTCCGGTGCGGTCGAGCAGCAGTTGTTCGACGCGCTGCAGCGCAAGTCGGTGGACGAAGTGCAGGCACTGACTGCCGACCTGCCGAAGGACCTGGGCAACATGCTGCGCGCACTGGTCGAGCTGTGCGGTGGCCGCGAGGTGCTGAACGAGGCCCGCGTGCGCCTGGGCCGTGCCCCTGCCAGCGTGCTGGCGGCGCTGGACGACCTGCTGGCGATCGCTGATCGCCTGGCGTCGCGCTACCCGGACCTGCCGCTGTACTTCGACCTCGGCGAGCTGCGCGGTTACCACTATCACACCGGCGTGGTGTTCGCCGTATTCGTGCCGGGCGAAGGTCAGTCGATCGCCCAGGGCGGGCGCTACGACGACATCGGCGCCGACTTTGGCCGGGCCCGCCCGGCAACCGGTTTCTCCACGGATTTGAAGACCCTGGTCACACTGGGGCGAGCGGAGGTCGTATTGCCAACTGGCGGCATCTGGATGCCGGACAGTGGCGACGCGGCCCTCTGGCAGCAAGTCTGCCAGTTGCGCAACGAGGGCCAGCGTGTGGTCCAGGCTCTGCCTGGCCAGCCGTTGAGTGCTGCTCTCGAGGCGGATTGTGATCGGCAATTGATTCAGCAAGACGGGCGCTGGCAGGTTCTGCCGCTGGCCCAGTGAGTTTCTGCGTCGGCAACAGGCCGGCAACCAAGTTTGCGTGAATGAGGACCAATGTAATGGGTAAGAATGTCGTCGTCCTGGGCACCCAATGGGGTGATGAGGGCAAAGGCAAGATCGTCGATCTGCTGACCGAACATGCTGCCGCCGTAGTGCGCTACCAAGGTGGCCACAATGCGGGCCACACCCTGGTGATCAACGGTGAAAAAACCGTGCTGCACCTGATTCCGTCCGGCATCCTGCGTGAAGGCGTACAGTGCCTGATCGGCAACGGCGTGGTCGTTGCCCCGGATGCCCTGATGCGCGAAATCACCAAGCTGGAAGAGAAGGGCGTACCGGTGCGCGAGCGCCTGCGCATCTCCCCGGCTGCGCCGCTGATCCTGTCGTACCACGTGGCCCTCGACCAGGCCCGTGAAAAAGCCCGTGGCGAAGCCAAGATCGGCACCACCGGCCGTGGTATCGGCCCAGCCTACGAAGACAAGGTCGCGCGCCGCGGCCTGCGCGTTGGCGACCTGTTCCACCGTGAGCGTTTCGCCGCCAAGCTGGGTGAGCTGCTGGACTACCACAACTTCCAGCTGGTGAACTACTACAAAGAGCCGGCCATCGACTTCCAGCAAACCCTAGACGAGTGCATGGCCTACGCCGAACAGCTCAAGCCGATGATGCTCGACGTCACCGCCGAGCTGCACAACCTGCGTCGTGCCGGCAAGGACATCATGTTCGAAGGCGCCCAGGGCTCGCTGCTGGACATCGACCACGGTACCTACCCGTACGTCACCAGCTCCAACACCACCGCTGGCGGTATCTCCACCGGTTCCGGCGTTGGCCCAATGTACCTGGACTACATCCTGGGTATCACCAAGGCGTACACCACTCGCGTAGGTTCGGGCCCGTTCCCGACCGAACTGTTCGACGAGACCGGCGCTACCCTGGCCAAGCGTGGCCACGAGTTCGGTTCCACCACCGGCCGTGCCCGTCGTTGCGGCTGGTTCGATGCCGTGATCCTGCGTCGCGCCATTGACGTCAACAGCATCTCGGGCATCTGCCTGACCAAGCTGGACGTGCTGGACGGCCTGGAAACCATCAACATCTGCGTTGGCTACAAGAACGAGAACGGTGCCGTCATCGACGCCCCTTCCGATGCCGACAGTTACATCGGCCTGGAGCCGGTGTACGAAGAGATGCCAGGCTGGAGCCAATCGACCCTGGGTGCCAAGACCCTGGAAGAGCTGCCAGAAGCTGCCCGCGCTTACATCAAGCGCATCGAGGAGCTGACCGGCGCGCCGATCGACATCATCTCCACCGGCCCGGACCGCAACGAAACCATCGTTCTGCGTCACCCGTTCGCCTGATCTGCCCTCCAGGCTGATCTGACGCCGCGGTCCTGAAAGGGGCCGCGGCGTTTTCATTCATGGATAACCCATTGCTGAACCTTGGCGTTTATCCCTGCTGCCCCCGGCACAACCCTTGCTGTAAGAAGTTTCAGACGATGCCATCAAAATAGTGGCGCCAGAAAACACGAGGGTTACACCGTGTCTGCCATCCTCTCACTGTTACGAAGCCGCCTATTGCGGCCTGTGTTTGTTGCCTTGGGTATCGCGCTTCTGGTGCAGGTGCTGGTTGCCGTTGCACTCACGCGTAGCACGGTCACTGCCCTGGAGGCTGATCTTGGCGAGCGCCTGGGCAATGACAGCCGTCAACTGGCCAGCGACCTGGAGCAAGCCGGGCAGGACGTGCGCTCAGGCCTCGACAGCCTGTCCAGCAGCACCCGCCAGCGCCTCAGCGCAGGCTTGTCTGCACGCCTGCAGAGCGAACAGCAGCAACTGCGCAGCACGCTGGAACAAAACCTCAAGGAGTCCGCCAATGACATGGCCGAGCTGTTGGCCTCGGTGGCCCCGCGGGCCATCTGGGACAACGACGTGCCGGTGCTTTCCGACTTCGCCCGCCGCGCACAGCGCAACCCCAACGTGCTGTTCGTGGTCTACGACGACGCCCAGGGCCAGCATCTGACCCGCTACCTGAACCGGCAAAACCCCATCAACCAAGCGTTGATGGAAAAGGGCCAGGGTGAGCGGGCGCTGGACAAGGTGATCGATGCGGCCCGACGGGACCCGGCGGTGTACTTCGTCGAGTCCCCGATCAACCCCAATGGCGCTGAAATCGGCAAGGTGGTGATGGGCGTCTCCACGGCCGGTATTGATCAGCAGCTCAAGGCCCTCGACCAGCGTTTCTCGGCCCTGATCGCCAGCGGTGAGCAACTGGTCGGCGACAGTCTGGTCGGTGCCGCCGCCGACAGTGGCAAGACCCTGCGCGAACGCCTGGAGAAGGCGCAAGGCAGTGCTGCGGCAATGCAGGCCAATACCGCGCAGACTGTGCGTGACGCTGCCGCGGAGCTACGCTGGCGCATCGGTCTGGGTCTGGCGTTGGTCGGGCTTGGTGTGCTGCTGGTGGTCGCCGTGGTCCTTGGCCGTCGGGTGCTTAGCAAGCTGCGGCTGTTGATTGCTGCGCTCGATGACCTGGCAGCAGGGGAAGGCGACCTGACCAAGCGTGTGCGGCTCGACAGCCGCGACGAAATTGGCGACATGGCCTCGGCAGTGAATCGCTTTGTCGACAAGCTGCAGCCAATCGTTCGCGAGGCGGGCGAGGTGGCGCAGCGCACTGGCGTGGAGATTGGCGCAATGGCTCAGCGCAATGCAGGTGCCGATGCCGCAGCCGCGCTGCAACGGGATGAAGTGGCGGCCAGCCTGCGTGATCTGTCGAGCATGGCCGATGAGGCTCAGGCCGAAAGCCATGCGATGCAGGCGGCATTGCAGCAAGTGGTGGATATCCGCCAGGCAACCGACGAAAACAGCCGTACCTCGACTCAGCTGGCGGGCCTGATCGAGAACCTCGCCGGGCAGGTGGACGCCGGTTCTCAGGTGATAGAACGCCTGGCCAAGCAGAGCGAGCAGATCGAAGTGGTGCTGACGGTGATCCACGGCATTGCCGAACAGACCAACCTGCTGGCTCTGAACGCTGCGATCGAGGCAGCCCGTGCCGGTGAAACCGGGCGTGGCTTTGCTGTGGTGGCGGATGAGGTGCGGGCGCTGGCGAGCAAGACGCAAAGCTCCACCGGGGATATTCAGGCGCATATCGCCGCGCTGCAGAAGGGTGCCAAAGAGGCCGTGGCCACCATCAGCCAGGCCGGGCTCAAGGCCAGCGAAGGGCTGCTGGTGTTGCGTGACAATGAACGCCGCCAGCAGTCGGTGCAGGCTGCGGTGGAGCAGGTACATGCGGCCATCGGCCTGGCCACCCGAGCGGCCGAGCAGCAGGCAAATGGTGCGCAGGCGGTGCGCGGGCGGGTAGAGACCATTCATGCCCAGGCCGAGCGCTCGGCGGAGGTGGTGATGCAGACCACGGCCAGCAGCAAGGTGCTGGATGACCTGGCCGCACAACTGAGGGCGAGCCTGGGGCAGTTCAGGGCTTGAGGATGGTGGCGGTCTACGGCAAAGGGATTGCTCATATCAGCTCGATAGCCCGCCAGGGTGAGCTGCTCTGCCGCCATGATGGCATTTCCGCCCCCATACCGATAATCGCCTTACCAGGACTGAGTCACCTTCATCGTCAAACTTGCAGGCAATTTCCCAAATCGCCCTATTCGTCCACGTTCTATTGCAGCACCAGGCGCAGGGAACTAGTGTCTTTCGTACTAGGAGGCGCGCAGCGTAACCCGCCGTTTGCCTTTGGGAGCAGCCTTAAAATGGCGATGTCTGCAAGCCGTCGTTATCAGCCCAATCTTTACCAAGGAGAGGTAAGCATGGCTTTCGGTGCTTTCCTTCTTCGCGAATTTTGACCCGCAGAGCATCAAAGAAAATGACCGGATACATCGGCTCCAGAGGCCGCTGTTGCCACGCGCCAATCTCCTCCATGACCTCGTCGGTCACGGAACTGATGAAGTCGG
>NZ_JABMCN010000064.1 GCF_013179515.1 Pseudomonas sp. CM27
TCAACGGTGCCGGCCTGGCCATGGGTACCATGGACATCGTCAACCTGCATGGCGGCAAGCCAGCCAACTTCCTCGACGTTGGCGGTGGTGCTACCAAAGAGCGCGTTACCGAAGCGTTCAAGATCATTCTGTCCGACAGCAATGTCGCGGCCGTTCTGGTCAACATCTTCGGCGGCATCGTTCGCTGCGACATGATTGCCGAAGGCATCATCGGTGCAGTGAAAGAAGTCGGCGTGAAAGTTCCGGTCGTCGTTCGCCTTGAAGGCAACAACGCCGAACTGGGCGCAAAAGTACTGGCAGAAAGCGGTTTGAACATCATTGCGGCAACCAGCCTGACCGACGCTGCTCAACAAGTTGTCAAAGCTGCGGAGGGCAAGTAATGAGCGTCCTGATCAATAAAGACACCAAAGTCATCTGCCAGGGCTTCACCGGCTCGCAAGGTACTTTCCACTCCGAACAGGCCATCGCCTACGGCACCAAGATGGTCGGCGGCGTAACCCCAGGCAAGGGTGGCAGCACCCACCTGGGCCTGCCGGTGTTCAACACCGTCAAGGAAGCCGTGGAAGCTACCGGCGCTGACGCTTCGGTCATCTACGTACCGGCTCCGTTCTGCAAGGACTCGATCCTGGAAGCGGCCTTCGGCGGCATCAAGCTGATCGTCTGCATCACCGAAGGCATTCCTACCCTGGACATGCTGGATGCCAAGGTCAAGTGCGACGAGCTGGGCGTGACCCTGATCGGCCCTAACTGCCCAGGTGTCATCACCCCGGGCGAGTGCAAGATCGGCATCATGCCAGGCCACATCCACTTGCCAGGCAAGGTCGGTATCGTTTCGCGTTCCGGCACCCTGACCTACGAAGCTGTGAAGCAGACCACCGACGCCGGCTTCGGCCAGTCGACCTGCGTCGGCATCGGCGGTGACCCGATCCCGGGCTCCAACTTCATCGACATCCTGAAGCTGTTCCAGGAAGACCCGAAGACCGAAGCGATCGTCATGATCGGCGAGATCGGCGGTTCGGCTGAAGAAGAAGCTGCGGCCTACATCAAGGCCCACGTCACCAAGCCTGTGGTTTCCTATATCGCTGGTGTTACCGCACCTGCGGGCAAGCGCATGGGCCACGCCGGCGCCATCATCTCCGGCGGCAAGGGCACTGCGGACGAGAAGTTCGCCGCCCTGCAGGACGCGGGTGTGAAGACCGTGCGTTCCCTGGCTGACATCGGCAAGGCCCTGGCCGAGCTGACTGGCTGGGAAGCCAAGAAGTAATACTGCTACACCCCCCACGCGCACAGAGGCCACCTTCGGGTGGCCTCTGTCGTTTTTGGGTTCGTGAAATTCAGCACCGGCCCCTTCGCGGGTAAACCCGCGCCCACAGGTAGCGTACAGTCCTTTAGGTTTGTGATTTCCCTGTGGGAGCGGGTTTACCTGCGAAGAGGCCGGTGCAGACAACATGGAATTTTCGATTGCCTGGATAGGAATTTTCATACAGACGAATGTTTCAATCCGAGGATAATTCCCACTGTTGACGGTCGCGCAGACGACAAACATGTACGCACATCGGACAAGCAGCACTGTGCCAGTGCGTTTGACTGACAAAACAGTTACATTACGTGTTCACTCTGTGCCCGTACCCCAAAAGGGAACGACACGCTAAACGGGTCTGGCCTATCAAGCCGGGCAGCATTTCCCCTCATCCAATGGGAAATCCCCTCTCGAATCCCGATTTCAGCAGTGTGGTACTACCTTAAATGAAAGTTCTCAAAGGCCAGGATATCCTGGCGCTTGGCTTTATGACGTTTGCGCTTTTCGTAGGCGCTGGCAACATCATCTTCCCGCCTATCGTCGGTCTGCAGTCTGGCCCGCACGTGTGGATGGCCGCCCTCGGCTTCCTGGTTACCGCGGTGGGCCTGCCGGTCATCACCGTGGTCGCCCTGGCCAAGGTCGGCGGTGGCATGGATGCCCTGAGCAGCCCGATCGGCAAGTTCTTCGGCGGCTTGCTGGCAGCCGTGTGCTACCTGTCGGTCGGCCCCCTGTTTGCCACCCCGCGTACCGCGACCGTGTCGTTCGAAGTAGGTGTGGCCCCGCTGACCGGTGAAAGCCCGCTGGCGTTGTTCATCTACAGCCTGGTGTACTTTATCGTGGTGCTGGCAGTGTCCATGTATCCGGGCAAACTGCTCGATACCGTGGGCCGCTTCCTGGCACCGTTGAAGATCATCGCCCTGGCCGTATTGGGTATTGCAGCTTTTGCGCTGCCAGCCGGGACCATTGGTGAAGCGCAGCCTGCCTACGCCGCCGCCGCGTTCTCCAAAGGCTTTTCCGACGGTTACCTGACCATGGATACCCTGGGTGCCTTGGTGTTCGGCATCGTCATCGTCAACGCCATTCGCTCGCGCGGTGTCGAGTCGCCGAAGCTGATTACCCGCTACGCCATCATCGCCGGCCTGATCGCCGGTGTCGGCCTGGCCCTGGTGTACATCAGCCTGTTCCGCCTGGGCGCCACCAGCCACGATATCGCGGCGGACGCTACCAACGGTGCGGCGGTCCTGCATGCCTACGTGCAGCATACCTTCGGCTCGCTGGGCAGTGGCTTCCTGGCCGTGCTGATCGCGCTGGCCTGCCTGGTGACTGCGGTTGGCCTGACCTGCGCCTGCGCCGAGTACTTCAGCCAGATCCTGCCGCTGTCGTACCGCGCACTGGTGGTGATCCTTGCCGGCTTCTCGCTGCTGATCTCCAACCTGGGCCTGACCAAGCTGATCATGTTCTCGATCCCGGTGCTCACCGCCATCTACCCACCGTGCATCGTGGTGGTCGGCCTGAGCTTCGTGAAGGACCTGTGGAACTCGCCGACCCGCATCCTGGCCCCGGTAATGCTGGTATCGCTGGTGTTTGGCATGGTCGACGCGATCAAGGGCAGCAGCATTGCCCATGTGCTGCCGGACTTCCTGGCGCACCTGCCATTGAGCGATGCGGGCATGGCCTGGCTGGTGCCTTCGGTGGTGACCCTGGTGGGTGCCGTCGCCTGCGACCGCATGCTCGGCAAGCCGCGCGAGGCGCTGGCCTGATAGGCGAAGCCTGAGGGCGGCACCGGCCACAAGCCGAAAGGTGCGCGCCAAGGGTGGAAGCTTGAAAGCCCCGTATCCGAGAGGATGCGGGGCTTTTTCTTTGCCTGTGCAGATATCTGCCAGAAGGTGTGCCTTTTGCCGCTTGCCAGCGTCGAAACCCGGTCCCTATCCTCTAGGCACCTGGCCCATTCGGGAACACTGCATGAACTTCATCCAAAGCAACCTCAACAACCTGTTGGCCATCGCCTGGTTTGCCCTGTGCTGGGGCGGGTACACCCGCTATGCCATCTGGAAGGGCCGCGACACCGCCTGCCTGGCCAGCGTGCTGCACCTGTACCGGGAAGACTGGATGCGCCGCATGTTGCTGCGCGACAACCGCATCGCCGATGCCAGCGTGATCGGCAACCTGGAGCGCAACGCCTCGTTCTTCGCCTCCAGTACCCTGATCATCCTGGCCGGCATACTCACCGTGCTGGGTGCCTCGGACCGGGCACTGTCGCTGCTGGCCGACCTGCCGCTAGTCCAGCAGGCGTCCCAGGGCATGTCGGAGATCAAGCTGCTGTGCCTGGCCACGGTGTTCGTCTATGCCTTCTTCACCTTCAGCTGGTGCATGCGCCAGTACAACTTCGCCGCAGTACTGGTAGGCTCGGCACCGATGGTCGGCGAGCGCCTGGTCAACGAGCTGGAGCGCAAGGCGTTCGCTTCACGCGCGGCGCGGGTACTGTCGCTGGCTGCCAACCAGTTCAACCTGGGCCTGCGCTCGTATTACTTCGGCATGGCCATGTTGAGCTGGTTCATCAGCCCGTGGTTGTTCATGGCCATGAGTGTCGGGGTAGTGCTGATCCTGTACCGCCGCGAGTTCCATTCGGATGTGCTCGATGTGATGGTGTTCACACCCACGGAAAGTGTGCCTGGCGAGCCTGCCAGGGAAACTAGTGCGGCGGGCAACTGAAACGTTTAATCCTCAAGTTTCAGGCACAAAAAAACCCGACAGCGTCGGGTTTTTTTGTTTCAGCCAATTACTGCTTGGCGGGTTCGGCCGGCGTAACTGGGGCAGCCGGAGTAGCCGGAGCGGCTTCTTCGGCAGCCTTCTGCTCGGCTTCGGCCTGATCTTTGGCAGCTTCGGCGTTTTCCTTGGCGGCGTCGTTCATCTTATCCTGAGCTTCACCCATTTTCTCCTGGGCTTGTTCAGCATGTTCTTGTGCGTCCTGGGCTTTGTCTTCGCTCGCTTTATCGCAAGCGGCCAGGCCCATGGCAGCAGCCAGCATCAGAGCAAAAGCAAAAGGTTTACGCATGGGGGTGTTTCTCCTTGGTGGAATAAGTTGACTTGAACCTTCGAGTACAACTACGCGGAAGAAGTTCAACGGAGATTACAGATATATAACGCCCCGTTCCAGATAGACTTTTTACTCAATCCATGCCGCTGCGGCAGTTCAGGTGGATACAGCGAATGAGCGATTCAACCTTGATGGCCATGGCCGAGCGTTTTCTCTCGGCATTGAAACATTGCCAGTTGTTGCAGATGCGTGTGGTACACGCCGATGCGCAGGGCATCACCCTCATCCTGCCCTGGTCGCCGGCCATCGTCGGCAACCCGCAAACCGGCGCTGTGCATGGCGGCGCCCTGACCACGCTGATGGACACCACCTGCGGCATGGCCACGCTGTGTGTGCTGCCGCGCTTCGAGGTGTGCCCGACGCTGGACCTGCGTATCGACTACATGCACCCGGCGCAGGCCGGCAAGGCAATCTACGGCCATGCCCAGTGCTACCGGGTGACCCGTGATGTGATCTTTACCCGTGGCACCGCCTACCAGGACGACCCTGACCAGCCGATTTGCCAGGTGGTCGGTACATTCATGCGGCTGGGCCAGGAGGTCAAGGGCGGCATCCGCTTTGGCAACAACCTGAAGGAGGGTGGGGCATGATTCCGCACGCGGTTCGCCAGCAGCTCAACGCCGCCCATGCCCAGGGGGATTACCGGCCGCTACTGGCGCTGATCCCCTACGCAGGCCTGATCGGCATCGAATGCGAGCGCCAGGGCGAGGACCTGCTGTTTCGCCTGCCGGCCAACCCGGACAACATCGGCAACCCGCTGCTGCCCGCCATTCACGGCGGCGTGATCGCCGGCTTCATGGAGCTGTCGGCGGCGCTGTACCTGCTGATCTACAGCGACAGCGCAAGCATTCCGAAGATCATCGATTTTTCCATCGACTACCTGCGGGCCGGGCATTTTCGGGATACCTACGCACAGTGCCAGCTGTGGCGCCAGGGTCGACGGGTGACCAACGTGGCCATCACCGCCTGGCAAGGTGACAGGCAATCGCCGATCGCCACGGCGCGCGCGCATTTCAAGATTGAACCGGAAAAGCCCTTGAAATCATCCGGGCTGCCCCCATCTGCATGACATCCGCCTTTAACGCAGGCCGAACCGGCCGCCAGGCGCCCACTGCCATCAGATCGGAGTTTTGAAGACCATGAGTGTGGATACTCAAAAAGAAACGCTGGGCTTCCAGACCGAGGTAAAGCAGCTGCTGCACCTCATGATCCATTCGCTGTATTCGAACAAGGAGATCTTCCTGCGTGAGTTGATCTCCAACGCCTCCGATGCCGTGGACAAACTGCGCTTCGAAGCGCTGGCCAAGCCCGAGCTGCTCGAGGGCGGCGATGAACTGAAGATTCGCGTGAGCTTCGACAAGGACGCCGGTACCGTCACCCTCGAGGACAACGGCATCGGCATGAGCCGCGAAGACGTCATTGCTCACCTGGGTACCATCGCCAAGTCCGGCACTGCCGACTTCATGAAGAACCTCACCGGTGACCAGAAGAAGGACTCGCACCTGATCGGTCAGTTCGGCGTGGGCTTCTACTCCGCGTTCATCGTTGCCGACAAGGTCGATGTGTACAGCCGTCGCGCCGGCCAGCCGGCCGCCGAAGGCGTGCACTGGTCGTCGAAAGGCGAGGGGGAGTTCGATGTGGCCACCATCGACAAGCCACAGCGCGGTACCCGCATTGTCCTGCACCTGAAGAAGGACGAGCTGGAGTTCGCCGATGGCTGGCGCCTGCGCAACGTGGTCAAGAAGTACTCCGATCACATCGCCTTGCCGATTCAGCTGCCGAAAGAGCAAGCTGCAGCCGAAGGTGAAGAACAGCCAGCCGAAGAGTGGGAAACCGTCAACCGCGCCAGCGCCCTGTGGACCCGTCCGCGTACCGAGATCAAGGACGAGGAATACCAGGAGTTCTACAAGCACATCGGCCATGACTTCGAAAACCCGCTGGCCTGGAGCCACAACAAGGTCGAAGGCAAGCTGGAATACAATTCGCTGCTGTACGTGCCGGCCCGCGCGCCGTTCGATCTGTACCAGCGCGAAGCACCGCGCGGCCTGAAACTGTACGTGCAGCGTGTGTTCATCATGGACCAGGCCGAGTCGTTCCTGCCGCTGTACCTGCGCTTCATCAAGGGTGTGGTCGACTCCAACGACCTGTCGCTGAACGTGTCGCGTGAAATCCTGCAGAAAGACCCGATCATCGATTCGATGAAGACCGCGCTGACCAAGCGCGTGCTGGACATGCTGGAGAAGCTGGCGAAGAACGAACCCGAGCAGTACAAGGGCTTCTGGAAAAACTTTGGTCAGGTGCTGAAAGAAGGCCCGGCCGAAGACTTTGCCAACAAGGAAAAAATCGCCGGCCTGCTGCGCTTCGCCTCCACCCAGGACGAGAGCGGCGAGCAAAGTGTCTCCCTGGCCGACTACCTGGCCCGCGCCAAGGAAGGACAGGACAAGATCTATTACCTGACCGGCGAGTCCTACGCGCAGGTCAAGAACAGCCCGCACCTGGAAGTCTTCCGCAAGAAAGGCATCGAAGTGCTGCTGCTGACCGACCGCATCGACGAGTGGCTGATGAGCTACCTCAACGAGTTCGACGGCAAGGCGTTTGTCGACGTCGCCCGCGGCGACCTGGACCTGGGCAACCTGGATTCGGAAGAAGACAAGAAGGCCCAGGAAGAAGTCGCCAAGGACAAGGAAGGCCTGGTCGAGCGCCTGAAAGGTGCGCTGGGTGACAGCGTGGCCGAAGTGCGTGTATCGCACCGCCTGACTGATTCGCCGGCGATCCTGGCCATTGGCGAGCAGGACCTGGGCCTGCAGATGCGTCAGATCCTCGAAGCCAGCGGGCAGAAGGTGCCCGAGTCCAAGCCGATCTTCGAATTCAACCCGGGTCACCCGCTGATCGAGAAGCTGGACAACGAACAGAGCGAGGACCGCTTTGCCGAGTTGTCGCACATCCTGTTCGATCAGGCGGCCCTGGCGGCCGGTGACAGCCTGAAAGACCCGGCGGCCTACGTTCGTCGCCTGAACAAGCTGCTGGTCGAGCTGTCTGCTTGAGTTGATGCACAGGAAAGCCCGCTTCGGCGGGCTTTTTTCATGGCAGGCTTTTTAAGAACAGTGCCAAAGGAGTGCTTGATGAGCAAAGTAATCGTCGAATCGCTGGTCTACCATCTGTCCGGCAAGACCTACGAAAGCCGCTTGGTCCATGAGCCGGGGGCGCTGGGCCGGCCGGGGCTGGTGATGGCGCCGAACTGGATGGGTATCGGCGAGGGGGCCGAGCGCATCGCCAAGGAAGTGGCCGAGAAGGGCTATGTGGTGCTGATTGCTGACTTGTACGGGCAAGGTGTGCGTCCGTCCAATGCCGACGAGGCCGGCGCGGCAATGATGCCGCTGAAGAACGACCGTGGTGAGTTGCGCAAGCGCATGCAAGAGGCCCTGGCGCAGCTGTTGGGGCAGTCGAAGGCGCTGCTGGAGCCTGGCAAGGTTGGCACGTTCGGTTTCTGCTTCGGTGGCTGCTGCGCCCTGGAGCTGGCGCGTACCGGGGCTGACCTGCGGGCGGCGGTGTCGTTCCATGGCACCCTGGACACGCCGAACGCAGAAGATGCCAGGCGCATCAAGGGCTCGGTGCTGGTGCTGCATGGTGCTTCCGATCCACTGGTGCCGAAAGAGCAGTTGCCAGCGTTCGAAGACGAGATGAATGCGGCCAAGGTCGACTGGCAGCTGCTGAGCTACGGCGGGGCAGTGCACTCGTTTACCGACCCGAATGCCAATGTGCCGGGCAAGATGCAGTATGACCGCCGTACTTCGGAGCGGGCGTTCCGCTCGATGCACAACCTGCTCAGCGAAGTTTTCCAGCGCTGATACCGCAGGGGCCGCTGTGCGGCCCATCGCCGGCAAGCGCGGCTCCCACAACGTGGCATGAGCTGTATCTGTGGGAGCTGGCTTGTCGTGGCGACGAACCGCGGCGATGGGCTGCAAAGCAGCCCCAAAATCACCTAGGCAACTCGATCCTCGAAGTTTCCCCCGGCACCACTGGCCAATCCCCGGCAGCCCACCTGGCCCTGGCTTGCTCGATCAGTTCCGGGTCACTGGCGACAAAATTCCAGTTCATCCGCCGCGGCCCATCCAGCGGGTCCCCGCCAATCAGTACCAACTGGCACTCTTCCTCGGCATACAGCGTCACCCATTCACCCTCTGGCAGGACCACCAGGCTGTACGCCTCGACCTGTTCGCCATCCATGAACAGCTCACCGTCGAGCAGATACAGCGCCCGCTGTACATGTTCGCCAGGTACTACCAGCGTAGTGGCCGGCTGCATCGTCACATGCGCATAAAGGGTAGGGGAGAGCACCGGCACCGGTGATTCCAGGCAGAACCCGCTGCCTGCAATCATGCAGATACGCACGCCCAGGCTATCACTGAACGGCAAGCTCGCCGCTGGATGATGGCTGTAGCTCGGTTCGCCCTGTTCCAGCGCCTGTGGCGAGGCCAGCCACACCTGCAGCCCGTGCAAGCGTGAGCCATGGCTCAGGGCGTCCGCAGGCGTGCGCTCGACATGCGCCACACCTTTACCAGCGGTCATCCAGCTCACATCCCCAGGCAGCACGCGCTGCTCCGAGCCGAGGCTGTCTTTGTGCAGGATTGCGCCTTCGAACAAGTAAGTCAGCGTTGACAGGCCAATATGCGGGTGCTGGCGGATGTCCATGCCGTGCCCCGGGGGATAGTCGGTTTCGAGCATATGGTCGAAAAACACGAATGGGCCGACGCTGCGGCACTGGGCCGATGGCAGCGGGCGCAGGATCGGCTGGCCCTCGACCGACTCGGCACGTGGGCGGATGACCAGAGGGCTGCTCATGGGAAGGGCTCCAGGCGAGGTGGAATGCCCCTAGCATAGCGGTTCGCAGGCGTTGGCTGAACCGTCTGGTTGGCCGGCCGGTCTACTCTTTCCATACCCGGTAAAAGGAAGCTGCCCCATGATAGCCAGAGCGCTGGCCTGCGTGCTGTTGTCCGGCTGGCTGTGCCAGGCGGCACAGGCGCGCGACTACCGCTACAGTGATGCCCACCTGCACTATGTCGACTTCTTCCAGGAAAGCGAGGGGATGCCGGCGCTTGTCAAGGCCATGGATGCGGCAGGTATCGACCAGTCGATGATTTCCGGTATCCCGGTGGCCAAGAAGTGGCATGAGGACGAGCCCAAGCGCCCGCGCTATTACGCCGGTGACGACGCCGATGCCTACTGGTACAGCGCAACCGACACCTACGTGGCGGCGGCCGTGCTGAAATTGCCGGACGAGCAGCGTCGGCGTTTTCATCCGTTCCTGACCGGTTTCAATCCGGTGGACAAGAACGCCGTCAGCCACATCGAACGCATGCTCGATATGTACCCGGGCCTGTGGCAAGGCATTGGCGAGGTATTCACCCGTCACGACGACCTCACGGCACTGACCAGTGGTGACACGCCGCGCGCCAACAACGAAGCCATGACGCGCATCTATCACCTGGCGGCCGAGCGCGATCTGCCGGTGCTGCTGCATTCCAACATCACCTCCAAGCGCGAGCGCAACCCGTTGTACCTGGCGGAGCTCGAAGAACCACTGCGCAATCACCCGCATACGCGGTTCATCTGGGCGCATGCCGGCAGCAGCATGGAGATCCACCGGCACCAGACGCAGATGGACTTTCTGCTGCCGGTGCTGACGCGGTTGCTGGACGATTACCCGAACCTGTATGTCGACCTGTCGTGGAGTGTGCTGGAGCCTTATCTGCTGGACGACAAGGGGGTACCGCGCAAGGAATGGCTGGCCTTGGTCGAGAAGCACCCGGAACGGTTCATGCTGGGGTCGGATGTGGTCGGGCGGTTTGGCAGCCTGGGGGAGCAACTGCACGGGTTCGGGCCGTTTCTGGATGCATTGCCGGAGGCGGTGGCAAACAAGGTGGCCCGGGAGAATTTTCTGTCTATTCTGCCCAGGCATAAATGATGGTTGCCGGCGATAGGGCCGGTACAGGCTGCAAAAACAAAAACGCCCCGAACCAGTCGGGGCGTTTTCAATTACTGCAGCGAGGCCTTACTTGCCTTCCCAGCGCTTGAGCACCAGGGTGGCGTTGGTGCCGCCAAAGCCGAAGCTATTGCTCATGACCGTGTCGATCTTGGCGTTTTCCTCGGTTTTGCGCAGGATCGGCAGGTCGGCGACCTCCGGGTCCAGTTCGTCGATGTTGGCGGAGCCGGCGATGAAGTTGTTTTCCATCATCAGCAGGCAGTAGATTGCCTCGTGTACACCAGCGGCGCCCAGCGAGTGGCCCGACAGGCTCTTGGTCGAGCTGATTTTCGGGGCCTTGTCGCCGAACACGGCGCGAACACCCTTGATCTCGGCAACGTCACCGACCGGAGTCGAAGTGCCGTGGGTGTTCAGGTAGTCGATCGGGGTGTCGACGGTGGACAGTGCCTGCTGCATGCAGCGGATGGCACCTTCGCCGCTCGGGGCAACCATGTCGTAGCCGTCGGAAGTGGCACCATAACCGACGATTTCGGCGTAGATTTTCGCGCCACGGGCCAACGCGTGTTCGAGCTCCTCGACCACCACCATGCCACCACCGCCAGCGATGACGAAGCCATCACGGTCGGCGTCATAGGCGCGCGAAGCCAGTTCCGGGGTTTCGTTGCGCTTGGTCGACAGGGCGCCCATGGCATCGAACAGGAATGACTGGCTCCAGTGCTCTTCTTCACCGCCACCGGCGAAGACGATGTCCTGCTTGCCCCACTGGATCTGCTCCAGGGCGGTGCCGATGCAGTGTGCCGAAGTGGCGCAGGCCGACGAGATCGAGTAGTTGAGGCCCTTGATCTTGAACGGGGTCGCCAGGCACGCCGAAACGGTGCTGCCCATGGTGCGGGTGACGCGGTACGGGCCGACGCGCTTGACGCCTTTCTCACGCAGGGTGTCCAGCGCTTCCATCTGGTTCAGGGTCGAGGCGCCGCCGGAGCCCGCCACCAGGCCGGTACGCGGGTTGGAAACCTGCTCTTCGGTCAGGCCGGCGTCCTTGATCGCGTCCTGCATGGCCAGGTAGGCGTAGGCAGCGGCGTGGCCGACGAAGCGGTAGACCTTGCGGTCGATCAGTTCTTCGAGGTTGAGGTCGATGGACCCGGAAACCTGGCTACGCAGCCCCATTTCCTTGTATTCCGGGTTGTAACGGATACCCGGACGGCTGTTGCGCAGGTTTTCGGTGACGGTAGCTTTGTCATTGCCCAGGCACGATACGATGCCCAGACCAGTGATAACGACGCGGCGCATGCGAATAACCCTTAGAAATTGTCAGTGGAGGTGAACACGCCGACCCGCAGGGCTTCGGCAGTGTAGATCTCGCGGCCGTCAACGCTGACGGAGCCATCGGCGATGGCCATGTTCAGCTTGCCTTTGAGGACGCGCTTGATGTGAATGTTGTAGGTGACTTTCTTGGCAGTAGGCAATACCTGGCCAAAGAATTTCACTTCACCCGAACCCAGGGCACGACCGCGGCCTGGCAGGCCCTGCCAGCCGAGGAAGAAACCGACCAGCTGCCACATGGCGTCGAGGCCCAGGCAGCCCGGCATGACCGGATCGCCTTCGAAGTGGCAGGCAAAGAACCACAGGTCCGGATTGATATCCAGCTCGGCGACCAATTCACCTTTGCCGTACTTGCCGCCTTCTTCGCTGATATGGGTGATGCGATCGACCATCAGCATGTTCGGCGCGGGCAGTTGCGCATTACCTGGGCCGAACAGCTCACCGCGACTGCAGCGCAGCAGGTCTTCCCGAGTAAAGGCGTGTTGTTTGGTCATGCGAGCTCCTCAATAACCCCCTGTGGCAGGGGATGAATCTTCCCGGCCGGCCCGAAAAGCGATGACTTCGGGGCGGCAGCCTACAGGTAGACTATTGCGTTGTGGTGAAAGTCACAGCGCACCTGGCGAAAGAAGTACAGGTGTGCACTGAAACGTCTATTTTCAGGTCCGATGAAGGTCCTGTCCAGTGTTTAAGACTGCCGCACTTTAGCATTTATCGCCAGTCGCGGTTGTCTGACCGGGTAGCCAGCGCTGCAGCACGCGCTGCAGTTCGCTGCGGCGCAACGGTTTGGTCAGGTAGTCATCCATGCCGGCGGCCATGCAACGCTCGCGGTCGCCCTGCAAGGCGTTGGCGGTCAGGGCGATGATCGGCAGGCGGGCGCCGTTGGGCAGCTGGCGGATGCGCCGGGTGGCCTCATAGCCATCCAGGTGCGGGAGGCGGCAGTCCATCAGCACGGCGGCAAAGCGCTGCTGGCTGACCCGTTCGACTGCCTCCAGGCCGTCTTCGGCGGTGCAAACCGTAACGCCAAGGCTGCGCAACATGGCTTCGATGACGCTCTGGTTGACCGGATTGTCCTCTACCAGCAGCACTTCATCATTGCCGGCGACCGGCGTGCTGGCAGCCATTGGCAGGGGCCGCTTGCCGGGGGGCGGGCTGGCCACGGCCAGAGGCATCTCCAGGGTGAAGGTAGAGCCCAGGCCTTCCCGGCTTTCACCGCGCAGCTTGCCGCCCATGCGTTCGGCCAGGGTACGGGCGATCGACAGCCCCAGCCCGGTGCCGCCATAGCGTCGGGAAATCGAGCTGTCGGCCTGCTGGAAGGCGACGAACATCATTTCCAGGCGGTCGTTGTCGATGCCGATACCGGTGTCGCGCACACTGCAGGTCAACCAGATCAGCTGCCGGTCCAGCACCTGCCACTGCGCCTCCACCTGCACCTGGCCGCGTTCGGTGAACTTCAGGGCGTTGGCCACCAGGTTGAGCAGGATCTGGCGGATCCGCGTAGGGTCGCCGTTCACCTGCAATTGCTCGATGCCGGCCGGCAATTGCAGGTGCAAGCCGAGGCCGCGCTGCTGGGCGCTGTGCTGGAACGACTGGACGCTGCTGGTGATCAGCTCGGCCAGGTTGAAGTCGATATGCTCCAGTTGCAGCGCGGCGCGTTCGATGCGGGAGAAATCGAGGATGTCGTTGATGACCTTCAGCAAATGCCCGGTGGATTCACTGGCCACTGCGGTGTAGTCGGCCTGTTCGCTGCTCAACGAGGTGGTTTCCAGCAACTGCAGCATGCCCAGCACACCATTCATCGGCGTGCGCAGCTCGTGGCTCATCATGGCCAGGAAGTCCGATTTGGCCCGGTTGGCCTGCTCGGCCTCTTCACGGGCCTGGATCAGCTCGGCAATGGCCTGCTTCTGTTCGTCACTGGCCTGCTCCAGGGCCTGCGCCAGGTTGTTGATGTGGCGCGCCAGGTGGCCCAGCTCGCTGTCATCGACCACCGGCAAGGGGGTGTTGTACTCGCCTTGCTGAATCGCCTTGACCGCATGGCCCATGTCGCTGATCGGCTTGGCCAGGCTCAGGGCCAGGCGGCGCGCCAGCAAAAAGGTGAACAGCAGGGCGAACAGCGCCAGGATGCCGGCCTTGATCACGATTTCCTGCTGCCGCTGGCTGAAGGCGTCATCGGACATGCCGACGATCACCCGCCCCAGGTAGTCGTCACCAATGGCCGGGGTGGTAGCCTTGCCCTGTTGCAGGAAGTCGTTGTCCAGGCGGATCTGCTGCAGGCGAATGGGCGCCTGGAACACTTCGACCTGTTGCGCGCGGTTGGCGCTTTCGTCGGACTGCTCGACGTACACCAGGATGTGGTTACGGCTGTCCTGTACCTCCAGAAAACGCACGTGGGGAATGCTGAGGGTGGCACGCATCAGCCCTTCGAGCACTTCGTTGTTGCCCGAGATCACCCCGTATTCCGACGCCGGTGCCAGCTGGTTGGCAATCAGTTGCCCGGTGTGGTTGAGCTCCTGACGCAGGTCCTGGATGCGCACGAAGGTGAAAAAGCTGATCAGCAGCAAGGTCAGCAGCAGGGCCGGGCCGAGGCTGATGATCTGGGTGCGGGTATGAATGTCCCAGCTCAGGCGCTTGCTCATGGGGTGGGTTCTCCTTCGGCCAGGGCCTCGGCGGCGGCGTTCGGATCGATCGGTTCAAGGCCCAGGGCGCGGGCAACCTGCTGGTTGCCACTGACGCCGTAGCGCGCAGGGTAGAGGCTGCGCGGCCAGTGCGCGGGTGGCTGGTCGAGCAACTGGTCGAGCACCGCCAGCCAGTCGTCCTGGTCGCTGTAGGTGCTGGCCAGGGCACCGGCGCGGACAAAACCCGCGTTTGGGCCGATCAGCGCCATTTGTCGGCCATAGCTGCTCAGCAGCAGGTTCTTTGCGGTCTTGGAGTTGTACAGGGCCGGGTCGTCCAGGCCCAGCAGCACGTCGCTACTGGCCAAAAGCTGCTGCAGCGGCCGGCTGTCACGCGCGTCGGGCCAGTCCTGGGCCACGATCTCCAGGCCCAGCGGGCGGGCGGCATGGCGCAGTTCGTCGAGCAGAAAACCGCTGTGTTCACCGTACAGCACACCAATGCGCTGGGCCTGCGGCAGCAGGTAGCGTGCCAGGCGCAATTGCCGGCCCAGCGGCGCGTCGCTCCACAGCAGGGTGACGAACGCGGGGCGCGACTTTCCCAGGCGTTGTTCAGCCTGTACCCGGCTGATCCGCATGGCCAGGGCCGGTGGGCCGGCGCTCTCGCCCAGGCGCCACTCCAGCGCGGCGCTGTCCAGCAGGATCAGGCGCTGGTCGGTTTTCAGCTTGCCCGGGCGCGGCAGCTCGGCGGTGGTCTGGAAACGCACATGATCGTGCGGGCGACGGCTTTCCAGCGCGGCGACGAAGCTGCGAATGCCTGGCTGGTCTTCGCCGCCTACCAGCAGAATTTCGCTGGCGGACAACGGCCCCAACGGCCACAGGCAGAGCAGCAACAGACGCAGCAGCAGGGCCATCAGAACTCCAGCTCGGCGCTGACGCTCAGCCGGTGACGGCTGTCGTAGCGGTTCTGGATCGCCGTGGTCGGCTGGTCGTCCAGGCGCTGCTGCCACAGCGCCGCCAGTTCCAGGTTGCTGCCATACACGCGCAGGCGCTTGGCCAGGCGCAGGTCGATGCGTTCGTAGCGGTACTGGTTGAGCGCATCGTCGCCATAGTAGAACAGCGCGCTCGACCAGCCGTCGCCCCATTCGCGCAGCCACCCGGCCGAGCCGCTGTTGCGGGCACTGAGGCGGCGGTCGTCGGGGTTGCTGGCCCAGGCATCGACGTAGGCGTAGGTCAGGCGCAGGCGGTCGCGCAGGGTCGGGCGCCAATCCAGTTGCGCTTCACTGCCGCTGAAGCGGGCCTTGTTGGCGTTGCTGGCAATGTACTGGTTGTTCTTCAGCGGCTCGCTGATCATGCCGGTGATCTCGTCGTAGAACAGCTTCACATCCATGCTCAGGTCGATGTCGCTGAAATAGCCGTTGTAGCCGAGTTCACGCGAGCGCATGCGCTCCTGTTCGAGGTCACCAGGGCCGCGGGTCTTGACGAAATATTCGCCGTTCTGCAGACCGAAGGCATTGGGCGAGAGGTTCTTTACCGTGTAGCTCCAGTTGACGTTGTTCTCGAACATGTCCGGCGAGCGTACTGCTTCGGAGTACACCGCGCGCAGGCCGTGGCGCGGGGTGATCAGGTAGTTGATCGCCACGCGCGGGGTGAGCGAGTTGCCCGACAGGCGCGAGTCCTCGAACATGGCGCCGCCCTGCAGGATCCAGTGCTCGTCGGCGCGCCATTCGAGCTGGCCGAACAAGCGCCAGGTCTGGTCATCGAGGCTGCCGTTGAAGTAGGTCTGCGAATCGGCACGATCATAGCGGTAATTCATGCCGCTCAGCAGGCGCAGGCTGTCGGTCAGGCTCAGGGTGTCCTGGATTTCCAGGTCATAGCGGGTTTCGCGGGTGCTCTGGTCGACGTCGCCGCAGACCGGCTGGCTGCCACCGGCCTGCCATTGTTCGCGCACCTTGTTGGACAGGGCGCTGAGCACCGGGTCACTGCTGCTTGGCAGGTCGCCTGCGGCCACGCCGCGCGCGACTTTCTCGGCGAAGTCCGGGTTCATTTGCCAGAGCTGGGTCAGTTCAGGGCTGAACGACTGCAAGGCATCGCAGGCCCGCCACACCTGTTGCCGGTCGAAGTGCTGTGCCGAGCCCTGGATATAAAGGCTGTGTTCGGCACTGAACTCCTTGGTCCAGCGCAACGAGCCGGCGTAGTCCTTGGCGTTGACGTCGGCGTTGTTGCCGGCCTCGTACCTGGCAAATACCGGCTGGTAGGTGTAAGGCCGCTGGTTGCTGCCTTCCTTGGCCGCCAGTTGCCACTCCAGGGTCTGGTCCACCGCCAGGTTGTGGCTGGCGCTGAGGTTGAAGCGGGTCAGCCGGCGGCTGTCGCGGTAGTCCTGACCGAACTGGTCCTGGTCGAAGCCGTCGTCCTGCTGGCCCGACAGCGACAGGCGCATGTCGCCACCGTCCCAGCCGAAGCCGTGACTGGCGTAGAAGTCGTTGATGCCATCCTCGCCGCGGGTCAGCTTCAGCCGCGTGCCATGGCTGTCGGCGGGGTTGCGGGTGAGGATGTTGACCACGGCCATCAGCGCGTTGGCGCCGTAGCTGACTGTGTTGGGGCCGCGGAATACCTCGATGCGCTCGATGTCCTCCATGGCCAGCGGAATATCGCTCCAGTCGACGGTGGCCAGGCCGGCGCGGTACACCGAGCGGCCATCGATCAGCACCTGCATGCGCCGTGCATCGTTGACGTTGCTGCCGTGGTAGTTGACGGTCGGCTGGTTACCGGCGCCGTAGCCGATCATCATGCCCGGCACCAGGCGTAGCAGCTCGGGGATGTCACGGGCACCGCTGGCACGGATCAGCGCGCTGTCGAGCACGGTCATGCTGCCCGGCACTGCTGCCGGGGATTGTTTCAGGCGCGTGGCGGTCAGAACCTGCGGCAGGTCGGTGCTGTCGATGAACAGGTCATCTGCCATGGCCGGGCCACCGAGCAGGGCGGTCAGTATCAGCAGGCGCGGGTAAGGGGGCGTGCCAGGGAACACGGAGCGGCCTTGTATCAGGAGTGAAACAGGCATGGTAACTGACCTTGGCGCATTTGCCAGTGATCAGCCTTACCTGTTTGGGCCCTTTCGTGCTGCTGAAGGTGGCGCGGTCCCTGTGGGAGCGGGTTTACCCGCGAAAGGGCCGGCACTGACACTGGTTCTGTAGCAGGCGAGCCGTATAATGGCGGCGTCGCCACTTAATTTTTGGCTTTAACGGATTGAATATGACTGAACAGCAACCTGTTGCAGTTCTGGGAGGCGGCAGCTTCGGCACCGCCGTGGCGAACCTGCTGGCGCAGAACGGTGTGCCGGTGCGCCAATGGATGCGCGACCCGGAGCAGGCCGAGGCCATGCGCGTCAATCGTGAAAACCCGCGCTACCTCAAGGGTATCCGCCTGCACGACGGCGTCGAGCCGGTCAACGACCTGTTGGCCACCCTGCAGGCCTGCGAGCTGGTGTTCGTTGCCCTGCCATCGAGCGCCTTGCGCAGCGTGCTGGCACCGCATGCCGAGCTGCTGCGTGGCAAGGGCCTGGTCAGCCTGACCAAGGGTATCGAAGCGCAAAGCTTCAAGCTGATGAGCCAGATACTCGAAGAAATCGCCCCCGAGGCCCGCATCGGTGTGCTGTCCGGACCCAACCTGGCCCGCGAGATCGCCGAGCACGCGCTGACTGCCACGGTGGTTGCAAGCGAAGACGACAGACTCTGCGAGCAGGTGCAAAGCGTACTGCACGGGCATACGTTCCGCGTCTATGCCAGTGGCGACCGCTTCGGTGTCGAGCTGGGCGGGGCGCTGAAGAACGTCTACGCCATCATCGCCGGCATGGCGGTGGCCCTGGGCATGGGCGAGAACACCAAGAGCATGCTGATTACCCGTGCCCTGGCCGAAATGACCCGCTTCGCTGTCAGCCAGGGCGCAAACCCCATGACCTTCCTCGGCCTGGCCGGTGTCGGTGACCTGATCGTCACCTGCTCCTCGCCCAAGAGCCGCAACTACCAGGTTGGCTACGCGCTGGGGCAGGGCCACAGCCTGGAAGAGGCGGTCAACCGCTTGGGCGAAGTGGCGGAAGGCGTCAACACCCTGAAGGTGCTGAAGGCCAAGGCCCAGGAAGCGCAGGTGTACATGCCGCTGGTCGCGGGCCTGCATGCCATCCTGTTCGAAGGCCGGACGCTGAACCAGGTGATCGAGCACCTGATGCGTGCCGAGCCCAAGACCGATGTCGATTTCATTTCCATCAGCGGCTTCAACTGAGCCGAACAGAGCAAGGAGCGGTACATGAACGATACCCCGGAACGCGCCCAGCGCGAGTCGATCATCCTGCGGGTGCTGTGGATGCTGGTGTTCCTGGTGGTCTGGCAACTGGCCGAGCTGCTGCTGGCTGGCCTGGTGCTGGTGCAGCTGATCTACCGCCTGGTATACGGCGCCCCTAGCGCCAGCTTGATGAATTTCGGTGACAGCCTCAGCCAGTACCTGGCGCAGATCGGCCGCTTTGGCAGCTTCCACACCGACCAGAAGCCCTGGCCGTTTGCCGACTGGCCGACCCCGCGGCCCCCTGAAGGCGAGGCCCCGCATGCCGTGGCCCCGGCCCCACACCCGGTACGTGACGAGGAGCCCAAGCTGTGAAGCTGTGGGTGCTGCGCCATGGTGAAGCGGAGCCGCGCGCCAATACCGATGCCGAGCGCCGCCTGACCGCCCATGGTCGCGAGCAGGTGCTGCGCAGCGCTGCCCGCCTGCTGGGGCAGCCGTTGCAGGCCATCATCGCCAGCCCCTACGTACGGGCCCAGCAGACGGCGGCACTGGTGCACGACACCCTCGGTTTCGCCGAGCAAGTGCGCACCGTGCCCTGGCTGACGCCAGAAAGCGATGTGCTGCAAGCGATTGGCGAAATCGAGCGGCTGGGCCTGGAGCATGTACTGCTGGTCAGCCACCAGCCGCTGGTGGGTAACCTGGTCGGGATGTTGGAACAGGGGCACCAGCAGCAGCCTGCAGCCATGAGTACGGCCAGCCTGGCAGAGCTGGAAGGGGAATGGCCGCTGGCTGGGCTGATGACGTTGCTGGCGATCAACTCCCCGGCGTGAAGCCCGGGGCCGCGCAATCAGGAAAGCAACTGGCATTTTTGCCAGTTGCCGCGCTTGCTGCACGGTTGCTACGGTTGGCTCCAGACAAATACGCAGGGAATAGCGAATGCGCGGTCAGATGTGGGAGCTGTTGAGCTCCTTGGACCTGCAACCCACCGTAGACAAGGTGCAACAAGGCGTAGTGCTGGATTTTGCCCATTACAGCCTGTTGCGCGATTCTGCCGATGCCAAGCTCCGTCACCTGATGCACAAGGTCAACGGCAACACCGAGCGGGAACCCACCGTGAGGCTGCAAAGCGAGCAGGACCTGCTCAGGCTTCAGGATGCCTGTCTGCGCGTCTCCCATCTGCTGCAAACCAGTTGCCTGGCCCTGCGTCGCCTGCAGCTGGACCACCAGGATCAGCGCCTGGCCCGCGAAGCGCTGGAGAGCCAACTGGCCTACATGCAAGCCTGCCTGCACCGTTCACTGGACAGTTTCGACCGTTCCTCATGGCCTGATAGCCACCGCCGATGACCTTTCCGGACGTTGCCGAACCGCCCGCCGATACCGACAATGGGCGATCATCCCGGTCCGGACCAGCCGCCATGTCGCAGCAGATCTTCTTCGCCCATGCCAACGGTTTTCCCTCGGCCACCTACGGCAAGCTGTTCGCCGCCCTGGCACCGGACTACCAGGTGCAGCACCTGGCCCAGCACGGGCACGATCCGCGCTTTCCGGTGGACGAAAACTGGCAGAGCCTGGTCGATGAACTGTTGCACCACCTGGCCCGGCAGGAGCAGCCGGTCTGGGGCGTCGGCCATTCGCTGGGCGGTGTGCTGCACCTGCACGCGGCGCTGCGCTGCCCCGAGTACTACCGCGGCGTAGTGATGCTCGACTCACCGGTACTCACCCGCGCCGACCAATGGTTGCTGCGCACGGCCAAGCGCTTCGGTTTCATCGACCGTATCACCCCGGCCGGGCGCACGCTTGGGCGCCGTGACAGCTTCGATGACCGCGACAGTGCCCGGGACTATTTTGCCGGCAAGTCGCTGTTCCGCCATTTTGACCCCGAATGCCTGGATGCCTATGTCGAGCATGGCCTGCAGGCCATGGAGCAGGGGGTGCAGTTGCGCTTCGACCCGGCTACGGAAATCAGCATCTACCGCAGCATCCCGCATACCAGCCCGGCACCGGCCCGGCAGCTGCAGGTACCACTGGCCATGGTGCGCGGCGAGCGCAGCAACGTCATTCGCCGCCACCACACCCTGGCGGTGCGCGGTATGCCCAAGGGCGAGTACCACAGCGTGCCGGGGGGACACATGTTCCCGCTGGAACGCCCAACCGACACCGCCAGCCTGATCAAGGGCCTGTTCGACCGCTGGAGCCAGGCATGAGCGCGCAGGTCGAGGAAGTGCGCCTGAGCCTGGGCCATATCGAACTGGCTGCGCACCTGTTCGGCCCTGAAGACGGGTTGCCGGTAATCGCCTTGCATGGCTGGCTGGACAATGCCAACAGCTTTGCCCGCCTCGCGCCGCAACTGCAGGGTCTGCGCATCGTTGCGCTGGACCTCGCCGGACATGGTTATTCCGAGCACCGACCGCCTGGCGCCGGGTATGCCTTGGCCGACTACGCCCATGATGTTCTGCGGGTGGCCGAGCAGCTGGGCTGGCAACGTTTCGCGCTGCTCGGCCATTCGCTGGGGGCGATCATCGCGGTGCAACTGGCCGGTGCCTTGCCAGACCGGGTCAGCCATCTGGCCTTGATTGACGGGGTCATTCCGCCAACCGGTGCCGAGCAGGATGCCGGCGAGCGGCTGGGCATGGCGCTGCAGGCCCAGCTGCGCCTGGATGGCAAGCGCAAGTCGGTATACGCCACGCTGGAGCAGGGCGTGCAGGCGCGCATGAAAGGCATGGTCGCGGTCAGCCGTGAGGCAGCCGAGCTGCTGGCCCAGCGCGGCCTGATGCCGGTGCCCGGTGGGTACAGCTGGCGCAGTGACAGCCGCCTGACCCTGCCATCGCCGCTGCGCCTGAGTGAGGCCCAGGCCATGGCGTATGTGCGCCGGGTGAGTTGCCCGGCGTGCCTGGTCGTGGCCGCCGACGGTATGCTGGCGCGCCACACCAAGCTGCTGGAGCAGCTACCCTTCGAACAGGTGGAGCTGCCCGGTGGCCACCACCTGCACCTGAACGATGAGCAGGGTGCGGCCCTTGTCGCAGACTGTTTCAATCGTTTCTTTGGCATTCCTTGACTTGCACCGGACAAGTGTCGAGGCTTGGCGGGTTGAACAGGGAGACAACCATGTATCTGCCAGACATCCTGGAGTTTCACTTCGGCGCACCGCGCCGCCTGGGCCGCCAATGAGTGCGCCTGTAGCCATCCGCAATGCCGTCGCCGCCTGCCTGGTATTCGCCAGCCCCGTGCTGTGGGCCGGCAGCCTGCCGGTACCGGCGGACGCCAAAGTGGTCGACCAGCGCCCGGCCGTGGAGCAGGAGCGCGTCTACCCGATGGGCCCGCTGCGCAAGATCAGCGGCCGCCTGCGGATGGAGGACAAGGTCGAGAGCCGCGGCCAGGTCAGCTCGGTAACCTACGAACTGCCGGTCGAGCGTACCGCCCGCGAAGCCTTCACCAGCGCTCGTGAAGCACTGCAGCACGACGGTGGCTACCCGTTGTTCTGGTGCCAGGGCCGTGATTGCGGCGAGGCCAGCCTGTGGGCCAACGATGTGTTTGCCAATGCCCGCCTCAATGGCGGCGACGAGCAGCAGGCGTTCATCCTGCTGCGCCGCTCGGCCGAGCAGGCCGACACCCTGGTCGCGCTGTACAGCGTCACTCGTGGCAACCGCCGCGCCTACCTGCACGTTGAGGAGTTCGTTGCCGCCGGCCCGCTGGGCGAACTGTTGCCGACCGCTGCCACGGTGCTGCGCGAAATGCGCGATACCGGCAAGCTCGACTACCCTGACCTGGCGGCGCCGCAAGACACCTGGGTAAACCTGCTGGCCCGCAGCCTCAATCTCGACAGCACCCTGCGTGCCAGCCTCAGTGGCGCTCAGGCGGAATCCTGGCGCGAGGCGCTGGTCAAGGCGGGTGTACGCAACGGCCGCCTCGAAGTCGGCAGCGCGCCCACCGAAGGCCTGCACCTTGAACTGATCCGTTGAACGAGCGCCAACATGGTTAACAACGACCGCCTGCTGATCCAGATCCTGCTGCTGGCGTTGCTGGGTGCCGGCCTGTGGGTCATGGCTCCGTTCATTTCGGCGCTGTTGTGGGGGGCCATCCTGGCCTTTGCCAGCTGGCCATTGATGCGTTTGCTGACGCGCGTGCTGGGCGGCCGCGAGACCCTGGCGGCCAGCGTGCTGACCATTGCCTGGATCCTGATCGTGGCCCTGCCGCTGGTGTGGCTGGGCTTCAACCTGGCCGATCACATACGCGACGCCACCGCGTTCGTGCGTGACGTGCAGGTGGACGGCCTGCCCGATGCCCCCGCCTGGCTGGGCAGCATTCCGTTCGTAGGTGAGCGGCTGGTCAGCTGGTGGCAATCGCTGGACCAGCAGGGCGCCGCCTTGCTGGCTTCGGTCAAGCCGTACCTGGGACAGGTGGGCAACTGGCTGCTGGCGCGCAGTGCGCAGATCGGCAGCGGCGTGCTGGAGCTCACCCTCAGCCTGGTGTTCGTGTTCTTCTTCTACCGCGATGGGCCACGCCTGGCGGCGTTCGTGCTGCGCCTGCTGCAGCGCCTGATGGGTGACCGCGCCGAGTACTACCTGGAACTGGTGGCCGGCACTGTGCAGCGGGTGGTCAACGGGGTGATTGGTACTGCAGCCGCCCAGGGCCTGCTGGCAATGATCGGCTTCCTGATCGCCGGCGTACCTGGTGCCATCGTGCTGGGCCTGGTGACCTTCATGCTCAGCCTGATCCCCATGGGCCCGCCGCTGGCCTGGATACCGGCCACTGGCTGGCTGGTGTGGAAGGGCGAGTATGGCATGGCGGTGTTCCTCGGTATCTGGGGCACGTTCGTCATCAGTGGGGTAGACAACGTGCTCAAGCCGTACCTGATCAGCCGGGGCGGCAACCTGCCGTTGGTGATCGTGTTGCTGGGGGTGTTCGGCGGTTTGCTGGCGTTTGGCTTCATCGGCCTGTTCATCGGGCCGACCCTGTTGGCGGTGGGTTACAGCCTGTTGCTGGACTGGAGCCGTAACGCCGTGCAGCAGCCGCCTCAGCGGTAGCCTGTCCCGGTCTCTTCGCGGGTAAACCCGCTCCCACCGGAATCTCTCAGGCCTGAACCCATGAGGTCCCGGTAGGTGCGGGCTTACCCGCGAAGAGGCCGGCACTGACACCCCCAAAGCCCACATTTTTACGCTTTCTTTATTCCTCTCCCCACCACCCGATCTCGCTCCTTTACGCCCCTCCCTCGGACAATCTCCCCAAAGCGGCCCAAGCCGCACCACGGGGAGAACTACTCATGAACATGCTCGAAGGGCTGTCACTGCTGCTGGCAGTGGCCTTGGCGTTTTATCTGCTGGCGGCGCTGCTGCGCGCCGATCGCAGCTAGGAGCGGCCATGCACAGTCACGATTACGCCTTGCTCCTGGCATTTTTCGCCATCGTGCTGCTCCCGGCACCCTGGCTTGGGCGGTTCTACTTCAAGGTCATGGAAGGCCAGCGCACCTGGCTGTCGCCGCTGCTGGGCCCGGTCGAGCAGGGCTGCTACCGGCTTGCGGGAGTAAACGCCAGCCAGGAGCAGAACTGGCGCCAGTACACCCTTGCCTTGGTAGCGTTCAACCTGGCCGGGTTCCTGCTGTTGTTCGCCGTATTGCTATTGCAGGGCTACCTGCCGCTCAACCCGCAGCATTTGCCCGGCCAGGAATGGTCGCTGGCGTTCAATACTGCCGTGAGCTTCATCACCAATACCAACTGGCAGGCCTACAGCGGTGAGGCATCAGTCAGCTACCTCAGCCAGATGCTCGGCCTGACCGTGCAGAACTTCGTCAGCGCCGCAACCGGCCTGGCCGTGCTGGTTGCCCTGTGTCGCGGTATTGCCCGGCGCAGTGCCAACACCCTTGGCAACTTCTGGGTCGACATGACCCGCGCCACCCTCTACGGCTTGCT
>NZ_JABMCN010000065.1 GCF_013179515.1 Pseudomonas sp. CM27
CGTTCATGCGGGTGCAGCAGGCTGTACACGGCCCGGCCGCGCAGTTGCTCGGGCCACAGGCCAAGCAGACGATAAGCTGCCGGCGAGGCATCGAGGAAACGGCCGTCGGGGCTGTGTCGGGAAATCAGGTCGGTAGTGTTTTCGATGATAAGCCGGTAAAGGCGCCTGGCGCGGCTGGCTTCGCGTGCACCCTGGCGCTCTTCGCTGGCGTCACGGCAGCGACCTAGCACCTGCTGGCCCAGGTCATCAGGAATGAATGTCCAGAGCACCGTTCGCTCGCCAACCTGTACCTCGACATCGGCAATCGCCCGGTGCTGGCGCAGGCAGGCACGTACCAGGGCTGCGCAATTGGTCGGCAGCCAGTGGACCAGCGCCGGGCCTTCATCGACCCAGGCCTGCAACGTCGGGTTGAGCAGCAACGGGCTGGCGTCACTGGCCAGCAGCAGGCTGGGTTGCGGGTCCTTGGCAAGCAAGGGGGAAGCGGTCTTGTCCACGGCAGGCGGCTCGCTGATCTAGTAGTTTTACTATATTGCTATAGTCGATATTCCTACTACCATAGCGACTCGCGTAAAACAGCGACAGAGGGGAACGGCCCACCGCCCGCCTCCCGACACCCTGAACAGAGCTAACAATCAGCCATCGGGGGCCAGGCGCACAGGCTGTGCCTGCCTCCCTCACAGGATTACCGCATGTCGATCTATGCCCAGGGCCTGATGCCCGCTGCCGTCAACCATGTCGCCCTCACCCCGCTGAGCTTCATCGAACGCACCGCCACCGTATACGGCAACTATCCGGCGGTGATCCACGGCGCCATCCGCCGCAACTGGCAGCAAACCTACCAACGCTGTCGGCGCCTGGCCAGTGCACTGGCAGGCCGGGGCATCGGCAAGGGCGACACGGTGGCGGTGATGCTGCCCAATACCCCGGCCATGCTCGAAGCGCACTTCGGCGTGCCCATGACCGGGGCCGTGCTCAATACCCTGAACGTGCGCCTGGACGCCGAGGCCATCGCTTTCATGCTGCAGCATGGCGAAGCCAAGGTACTGATCACCGACCGCGAGTTCCACGCCGTCATCGAGGACGCTTTGGAATTGCTCGAACACCCGCCGTTGGTGGTCGATGTGGATGACCCGGAGTACGGCGAAGGTCGCGCAGTCAGCGAACTGGACTACGAGGCGCTGCTCGCCGAAGGCGACCCGGAATTTGCCTGGGAGTGGCCCGATGACGAATGGCAGGCCATTTCCCTCAACTACACCTCCGGCACCACCGGCAACCCCAAGGGCGTGGTCTATCACCACCGCGGCGCCTACCTCAATGCCCTGGGCAACCAGATGACCTGGGCCATGGGCCACCGCCCGGTGTACCTGTGGACCTTGCCGATGTTCCACTGCAACGGCTGGTGCTACCCCTGGACCATCACCGCCCTGGCCGGCACCCACGTGTTCCTGCGCCGGGTCGACCCGCAGAAAATCCTGACCCTGATCCGCGAACACCGGGTCAGCCACTTGTGCGGCGCGCCGATCGTGCTCAACGCCCTGGTCAACATGCCCGAGGCGGCCAAGGCGGCCATCGAGCACCCGGTCCAGGCCATGGTTGCCGGCGCCGCGCCACCGGCCAAGGTCATCGGTGCCGTCGAAGAGATGGGCATCCAGGTCACCCACACCTACGGCCTGACCGAGGTCTACGGCCCGGTCACCGTGTGTGCCTGGCATGACGAATGGGATGACTTGACGCTGGAAGAACGCGCGCGCATCAAGTCACGCCAGGGCGTACGCTACCCGACCCTGGACGGCCTGATGGTTGCCGACCCGCAAACCCTCGAACCTGTGCCACGCGACGGCAACACCCTGGGCGAGATCTTCATGCGCGGCAACACGGTGATGAAGGGCTACCTGAAAAACCCCGAAGCCACCGCCGAAGCCTTCCGGGGTGGCTGGTTCCACACCGGGGACCTGGCCGTGTGGCATGCCGACGGGTATGTCGAGATCAAGGACCGGCTCAAGGACATCATCATTTCCGGCGGCGAGAACATCTCCACCATCGAAGTCGAAGACGCCCTGTACAGGCACCCCGCCGTACTGGAAGCCGCCGTGGTGGCGCGCCCGGATGAAAAATGGGGCGAAACCCCGTGCGCCTTCATCGCCCTCAAGCCAGGCCGCGAAGATGCCCGCGAGGCGGACATCATCAGCTGGTGCCGCGAGCACCTGGCCGGGTTCAAGGTGCCGAAGACCGTGGTGTTTGGCGAGCTGCCCAAGACCTCTACCGGCAAGATCCAGAAGTACGTGCTACGCGACCGGGCCAAAACCCTCTGATGCCTTGGTGGCCTGTTCGCGGGCTTGCCCGCGAACAGGCCAGCCCTGATCTCCTACTTTTCGAGAGCTCCCCATGACCACCTACTCTGCCCCCCTGCGTGACATGCGCTTCGTCCTGCATGACGTGTTCAACGCCCCGGCCCTGTGGGCCCGCCTGCCCGCCCTGGCCGAACGCATCGATGCCGACACTGCCGACGCCATCCTTGAGGAAGCGGCCAAAGTCACCGGCCAGCTGATTGCCCCGCTCAGCCGCAACGGCGACGAGCAAGGTGTGCGCTTCGACGCAGGCGAAGTCACCACGCCTGACGGCTTCCGCGAGGCCTGGCACACCTACCGCGAAGGCGGCTGGGTCGGCCTGGGTGGCAACCCGGAGTACGGCGGCATGGGCATGCCAAAAATGCTCGGCGTGCTGTTCGAAGAAATGCTCTACGCCGCCGACTGCAGCTTCAGCCTGTATTCGGCGTTAAGCGCGGGCAGCTGCCTGGCAATCGATGCGCATGCCAGCGAAGCGCTCAAGGCTACCTACCTGCCACCGCTCTACGAGGGCCGCTGGGCCGGCACCATGTGCCTCACCGAACCCCATGCCGGCACCGACCTCGGGCTGATCCGTAGCCGTGCCGAGCCCCAGGCTGACGGCAGCTATCGCATCAGCGGCAGCAAAATCTTCATCACCGGCGGCGAACAGGACCTGACCGAGAACATCGTCCACCTGGTGCTGGCCAAGCTGCCAGACGCGCCGGCGGGGGCCAAGGGCATCTCGCTATTTCTGGTGCCCAAGTTCCTGGTTGAGGCCGATGGCCGCCTGGGCGCGCGCAACGCCGCCCATTGCGGTTCGATCGAGCACAAGATGGGCATCAAGGCCTCTGCTACCTGCGTGATGAATTTCGATGACGCCGCCGGGTATCTGCTGGGTGAGCCGAACAAGGGCCTGGCGGCGATGTTCACCATGATGAACTACGAGCGCCTGTCCATCGGCATCCAGGGCATCGGCTGTGCAGAAGCCTCGTACCAGAGCGCCGCCCGCTATGCCGGCGAGCGCCTGCAAAGCCGCGCTGCCGGCGGCCCCCAGGCGCAGGACAAGGTGGCCGACCCGATCATCCACCACGGCGATGTGCGGCGCATGCTACTGACCATGCGCACACTCACCGAAGGCGGCCGGGCATTTGCCGCCTACGTCGGCCAGCAGCTGGACCTGGCGCGCTATGCCGACGACGCCGGCGAGCGTGAGCATGCGCAGCGCCTGGTGGCGCTGCTGACGCCGGTAGCCAAGGCATTTTTTACCGACAACGGCCTGGAAAGCTGCGTGCTCGGCCAACAGGTGTATGGCGGCCATGGCTATATCCGCGAATGGGGCCAGGAGCAGCGTGTGCGCGACGTGCGCATCGCGCAGATCTATGAAGGCACCAATGGCATCCAGGCCCTTGACCTGCTCGGGCGCAAGGTGCTGACCGACGGTGGCCAGGCGCTGGCCAGCTTTGCTGCCGAAGTGCGGGCCTTCAGCGTGGGTGCGCCGCTGCATCGCGAGGCCTTGCAAGCGAGCCTGGCACAGCTGGAGGCCACCAGCGCCTGGCTGCGTACACGTGCGGGTGTGGATGCCAATCTGGTCAGCGCGGTGGCGGTGGAGTACCTGCAGCTGTTCGGGCTGACCGCGTATGCCTACATGTGGGCGCGGATGGCGGCGGTGGCATTGGCCAAGCGCGATGCGGACCCTGGGTTTTATGGGGCCAAGCTGGCATGTGCCGAATTTTTCTTCCAGCGTGTCTTGCCACGCAGCCTGGGGCTGGAGGCAAGTATTCGGGCGGGCAGTGGCAGCCTTTACGGGCTGGGTGCGGCGCAGTTCTGAGAGCCTGACGCGGTCCTGCCTGTGTAGGAGCAGCCTTGTGCTGCGAAGAGGCCAGTGCAAGATGCATGGGTTTGCACATAACTTACTTCAGCAGGGACCCTGTGGGAGCGGGCGTGCCCGCGAACACCGGCGCAGCCGGTGCCATGCACCCCGTGGATTCTTCACGGGCGCGTCCGCTCCCACAGGCTACGCGGAGCGCCCAGCATCGGTTCTCTGCGCGCCAGCGCAGCCCAATGGGCTGGGCACTCTCCTACCCTAACCGTTACAGGCGTCATTCCCGCGCGCGAAGGGTTCTCAAACGCTGAAAACCATTGCAAATCCGACGAAAAACCGGCACAACTGATAGTCATTCGCCATTACGTTGGTTCTCGGCAGCCCTCTAGCAAGGGTAGAATGCGCAAAACCGGAGCCGCAATGAACCACGACCGCCTCAACCCCAGCCCTGACGATGCCATCACCGACGCCGCCGCGCACTGGTGCATGCGCCTGCACGCCGAAGATTGCACGGCGGCCGAGCGCGAGGCATTCGCCCGCTGGCTGGCGGCCGACCCTCGGCATGCCGAGGAATACCAGGCAATGCTGGAAATCTGGCAAACCGCCGACCTGCTGCCACGCAATGCCACCGTCATCGACTTCAACCCGCCCGCCCGGCAGGCCGCCCGCACACCCAACTGGCGGCCGCTGGCGTCAGCTGCTGCAATTGCCCTGGCGGTGCTGCCCCTGGCTGGCTGGCTGGGCTGGGAACAGGGCTGGCTGCCCAACCACTACCAGCACTTCGAAACTGGCGAGCGCATGCAGACCGTCGAGCTGAGCGACGGCAGTACGGTGCAACTGAACCTTAACACCGAGTTCACCTACCTCAACTACAAGGACCAGCGCCAGGTCACGCTCAAGCGCGGCGAAGCGTTCTTCAATGTGCAGCACGACAGCAGCCACCCGTTCATCGTGCATGCCGGCCGCGGCCAGACCCGGGTCACCGGCACCCAGTTCAACGTGTGGAAGTATCAGGACCAGGTCAAGGTCACCCTGGTGGAAGGTTCGGTACTGGTGTCCAGCGATGGCAGCGGCGGTGGCTATCGCCTTGGCCCAGGCATGCAGGCCAGTTATCACAAGGGCGACTTTGAACCGCAGCTGGAACAGAGCAACGACTACGGCAACAGCCTGGCCTGGCGTGGCGGCAAGCTGGTGCTCGACAACCTGAGCCTGGAACAGGCACTGCCGGTGATCAACCGCTACCTCGACGCCCCGCTGCTGCTGGCCGATGCTGCCACCGGGCGCATTCGCATCAGCGGCATCTACAACACCCGCGAGGTTGGGCGCCTGGTCAACAACCTGCCCAAGGTACTGCCGGTCTATCTGACCCGCAGCAAGGACGGCAGCACTGTGCTCAATCGCATCTCGCCGCCGCCCCACAAGCGCTGACGCCCCCTCCCCTCAAAGCGTCATGGCCGCCAACCAGCCAAACGCCAGCAGCGGCAGGTTGTAGTGGAGGAAAGTCGGCACCACGGTGTCCCAGATGTGGTGGTGCTGGCCATCGACGTTCAGGCCGGAGGTCGGGCCCAGGGTCGAGTCCGAGGCGGGCGAGCCGGCATCGCCCAGGGCACCGGCAGTACCGACGATGCACACCGTGGCCAACGGGTCGAACCCGAGCTGCACACACAGCGGCACGAAAATCGCGGCCAGGATCGGTACGGTAGAGAACGACGAGCCGATGCCCATGGTTACCAGCAGGCCCACCAGCAGCATCAGCAAGGCACCCACACCTTTGCTGTGGTCGATCCACTGCGCGGACGTTTCCACCAGGCTCTGCACTTCACCGGTAGCCTTCATCACGTCGGCAAAACCGGACGCGGCAATCATGATGAAGCCGATCATGGCCATCATCTTCATGCCTTGGGTGAACAGGTCGTCGGTGTCCTTCCACTTGACGATGCCCGACAGCGAGAAGATCAGGAAACCGACCATGGCGCCGATGATCATCGAATCCAGCAACAGCTGGACGATGAATGCCGCACCGATCGCCAGCCCGGCCACCAGCAGGGTCAACGGGTTGTACTGCACGCTCACCTGCTCTACCTGCTCGATGCGCCCCAGGTCATAGTCGCGCTTCTTGCGGTAGCTGACGCATACCGCCAGCAGCAGGCCTGCGAGCATGCCGGCGGCGGGGATGGCCATGGCGTGGGTGACATTGACCCCGCTTATGTCAACACCGGCGCGGGCAACGTTGGCCAGCAGAATCTCGTTGAGGAAGATGTTGCCGAAGCCCACGGGCAGGAACATGTACGGGGTGATCAAGCCGAAGGTGATCACGCAGGCGATCAGCCGACGGTCGATGCGCAGACGGGTCAGCACGTACAACAGTGGCGGCACCAGCAGCGGAATGAAGGCAATGTGGATGGGCAGGATATTCTGCGACGACACCGCCACCACCAGCATCAGGCCGATCATCAGCCATTTGACCTTGCCGCCATTGGCATGGCCCTGGCGGTCGATCATGGTCAGGGCCCGGTCGGCCAGGGCATGGGCCAGGCCGGACTTGGCGATGGCCACCGCAAAGGCGCCCAGCAGCGCATAGGACAAAGCCACCGTGGCCCCGCCACCCAGGCCGCCGTTGAAGGCCTTGAGCGTGCCTTCGATGCCCAGGCCACCCACCAGCCCCCCCACCAGGGCGCCGATGATCAGGGCGATGACCACATGCACGCGGGACAGGCTGAGTATCAGCATGATGCCGACCGCGGCGATCACTGCATTCATGGTTGGCTTACCTCATTACGACGGAAAAAGCGCGAACTCTGAAGCAGTGGGCGGCAGATGTCAAAAGCGCCATGTTGCGGCGGATTTCGCAGAGGCCGAGATTTAAATTGACTGTTTGAATAAAGAAAAAATGGAGGGGGCCGATATCGTGAGAGGCCAGGCCCCTGTCGGCCCGATCCGAAACCATCCCAAAGCCACCCCAGCCCCAAAGCCATAACCCTTACTGCTCAAAAAAAAAGGGATCCGCCCCATGCCTTTGCGACAACTCTCCATCCAGTGGAAGATCACCCTGCTCGCCGGCCTCTGCCTGGCCGGCATCGTCACCTTGCTCGTCGGCCTGTCGCTGTACCGCATGGACCACAGCTCGGACCTGGTCAAGGCCAGCAGCATGCAGATGCTGACCGAGGCCGCCCAGTCGCGCATCGAGTCGCAAGGCGAAGTGCAAGCGTTGAACATCCGCCGCCAGTTCATGGACGCTTACCAGTACGGCGCAGGCTTCGCCCGCCAGGTGCTGTTCCTGCGCGAGCAGGCAGAAAAACGCTTTCTCGATGCCTTCGACCTGCGCGAAGACCTGACCCGCCAGGTGCGCGCCGCCCTGCAGGCCAACCCCGACCTGCTGGGCTTGTCGCTGGTGTTCGAGCCCAACGCCCTGGACAACAAGGACAGCCTGTTCGCCGACAAGGCCGAACTGGGCAGCAACGAAACCGGGCGCTTTGCCCTGTACTGGTCGCAACCGCGCGCCGGCCAGCTGACCGCCATGGCACTGCCCGAGCATGACATGGCCGACACCCAGATCGGCCCCAGCGGCCAGCCGGCCAACACCTGGTGGGTATGCCCGCGCAACACCGGCAAGGTGTGCGTGGTGGAGCCCTACTTCTACACCATCGATGGCCAGCAGGTGCTGATGACCAGCATCGTTTTCCCGCTGGCCGTCAATGGCAAGATCATTGCCACCCTGTCCATCGACATCAACCTCAACAGCCTGCAGGCCCTGAGCCAGGAGGCCAGCCGCAGCCTGTACGAAGGCCGCACCACGGTCGGCATCCTCAGCCCGGTCGGCCTGCTCGCTGGCTATAGCGCCGACGCCAGCAAGCTGGCCCAGCGCTTCGACCAGGTCGACCCGGCCAAGGGCGCCGAACTGGTGCGCAAGCTGGCCGATGGCAAGCTGAGCATCCTGCACGACCAGCAGCGCCTGAAGGTGCTGGCCGCGTTCCGGCCGATCCCCGATGCCCAGCCTTGGGGCGTGTTGCTGGACGTGCCGGAAAACGCGCTGACCGGGCCCGCCGAAGCACTGCAGCAGGAACTGGACGCCCTGAACACCAGCGGCACGCTGCTGGAGCTGGGCCTGGGCCTGGCTGCGGCCATTGCAGGCTTGCTGATGGTCTGGCTGATGGCCCGAGGGGTTACCCGTCCCATCCTCGGCGTGGCCAGCATGCTCAAGGACATCGCCAGCGGTGAGGGTGACCTGACCCGCCGCCTGACCTACCACAAGCAAGACGAACTGGGCGAGCTGGCAGGCTGGTTCAACCGCTTTCTCGACAAGCTGCAGCCCACCATTGCCGACGTCAAACGCTCGGTGCAGGCCGCCCGCGGCACCGCCGACCAGTCCTCGGCTATCGCCACTGAAACCAGCGCCGGCATGGAGCAGCAGTACCGCCAGGTCGACCAGGTGGCTACTGCCTCGCACGAAATGAGCGCCACCGCCCAGGACGTCGCCCGCAGCGCCGCGCAGGCCGCACAGGCAGCGCGCGATGCCGATCAGGCCACCCGCGAAGGGCTGGCGGTGATCGACCGCACCACGCACAGCATCGACGCCCTGGCCGCCGACATGAGCAATGCCATGGCCGAAGTCGAAGGCCTGGCACAGAACAGCGAGAAGATCGGTTCGGTGCTGGAAGTGATCCGCTCGATTGCCGAGCAAACCAACCTGCTGGCCCTCAACGCCGCCATCGAAGCCGCCCGCGCCGGTGAGGCCGGCCGTGGCTTCGCGGTGGTCGCCGACGAGGTGCGCAACCTGGCCCAGCGTACCCAGGAATCGGTGGAAGAAACCCGCCAGGTGATCGAGGCGCTGCAGAACGGCACGCGCGAAGTGGTCGGCGCCATGGACAACAGCCACCGCCAGGCGCAGAGCGGTGTGCAGCAGGTGGGTCAAGCCGTCACCGCGCTCCAGCGCATCGGCCAGGCAGTGACGGTGATCACCGACATGAACCTGCAGATCGCCTCGGCCGCCGAGGAGCAAAGTGCGGTGGCGGAAGAGATCAACAACAACGTGGCAACCATCCGCGATGTCACCGAATCGCTGTCGGGCCAGGCCAACGAGTCGGCGCGTGTCAGCCAGTCGCTGAACAGCCTGGCCAACCAGCAGCAGGCGCTGATGGACCAGTTCCGCGTGTAACCACGTCGGGGCCGACGCTTGTCGGCCCTCGCTCATGCCTCGAACACGCCTCCACCCAGAATATGATCCAGCAGGACCAATGCGCCATGCACATTGGGCCGTGCCCCCATTGGCAGTACATCGGTGTCGGCTAGCCTCGCGTCGTCGTAGCCAGACTGCATCACCAGTTGGTGCATCTGGTTGCCGTTGAGGTAGATGTGATGGTGCTGCATGGCATAGGACTGGATGAGACTCAGTGCACCACACACCATGGGTGTGGCGCTCGAAGTGCCACCATAGGTGGCGGTGTAGTCCCGGTCACTACCGGCAAAATCCTGCAAGTCCGAATAGGAAAGCGTGACTACCCTGTCGCCCCAGGCATTGAGCATCCGATAAGGATAGTGGTGGTTGGAATACAGATGGGGCTTGCCATCGTATGACCGGCAAGCCCCCACCAGGATGACGCCTGCATCACCATGGTCCTGGAAATAAGACCAGTTGCTCAGGTCCACACCTTCGCTCTGCCGTGTACCTTTATTCGCGATGGTCTGGTTACTGCCATTGGCCGCAGCATTTACCACCACCGCACCACGCTGCGCCAGTTGCTTCATCACTGACCACCAGAGTTTGTCGTGCAAGGCGGGCAGCATGGTGCTCAGCACACTGACATGGGCCGTCTGGCGATTGATCCCGACAATGTCACCAGGCTCTACGTTGCGCAGTAGATCCTTGAGTGCCTGGTAGCTCCCCTGTGCATCTGTCTTGATGTGGTTGTACACGTACAACTCGCTGTCATGGCTGATCCCTGTTGCGCCGAAGCCATTGCGTGCGGCCAGTATCAGCCCGACTGAAGCAGTGCCGTGGTCCGCGTAGGTTTGAGGTTCTATCGAGACAATTTTCAGATTGGGGTTGTCCCGCAAGTCTTCATGCCGGGCGTGCAGCCCTTCATCGCTGAAATGGATACGGCTACCTTTGCCAGTCACATCGCCCGTCCACGCTTTTCGTACATTCAGCCCCTGCCAGCGCGGCCCCGGCTGATCCAGGTAAGTCTGACGCGCTTCGAAATCAGGCGTTGCCGTGGCATTTTCGTGTGCGCGGTTACCGGCCACCACTGCAGCCCCCGTCAATACCGTCGCTATCAGGCCTGCAATACCGAGTACGAAAATATTGGGGGGCGCGACTGGCGGCAAGAAATGCATGTTCTGCACGTAGTCCAGAGCCGAAAGCGTCTTCAACAGCTCGATGTACGTGTCGTTGAGCATGCTCGCAGGCTGGTCGAGCAGACAGCAATCACGCAGCGCTTCAAGCTTGTGCTCATCCCGCTCCTGCTCGCTCAGCACTGGCCGGGGCATCAACACCGTTTTCAGATTCGGCCAGTAGCGAACCAGAACCGAACCGGAGGTTGGCTCCAGGTCATTCAGCAGGCGCGCATGGCCACCTTCGCTGAACACCACAATCAACGTCGGGCAAGACACGCCCGGCGCCAGCACGGGCAGCGCTTGGGCGAGCAGTTCGGGCACCACCGTTGGCGCAACTTCGCGTTTGCGACGTGCGTCAGTCGAAGACAACGGCACTTTGTCCAGAACACTACGGTTGATCTCCTCGGCCTGGATATCGAGCACCAGCGGCGGCATGTCGATCACACCAGCAGCCCCGGTCGGCCGGTTCATCGCCCGTGCATGCTCATCCAGCAAGACCACCCTGGGCCGTATGGAATAGACGCCCGCTGCTTCTTCCGCAACCAACGTGGCCGGGCAACCGTGGTCGCTCAGTTTGCCGCTGCGCGCCTGGGAATAGGCTGAAACACCTTTGAACGACACCGGCCCATCCGGCCCGGCCCGTTCGAGTTCGTAGCGGATGCGGTTGACCTTGTGCAGGTCGGGCCCGCTACAGCGAACGTGCAACTTGCCGTCGAAGCGGAAGTTTCGGTAATAGACAAAGTCAAGGTTCAGGGTCATGGGATGAGGCCTCGCGAAAAAGTGGTCGCCACATGGCGGCGACCACCTTTGCAACCTGCCAGCCCCGGTGGCACCGGGGCCCCGTTCCCTGGCAGCAACGCAGGCTTGCGCGGGCGTCGTCTACACTTGCCGGCAGCCACCCACCGGCAACCCACGAGGCCCTGATGAAAACAATTCAAGCGCTGCTGGCCGGCCTGCTGCTGGCTGCAGGCGTGGCCAGCACCGACAGTGCTGCATCGGCAGATCGCCACACACCTATCCACTTCGGCGCCCTCACCTGGGAAAGCGGGGCACTCACCACCGAGATCCTGCGGCTGATCACAGAGCACGGTTATGGCTACCTCACCGACACCCTGCCCGGCAGCACCGTGAGCCTGGAAGTGGCGCTGGCACGCAACGACCTGCAGGTGATCGCCGAGGAATGGGCCGGGCGCAGCCCTGCCTGGATCAAGGCCGAACAGGCCGGCCAGGTGTTCGCCCTGGGCGACACGGTGAAAAATGCCGAAGAAGGCTGGTGGGTACCGGACTACGTGATCAACGGCGACAACCAGCGTGACTTGAAACCCGCTGCGCCAGGCCTTAAAACGGTCGAAGACCTCAAGCGCTACCCAGAGGTGTTCCGCGACCCCGAGTCACCCGGCAAAGGGCGGTTTCTCAACAGCCCCAGCGGCTGGACTTCGGAAACGGTCAACACCCAGAAACTGAAGGCCTATGGCCTGGATGAGTTCTACACCAACTTCCGCAGCGGCTCCGGGGCAGCGATGGATGCAGAAATCAGCGCAGCCATCCGCCTGGGCCATCCCGTGCTGTTCTATTACTGGAACCCGACGCCGTTGATGGGGCGCTACAAGCTGGTACGCCTGGAAGAACCCCCGTTCGATGCCCAGGCGTGGGCCACCCTCACCAATGCCGGCAACCCCAATCCAAAAGGCAGCCAGTCGCTGCCCGCCAAGCTATCGATAGGCGTTTCCAAAGCCTTCCGCGAGGGCTATCCCGAGCTGGTGTCGATGTTCGAAAAAGTAGACATCCCGATTGACCGTCTGAACCAGGCACTGGCGGCAATGAGCGAAAATCGCACGCCCCCTCGCGACGCTGCCCTGGCGTTTCTGCGTGACAACCCCGAGGTGTGGAAAGCCTGGTTGCCTGCCGAGGTCACGGCCAAGGTCGAGGGCAGCTTGTGAACGACGGCTTTCCCAAAGCCCTGCAATTCTCCTTTGCCGACAGCATCAACCGGCTGGTCGACTGGCTGGTGCTGCATTACGGCGATCACCTGCGCAGTGTCTCGGACCAGCTGCTGCAACTGCTGGTCGGCCTGGAAAACCTGCTGCGGCTGACACCCTGGTGGCTGTTGTTGCTGGTGGTCGGCACGCTGGCCTGGCACGCCAGCCGCAGCCTGCTGCGCAGTATGGTGCTGGTCGCGTTGCTGGCATTCATCGGCATGCTCGGGCTGTGGGACAAACTGCTGCAGACCCTGGCCCTGGTGCTGGTCAGTACCGGCCTGTGCGTGCTGGTGGGTGTACCGCTGGGCATCCTCCTGGCCACCCGCCCGCTGGCACGGCGGCTGTTGCTGCCGATGCTCGATGTGATGCAGACGCTGCCGGCCTTTGTCTACCTGATCCCGGTGCTGATGTTGTTTGGCCTGGGCAAGGTGCCCGCTGTGTTTGCCACGCTGGTCTACGCCCTGCCACCGCTGGTACGGCTGACCGAGCTGGGCCTCAGCCAGATAGACCAGTCGTTGCTGCAGGCTGCCCACGGTTTGGGCGCCAGCCGTTGGCAGCGGCTCCGGCGGATTGCCTTGCCGCTGGCGCTGCCCAGTATCATGGCCGGGCTCAACCAGTCGGTGATGATGGCCCTGTCGATGGTGGTGGTGGCATCGATGATCGGCGCGCGCGGGCTGGGTGAGGACGTGCTGGCGGGTATCCAGACCCTGAATGTGGGCCAAGGGGTAGAGGCCGGGTTGGCCATCGTTGCGCTGGCCATGGTGATCGATCGGATCAGCCAGGCGTATGGGGGGAGCAGGCGCTGAATCGGGTAGCCTGGATCGGCGCCAAGGGCGATCCCCGTGCGCCTTGCCGCCAATCCCCCCGAGCCTGACAATGCAACCCTGCCAACAGAAACCGGACCCCTCGGCATGTCCCTCAAAGCCCTGCGCACCCTGGTGACCATCGCCCGTCACGGCACCTTTGCCCGTGCCGCCGACCTGCTAAGCCTCACCCCCTCGGCAGTGAGCCTGCACATCAAATCGCTGGAAGACGAACTGCAGGTGACGCTGTTCGACCGCAGCCGCCGCCAGGTCGTGCTGACCGAAGCCGGCCAGCTGGCGGTGGCCCGTGCCGAAAGCATTCTGGCCGCTTATGACGAACTGGCCGACGCCCTGGCAAGTGGCCCTGGCCTGCGCGGCCGCCTGCGCCTCGGGGCCATCCATACCGTGCTGGCGCGGCGGCTGCCCAGGGCCCTGGTGTGGATCAAGGCCCACCACCCGCAACTGCACATCAGCGTGGCCTCCGGCATGTCGGCAGAACTGGCGCGGCGCGTGGAAGACGGCGAGCTCGACGCGGCGATCACCACCGAACCGGTCAGCCCCTACCCGCAGAACCTCGACTTCACGCCCTTGTTCGAGGACCGCTTCTGGGCCATTGCCAGCCCTGAGCTGGCCGGCCACAGCGTGCCGCAGCTGCTGGCCAGTCAACCCTTTCTGCGCTTCGACAAACGCGCCTGGGCCGGGCGGCAGATCGAACAGGAACTGCGCCGGCAGCACTTGCACGTAAGCGAGCAGATGGAACTGGACAGCCAGGAAGCCCTGGCGCGCATGGCGGTGATGGGCCTTGGGGTGGCCATCATCCCAATGGCCGATGACGACCTGCAACGCCTGCCACCGGCCACCTGCCTGCCATTTGGCGAGCCCCAGCTGACCCGGCGGGTGGTGTTGCTGGAGCATGAGAAAAGTCAGCGGCGGCATTTGAGTGCAGTATTGAAAACCGCGCTGGAAGCGTGAGGGCGCCGAGGCCACAGCGCGGGCCGGAGTAACATGCATTTTTCCTCAATGGTCAGTTAAGAAAACAACGTTTCTACAAATCAGTTGCCGCCAGTAATGTGACCCCGTACCCGACTACGGAACGTCACCCATGCTCCAGTTGCTGCTGACCACCTTACTGCCGATAATCTTGCTGATTGCCTTGGGCAGCTTCCTGCGCCTGCGCAGCTTTCTGTCTGAAAGCTTCTGGCCCGGGGCCGAGCGCCTCAGCTACTACGTACTGTTGCCGTCACTGTTCCTCCACGGCCTGGCCACCGCCAACCTGGACGGGGTACCGGTACTGGGCATGGTCGGTGTACTGATGCTCTCGACACTGGCGGGGGCCGTGCTGCTGGTGCTCTACCAGGGCGCGATCAACCACGATGGCGCCGACTTCACCTCGGTGTTCCAGGGCGGCATCCGCTTCAACAACTACATCGGTGCCACCCTGGCTGCGGGCATCTATGGAAGCGCCGGGATTGCCCTGGCGGCGGTAGCCAACGCGGCCATCGTGCCGCTGGTCAACCTGCTTTGCGTGCTGGTGTTTGCGCGCTTCAGCGCTCGCCATAGCTCGCCCGCCACGGTGCTGAGGGCGATCTTCGCCAACCCGTTGATCGTCGGTTGCGCAGGCGGCCTGTTGCTACGGGTAACTGGCCTTGGCCTGCCGGCCGGCATCGAACCTACGGTCAAGGCCCTGGGCCAGGCTGCCCTGCCGCTTGGGCTGCTGTGCGTTGGCGCGGCCCTGGGTGGCGCCCGCCTGGGCCAGCAGGTGCGGCCGCTGATGGCGGCATCGGCGTTCAAGTTCCTGGTCATGCCGCTGACCACCTGGGGCCTGTGCCGGGTGCTCGGCCTGAGTGGCCAGGCCGCCGTGGTGGCGGTGCTGTTCCAGGCTTTGCCTACCGCTTCGTCATCCTATGTGATGGCCCGTCAAATGGGCGGCAATGCGCCCTTGATGGCGACGATCATAGCCCTGCAGACCGTGGCCGCCGCCGCCACACTGCCTTTGGTATTAATGCTTACGCTTGGCTAGACTCAGATTCAACCCACACTTCGGAAGCTTGGACCATGCGCCTATCGTGGATGGTAGTTGGCTTGACCTCGGCCCTGCTCGCAGGCTCCTTGCAGGCCGCTGACCCGGCCAAGGCTGCGGTTGCCGAGGACAAGGCCGAAGTGCTGGAGCAGAAAGTGGCGAACGACGCGCCTGCGCCGAAAAAGGCGGAAACCCTGACACCGAGCGAAGCGAAGGCCGTCGACCCTGCCGGCCAGGCGCCGCTGGACGACAGCATTACCTGCCTGGCCCGCACCATTTACTGGGAGGCAAAGGGCGCCGACGCCAAGGACATGGCCGCCGTTGCCAGCGTGGTGCTCAACCGCCTGGGCCATGATGGTTTCCCGGACACCATCTGCGGGGTGGTCAAGCAGGGTGTGGAGACCAAGGCCTGCCAGTTTTCCTGGTGGTGCGACGGGCGCTCCGACCAGGTCGAGGAAGCGCAGCGTTACGACGTCGCCAAGGAGATCGCACGCAAGGCGCTGAACCAGCAACTCAAGGACCCCACCGGGGGGGCACTGTACTTCCATGACCGCACGGTGCGCCCGGACTGGGCCAAGGCCTATCGACGCACCGCGCAGACCACGCACTTCCTGTTTTACAAGCCGAACCAGGCGTTGGCACGCTAGATCTGAAGTCGAGCGTTCCCGTGAAGCGTCGATGTTACGAATGATTACCAAACCGCCGCACTTTTCCGGCGACCAGTGGTCTACTCCCTCTTGTGCCGGCAGCAACCCACGCCGGCGTTTTCATTGCTTTGCATGACCCCGGGCCAAAAGCCCCGGGCTTGTGTAGGATGAGCAGCGCATACCACGACGCTGCCAGTCACAGGGAGATCCACATGCGCGTCCTGCCATCACTTGCCGCCTTGTCACTGGGCCTGGTCGTCTCGACCGCGGCGCTGGCTGTTACCGGCGAAGAGGCGCAACTGATCGACTCGATCAACGTCTACCGCAGCAAGGCCCAGCCCTGCGGTGGCGAGGCATCGCTGGAGCTGCCGCCGCTCAACAGCGATACCCGCCTGGCGCTGTCGCCAGAGGGTACCCGCGACCTGCAGCAGGCCATGACCCGCGCCGCCTACCCCATGGTCAACGTCCAGGCCATAAGCCTGTCCGGGCCGCGCGATGCGCGCGCCGCAATGCATGCCATTGAAGAAAGCTTCTGCCAAGTGGTGCTCGACCCGCAGTTCGTCGATATCGGCGTCAGCCAGGAGGGCCGCGACTGGCGCATCGTGCTGGCGCGGCCGCTGCTCAGTGGCCGCCTGGGCGACTGGCAGGCCGAGGGGCAGAAGGTGCTGCAGGCAATCAACGACGCGCGCAAGGTGCCTCGCCAATGCGGCGGCCAGCCCTTCGCCGCCGCCCCCGCGCTGGCCTGGAGCACTGCGCTGGCCGGCGTCGCCGCCAACCACACGCGGGCCATGGCCAACCAGAACTTCTTTGACCATATCGACAAGGATGGCCGTACCCCCGGTGACCGTGCAGAGCTGGCTGGCTACCTGTATCAGCAGATCGGCGAGAACATTGCGGCCGGGCGCGACACTGCGCACAAGGTAGTCGAGGGCTGGCTGGACAGCCCGGGGCATTGCGCAACGCTGATGAATCCGGACTTCCGTGAGCTGGGTGCTGCCTATGCAGTAGACCCGAAGAGCGACGCAGGGATCTACTGGACAGGGTTGTTCGGCTCGCCGCAGTAAGCCTGCCTGAGCGCCAGCGCGGTACAACCAAACCGCCGCCGCACGCACTTGCCCAAGTGACTGGCGTCGGCAAAACCCACTTCATCGGCAATTTGCATCAGGCTGTGGCTGGAGTTGCACAAGCGCCAGCGCGCCTGCTGCAAGCGCATCTCCAGCCACCAGGCCTTGGCGCTCACGCCGTGGCTGGCCTGGAACTGCCGGTCCAGTTGCCGCCGGCTGATGCCCAGTTGCGCAGCCAACTGCTCCACCGCCACTGGCGTGCCCAGGTGATGGCGCATCAATGCCTGTGCCCGCTCCGCTTGCCGTCCTGGCCCGCCGCCGAGTTCCAAAGAGCGCAAGGCATGGCGGCTGTCGCGGGTTTCATCCACGAGCATGTCGGCAAGCCCGAAGCGCAGCTTGTCGAGAAAGGCACCGAACGGCAGCAGGGCAAAATCCGGCAAGGGCAGGATAAGCAAGCGGATGTCAGGCTGCATGAAGCTGTGTCCAGAAATCACCGTCGAATGTCCGAATCATAACCTGACAGAGAAGACCTGGCGCCATAGACTGGCGCCCTTCGGACCAACAAGGCGTTTCCCGACATGGCTCTCGACACCTGGCTTATTTACCTGCTGGCAAGCATCGGCCTGTCGCTGACTCCAGGCCCGAACAGCCTGCTGGCGCTGACCCACGGGGCCCTTTATGGCGCGCGCCGAACGTTGATCACCATCGTTGGCGGCGTATTCGGCTTCAGCGCGCTCATTGCCTTGGCCATGTTCGGCCTGACAGCGTTGCTGCAGACCTCGGCCTCGCTGCTGGAAGTGCTGAAGTGGGTCGGCGGGGCTTACCTGGTCTGGCTGGGAATTCAGCTGTGGCGCAGCCCCGGTCTGCACCTGGAACTGAACGAGCGCAGCGCCCGTCTTGGCAACGCCGGCCTGTTCCGCCAAGGCCTGCTGTCGGCCCTGGCCAACCCCAAGGTGTTGCTGTTTTACGGTGCGTTCCTGCCGCAATTCATCGACCCGCAGCGGGGGTTGCTGCTGCAGTTCGTGGTGATGGCGGCGACCTTTGCCAGCGTGGAGTTTCTGGTCGAGTACCTGCTGGCGCGCCTGGCATTTCGCATTCGCCCTTGGCTGGCCAAAGGCGGCAAGGGCTTCAACCGCTGCTGCGGCAGCCTGTTTGCCGTGATTGGCGTGGCCCTGCCGCTTGGCCGCTGATGCCCAGGCTGGGGCGCTCAGCCTCGATGCGCTCTGGCCAGGAAAACCAGCAAGGCAATGCCCGGCAACCCTGCCCCCACCAACGTGATGCCTTGCCAGCCAAACTGGCTGAACACCGCACTGGCCACCGCCGAACCCAGCGCCCCACCGAGGAAGATGCTGGTCATGTAAACCGCGTTCAAGCGCCCGCGGCTGGCCGGGTCCAGCGCGTACACCTCGCGCTGACCAATGACCATGTTCATCTGCACCGCGAAGTCCAGCAGCACTCCGGTAAGCCCCAGACCGATCACGCTGTAGCCCGGCGCGGTCAGGCCCAGCAACAATGCCGCCGGAGCCAGCAACAATGCCAGCAGCGAGCCGGCCCGCGCATGTCCGGCGTCGGCCAGGCGGCCGGCCAGCGGCGCGGCTACGGCCCCTACCGCGCCCACCAGGGCAAACACCGCGATCTGGCTTTGCGACAGCCCATGCTCACCTGCCAGGGCCATCGGCACCGCTGTCCAGTAAAGGCTGAACGCTGCAAACATCAATGCCTGGTACAACGAACGCTGGCGCAGCAATGGATACCGCCGCAGCAACGTGAGCAGCGACAGCATCAGCGCGGCATAGCTGGCCTTGTGTTCAGGCCGCCGCTGCGGCAGGGTCAGGCCCAGCAGCAGGATGATCGCCAGCATGACCCCGGCAGCGCCAATGAACACCGCCCGCCAGCCGAAGTGGTCAGCCACCAGGCTCGACAACGGCCGCGCCAGCAGGATACCCAGCAGCAGGCCGCCCATGATATTGCCCACCACCCGCCCGCGCTGCTGCTCCGGTGCCAGGTGCGCGGCCAGCGGGATCAGCATTTGCACCGCTACCGAACTGAAACCGATCAGCAGCGCGTAGCCCAGGAACAACCGGCCCTGGCCGCTGCTGCTGGTGCCCGCCAGCAACAGGCTGACGCAGGCCAGCACGGCAGTGGCCACCATCAGGCGGCGGTTTTCCAGCAGGTCGGCGAGCGGCACCAGCAACAGCAGACCAAGCGCATAGCCCAGCTGCGTGAGGGAAACGATCAGGCTGGCATGCTCGGTGGACAGCCCCAGGTCCGGGGCGATCAGCGCCACGATTGGCTGGGCATAATAGATATTGGCGACTATTGCGCCACAGCAGAAAGCCAGCAGCACGACCAGCGTGCGGCTGAGGCCGGCGGCTGCAGGCTGCGCGGTGGCAAGGGTGGGATTCATGGCGGTATCCTCGGCGAGGGGGTGGAATATGTCGGCTACCTTACCCAGTCGCGGGTGGGTCGAGAATCCGGCGACGACGCAACGCGGCTTTGCGTGCAGCGCAACGTTAGGTGCGCGGTTGCAGCAAATTTTCGCAAAAGTCGATGAACGCGTTCACCCGCCGCGAACCTCGGTGATTGGGCAGGTACAGCGCATTGATGCTGTCATTGGCTGTGCCAGGGCTTGCCCGCCAGGCGGGGAACAATCGCTGCAGCCGCCCGGCAAGCACATCCTCGCGCACCAGCCAGTCGGCCAGCAGCGCAATGCCACTGCCCGCCAGTGCAGCTTCGCGGAGCATGTCGGCATTGGCGCTGCGCAATGGCCCGCGCACGTCCAGTTCCAGGCTGTCCTGGCCCTGGGTCAGGCGCCAGGGACGGGCTTTTTGCCCATAGCGAAAGCGCAGGCAGGCATGATCAAGCAACGCCTTTGGGTGCTGCGGCGGCTCACCCCGGGCGAGGTAGGCCGGGCTGGCTACCAGCCAACGCTCGAAGCGCCCCAGCTGACGACACACCAGCTCGTCATTGGGCGAGGGGTCGCCGAGACGAATCGACAGGTCATAACGCCCGTCGAGCAGATCATCCAGGCGGTCGCTGAGGTCGATGTCCAGCTCCAGCGCCGGGTGCTGCGCCAGGAACTGCCCCAGGTGCGGGGCGACGACGCGCCTGCCGAACTCCACGGGCAAGCACAGGCGCAACACGCCGACCGGCGCCTCGCCACGGTCGGCAACGCTGGCATCGGCTTCATCCAGGGCTTCGAAAATACCCCGTGCGCGTTCGTAATAACGGGCGCCCGCTTCCGTCAGGCTGACCTGGCGGGTCGAGCGGTTGAGCAAGGTGGCGCCCAGTTCGGCCTCCAGAGCATCGACCAGGCGCGTCACCGACGATGTCGCCAGCCCCAGCCTGCGTGCAGCGGCAGAAAAACCCTGGGCATCGATGGTGGCCACGAACATCTTCATTGCCTGGAGTTTGTCCATTTGCCGCCCACGCTCCAAAACTCAGAAAGTTCTTACAAACCGCCGGGCCGGTCAAGAAGCGCGCTGCTGGGCAATAGCGTTCATAGTGGAATCAAATCCTTCCCATGAGGCTTTCCATGACACTGACCAACCTGCTGACTGCCCTGCCCGCCGCCGACCCAACCTGCGCCGAACGCGTGGACGAACTGCTCAGCCGCCCGGGCGTGCGCGTCGAGCGTATCGTCTCCAGCGGCCAAGCCAGTCCGCCAGGTTACTGGTACGACCAGGCCGAGGGCGAATGGATCGTGCTGCTCAGCGGCGCCGCCGGCCTGCGTTTCGAGCTCGAAAACCATACCCGGCTGCTGGCGCCGGGCGATTGCCTGGACATCCCACCGCACTGCCGCCACCGGGTGGAATGGACGGCACCTGGCATGCCGACCGTCTGGCTCGCCGTGTTCTATACCAGTGCCACCCCGTGGCCCACCTGAAAGGCCGCCCGTAGTGTCTGCAGGAGCAGCACCAAGCTGCTCTTGGCACAAACGCGGTCGCCACTCGACCAAAGTATCAATGCAAATTTAATAACCTGCATGAACACCCCGTTTAATGCTTTTTTCACCGCCTGATCTAAGCTTTTAGCCACACCTTGGCAAGTTCAGCCCTGCGACAATCAGCCTCACAAAGTTATGTACTAACTTGTTAATTAGCAAGCTAAGGGCTTAAACTGCGCCCATTCCACCTGCTGAGATCCCTGGCATGAAAGAAACACCGCGCGCGTCTGGCGCCACAAATATCATCCTTGTCGGCCTGGGCGTGATCATCGCCCTGCTCGGCCTCCTCCTGGCTGCTGGCGGCATCAAGCTGGCCGGCCTGGGCGGCTCCTGGTACTTCCTGATCGGCGGCCTGGCCATGGCCATTGCCGGTATCCTCATCGCCCGCCGCAAAAAGGCCGGTGCCTGGCTGTACGCGGCGTTTCTGGTCGGCACTGCCGCCTGGGCGCTGGTCGATGCCGGCCTGGTGTTCTGGCCGCTGTTCTCGCGCCTGTTCATGTTCGGCGCGATCGGCATGGCGGTGGCGCTGGTCTACCCGCTGCTGGCCCGCGCCAACGGTGCCAACAGCGGCCGTGGCGCCTACGGCATTGCCGCGGTGATGGCCGTGGTACTGGTGATCGCCGCCGGCAACATGTTCGTTGCCCACCCAAGCGTCGCTCCTACCGGCAAGGGCCCGGGCATGACCCCGGTCGAAGCCGGCAAGGAACAGAAGGACTGGGCCCACTACGGCAACACCGAGGGTGGCAGCCGCTTCGCCGCGCTGGACCAGATCAACCGTGACAACGTCGACAAGCTGAAAGTGGCCTGGACCTACCACACCGGTGACGTGGCCATCAGCGACGGCAACGGCGCCGAAGACCAGCTGACCCCGCTGCAGATCGGCAACAAGGTGTTCATCTGCACGCCGCACAACAACCTGATCGCCCTTGACGCCGACACCGGCAAAGAGCTGTGGAAAAACGCGATCAACGCGCAATCCAAGGTCTGGCAGCGTTGCCGCGGCATGGCTTACTTCGATGCGACAGCCGCCATCGCCCAGCCGACCCAGCCGAACAGCTCGCCGATCGCTGGCGGCAGTGTAGCGGCTGGCGCCAACTGCCAGCGCCGCCTGCTGACAAACACCATCGATGGCCGCCTGATTGCCGTCGACGCCGACAATGGCGAGTTCTGCCAGGGCTTCGGCAACAACGGCCAGGTCAACCTGATGGAAGGCCTGGGCAACGTGCCAGACTCCTTCTACCAGCTGTCCTCCGCACCATTGATGGCCGGTACTACCGTGGTGGTTGGCGGCCGGGTCGCCGACAACGTCCAGACCGACATGCCAGGTGGCGTGATCCGTGGTTTCGACGTGATCACCGGGGAAATGCGCTGGGCTTTCGACCCGGGCAACCCGGAAGATCGCCAGGCGCCTCAGGGTGACAACACCTACGTGCGCAGCACCCCGAACAGCTGGGCACCGATGTCCTATGACCCGGCGATGAACACGGTATTCCTGCCGATGGGCTCGTCCTCCACCGACATCTATGGCGTTGAACGCAACAAGCTGGACCACACCTACGGTGCTTCGGTACTGGCCCTGGACGCCACCACCGGCAACCAGAAGTGGGTGTTCCAGACCGTGCACAACGACCTGTGGGACTTCGACCTGCCGATGCAGCCAAGCCTGATCGACTTCACCAAGGACGACGGCCAGTCGGTACCTGCGGTGGTGATCGGCACCAAGGCTGGGCAGATCTACGTGCTCGACCGCGCCACCGGCAAGCCGCTGACCCAGGTTGACGAAGTACCGGTCAAGCCAAGCAACATCCCCAACGAGCCGTACTCCCCCACCCAGCCGAAGTCGGTTGGCATGCCTCAGATCGGCGCGCAGACCCTGACCGAATCTGACATGTGGGGCGCAACCCCGTATGACCAGCTGTTGTGCCGTATCGACTTCAAGAAGATGCGCTACGACGGCCTGTACACCGCACCAGGCACCGACCTGTCGCTGAGCTTCCCGGGTTCGCTGGGTGGCATGAACTGGGGCAGCCTGTCTACCGACCCGGTACATGGTTTCATCTTCGTCAACGACATGCGCCTTGGTCTGTGGATCCAGATGATCCCGTCGCAGAACAAGGGTGACGCGGCCTCCGGGGGTGAAGCACTGAACACCGGCATGGGCGCGGTACCGCTCAAGGGCACCCCGTATGCGGTGAACAAGAACCGCTTCCTGTCGGTAGCCGGCATTCCGTGCCAGGCGCCGCCGTTCGGCACCCTGACCGCCATCGACATGAAGACCCGCCAGGTAGCCTGGCAGGTACCGGTCGGTACTGTTGAAGATACCGGCCCGCTCGGTATCCGCATGCACCTGCCGATCAAGATCGGCCTGCCAACCCTCGGCGGCACCCTGTCGACCCAAGGCGGCCTGGTGTTCATCGCAGGCACCCAGGACTTCTACCTGCGCGCCTACGACAGCAGCAACGGTAACGAAATCTGGAAGGCTCGCCTGCCAGTGGGCAGCCAGGGCGGCCCGATGACCTACGTCTCGCCGAAGACCGGCAAGCAGTACGTAGTGATCACCGCTGGCGGTGCACGCCAGTCGACTGACCGTGGCGACTACGTGATTTCTTACGCGCTGCCGTAAGACCCCGTCGCCTGCTTCGCGGGCATGCCCGCTCCCACAGGTTCTGCCTTGAACCTTGTGGAAGCGGGCGCGCCCGCGAATTGCCTCAAGAACTTTTCGAGACACAGCAATGCCATCCGCAATCCGCATCACCCCTACCCTGCTGCTGGCCCTGGCCAGCACCACCGCCCTCGCCGACGGCGACCTGATGACCCGCAACACCCTCACCGGTGACTGGGGTGGCCTGCGCCACCAGCTGGAAGACGACGGCGTCAAGTTTACCGGCGACTACAGCGGCGAAACCGCCTACAACGCCCACGGTGGCCTGCACCGCTCGGCGCGCTATTCGCAGAACCTGAAGCTGGGCGTGCAGTTCGACCTGTCGAAACTGTACGGCCTGGACAACGGCGGCAAGGTCCAGCTGACCATCAACGACCGCCGCGGCAACAGCGCCTCGGAAGACCTGGTCGGCAACCGCTTGCCGATCCAGGAAAACTACGGTGGCCTGTACACCCGCCTGACCGAGCTGAGCTACGAGCGTACCCTGTTCACCCCGGCGCTCAACGTCAAACTGGGCTACATGGCCATGGGCAACGACCTTGGCGGCCTGGACAGCGGCATCCTGTGCAACTTCATGAACGCCGGCTTCTGCGGCCACCCGCTGAACATGTCCGGCGGCAGCGGCTGGACCAACTACCCCAACGCCCACCTGGGCGTGC